>JAKSJY010000001.1 GCA_024402025.1 Bacteroidales bacterium
TCTCGAAATGTCCCTTTGCCTTGGCGTTCTTCTGACGCCATATCTTTAAGTTGAATTCCATCTTGACTAGTCTTTGTAATTACGGGTCTTAACCTCGATAAATTCGTATTTGAGAGCTTCTTTATGCATTTCGGGATCCTTTTCTTCTCCCTTATACTCCCAGGCGGCAACATACATGAAGTTCTTGTCATCACGCTTTGCCTCGCCTTCTTCTGTCTGACTCTCTATACGGAAGTGTCCTCCGCAGGATTCGCTACGATTGAGCGCATCGCGTGCCATAAGTTTTCCTATTTCGAAGAAATACTCAAGACGAAGCGCTTTTTCAAGTTCCTGATTGAATTCGAACTGCGTTCCGGGAACCTTTACATTCTCATAGAATTTCTTTTTGAGTTCATCTATCTCGACTATTGCCTTCTTGAGTCCTTCCTCGTCACGTGCCATTCCTACGTACTCCCACATGATGTGACCGAGCTGCTTGTGAATTGAATCCACAGTTTCTGTTCCGTTGATGGCAAAGAGTTTATCGATACGTGCCTGAACGGCTTTTTCCGCTTCAATGAACTCTACCCTGTTTACATCAGTCTTAGGCTCTGCGAATTTCTTTGAAAGATAGTCTCCGATAGTTACAGGAACGATGAAATAACCGTCTGCAAGACCCTGCATAAGTGCGGATGCTCCAAGTCGGTTTCCACCATGGTCGGAGAAGTTTGCCTCACCTATTGCAAAAAGGCCGGGAACTGTTGTCTGAAGATCGTAGTCCACCCAGATACCTCCCATTGTATAGTGTATTGCAGGATAAATCATCATAGGTTCTTCCCAAGGGGATGAAGCCGTGATTTTCTCATACATGTCGAAGAGGTTTCCATAGCGCTCAGCTACTTTCTGGTGACCGAGTCTTTCTATCGCCTCGCCGAAATCGAGGAAGACCGCCTTTCCGGTTTCATTTACTCCATAACCGGCATCGCACCTTTCCTTTGCTGCACGTGATGCAACATCACGCGGAACAAGATTGCCGAATGCCGGATAACGGCGTTCGAGGTAGTAGTCACGATCCTCTTCAGGAATCTGGGATGCCTTTATCTCGTGCTTACGGAGTTTCTCTACGTCCTCAAGTTTCTTGGGAACCCAGATTCGACCGTCATTTCGCAGGGATTCACTCATAAGAGTAAGTTTGCACTGCTGGTCTCCGTGGACAGGAATACAGGTAGGATGAATCTGAGCGAAACATGGATTTGCAAAATATGCACCCTTCTTCCAGCACTGGACAGCTGCCGAACCGTTGGAATTCATTGCATTGGTAGAAAGGAAATATGTGTTTCCATATCCTCCGGTAGCAATGATTACTGCGTGGGCTCCGAATCTTTCAAGCTGACCTGTGATAAGGTTGCGGGCGATGATACCCTTTGCCTCACCGTTTACGAGAACGAGATCAAGCATCTCATATCTGGGATAACTCTTTACCGTACCGGCCGCAATCTGACGGTTGAGTGACGCGTATGCTCCGAGAAGAAGCTGCTGACCGGTTTGTCCCCTCGCATAGAAAGTACGGCTTACCTGAACTCCACCGAAAGAACGGTTTGCAAGATATCCGCCGTATTCACGTGCGAACGGAACTCCCTGAGCAACGCACTGGTCGATAATCGAAGCGCTCACCTCTGCAAGACGGTAAACGTTTGCCTCTCTCGCACGGTAATCTCCTCCCTTGATTGTATCGTAAAAAAGACGATACACGGAGTCGTTGTCATTCTGATAGTTCTTTGCAGCATTGATACCACCCTGTGCGGCAATGGAATGCGCTCTTCGCGGTGAATCACTAATACAGAACACTTTCACGTTGTAGCCGAGTTCTCCAAGAGTGGCGGCAGCAGATGCTCCGCCGAGTCCTGTACCTACTACAATGATTTCAAGTTTTCTTTTGTTGTTAGGGCTGACAAGATGAATTTCTGATTTACGTTTAGTCCATTTTTCCGCTAAAGGTCCATCAGGAATCTTTGAAATAAGTTTATCTGCCATTATAATTATTATTTATAATATTTAATTTCAAAAAAGTTGCAGGTCCGTTTCCTTTCCCTTTGACATTCCAAGATGGGAATATGAAATATCCGTTGCAATCCTTCCTCTCTGAGTCCTCACAATGAATCCTTCCTTTATAAGGAAAGGCTCATACACTTCCTCGTATGTTCCCTGGTCTTCGCCTATTGCAGTTGCGATTGTATTCGCACCTACGGGACCGCCTTTGAAAGTATTGATTATTGTACTCAGAATCTTGTTGTCAATGGAATCGAGACCCCTTGTATCTATTTTCAGCTTATCAAGCGCGAATTTAGCAATTTTTAAATCAATTTCACCATTTCCCATCACTTGTGCGAAATCCCTAACCCTTCTCAGAAGTGCATTCGCTATTCTTGGGGTACCTCGGCTTCTTAGAGCAATTTCGGAAGAAGCTTCCCCTGTGATCGCTATCTTGAGAATGGATGCGCTTCTTTCGACTATCTTCTTGAGATCCTCCACATCATAATACTCCAGGGCACAGTTGATTCCGAATCTTGCCCGGAGAGGTGCGGTAAGGAGACCGCTTCTAGTAGTGGCGCCTACAAGGGTGAAAGGATTGAGAGAAATTCTGACAGACCTTGCACCGGGACCTTTGTCAATCATTATATCTATCACATAATCCTCCATCGCAGAGTAAAGATACTCCTCCACTTCGGGAGAAAGTCTGTGAATTTCATCGATGAAAAGAACGTCTCCGGATTCAAGGGATGTAAGCAGACCTGCAAGATCACCCGGTTTGTCGAGAACGGGACCGGAAGTTATCTTCAGGTTAACCCCCATTTCATTGGCAATGATATTCGCAAGGGTAGTCTTTCCAAGTCCCGGAGGACCATGAAAAAGAGTATGGTCGAGTGATTCACCTCTCAATTTAGCCGCTTTTATGTAGATTTCAAGATTCGAAACTATTTCATTCTGACCTGTGAAATCTCCCAAACCTTGAGGACGGATAATTCCGTCCAATTCCTTATCTTTGCATTCGTTTGTATTGCGAGGGTCAAAATCAGGCATAAAACCGGGCTTTTTCTAAAATCAATACAAATATAGTTTTTTATTTATTCAGTTTGATGATGATGTTTCGGCTGTTAATATGTTGATAACTTTATAAGTTATTAAAAATAAACATTTTAACCAGAGTTGTCATTATTGATAAAATGTTGAAGGCCGTGTGTTGTCGCTGTTGATAAGTGAAGAGGATATTTTTATTAACAAATCGCCCGAATGAATCAACACGTTTTCCACCGGTTTTCAACTTGAAAAAGACATAAATGTTGATAAGTTCGAAAGCGTGCGAGCTGCTCAGCGACAGAATGAATACCGAGAGGGAATCTTTCTGCCGTGGGTTGTTTTTGTCTGCAAGATGGTTTATCGTCTCCCAGTGCGCCCGGAAGGGCGTTCATCTGATCATACTTCCAAACCAGGAGGCGGCGGAATATTGTTGCGGGGATCTTTATAATCTGGTGGACGGAGACAGTGTGTTTTTTCTTCCCTCCTGCGGAGAAGGTCTTGAAAAAAGCAACTACAAATCCACGCTGAACGTGCAGAGGACAGCCGCCGTAGAGAAAATAATAAAATGGAAAAATGAAGAAGGACCACTGTTCGTGGTGTCTTATCCCCAGTCCGTCGAAGAATCCTGTCCGGACATAAAATCGATAAAAGCTTCGACGCTTGAACTTTTCAAGGGAAAGAACATTTCACACGAGCAGATAATAAGCATACTCGGCACCAACGGATTCGAAAGGGCGGACTTTGTGTCTTCTCCGGGTCAGTATGCCATCAGGGGGTCCCTGATCGACGTTTTTTCCTATTCAAGCGACAAAGCTTTCAGAATATCTTTCTGGGGTAACGAAATTGACAGAATCAACACCTTCGACTGCAACACCCAACTTTCGGAAGAAGAGAGACAAAGCGTTGAAATAGTTTCCGACGTAGTATGCGGAGTGAATGAAAAGAAAGCCACACTTTTCGACATTGTTCCAAAGGACTGCACCATCTGGCTCGATTCCAGTGACATGTATCACAATGAGCCGTTCTATCAGTCCTGTACTTCCTTCAGGAGAGTTTATCTCGACGTTCCTCTCGGAACCGACGAGGAAAAGGAAATAAAATTCAACATAAGCCCCCAGCCGGCTTTCAACAAGAACTTCGAACTCCTTGTTTCCGAAATAAGGGGAAAAATGGAGAACAGCTTCAAGGTCCTGGTGTACGGAGAAAAGCAGAGCCAGCTCGACAGACTGAAATCCATACTCGGACAGGAAGGTTGTCCAATGCCGGAATTCATTCCGGGCGCCAATATCCACAACGGTTTTGTGGATTCGGATGACAAGGTATGCTGTTACTCCGACCATGAAATATTCGACAGGTTCCACAGGGTAAATGTCCGCCACAGTGTTGAAAAGAGTGAACAGCTTACGCTCAATGACCTGAACGCATTCAACGTAGGGGATTACGTAGTCCATATCGATCACGGGGTCGGGATTTTCGGGGGGCTTGTAAGGATGCATGATGACAAGGGCCGCATAAAGGAGGTTGTAAAAATTACCTACAAGGACGGCGACGTAGTATTTGTGTCCGTCCACGCCCTGAACAAGATTTCCCGTTTCCGTTCGAAAGACGGTCAGCCTCCTAAAATCAACAAACTCGGTTCCAAGACCTGGGTCGCCCTGAAGAACGGCGCAAAAAGCAAGGTCAAGGACATAGCGAAGGAACTCATACAACTCTATGCAAAGAGGAAGGCATCCGAGGGGTTTGCCTTTTCGGCGGATACATATCTCCAGAATGAACTCGAGTCATCCTTTATGTATGAGGACACGCCCGACCAGGAGGAAACCACAAAGGCGGTCAAGCGGGATATGGAGGACTCCTGTCCGATGGACAGGCTCGTATGCGGAGACGTAGGTTTCGGAAAAACAGAAATAGCCATCAGGGCGGCTTTCAAAGCCGTCGCGGACGGAAAGCAGGTGGCGGTGCTTGTGCCTACTACAATTCTGGCACTTCAGCATTTCAAAACCTTCCGCAACCGCCTTGCAGACCTTCCCTGCAATGTTGACTATGTAAGCAGGCTGCGGTCGGCCAAAGAAATTTCAGAGATTCAGGAGAAGCTGAAAAAAGGTCAGACAGACATACTGATAGGAACCCACAAAGTTCTCGGCAAGGGATTCGAATTCAAAGATCTCGGGCTGCTGGTAATAGACGAGGAGCAGAAATTCGGAGTGAGCGCGAAAGAGAAACTCCGCGAACTCAAATCAAACGTAGACACCCTCACTCTCACCGCAACTCCGATTCCGAGAACTCTCCAGTTCTCCCTTCTCGGCGCAAGGGACCTCAGTATCATAAACACTCCACCATCCAACAGAATCCCGGTCCAGACGGAAATAATACTCTTCGACGAGAACGAGATAAGAGGCATTATAGAATACGAACTGCACAGGGGCGGACAGATTTTCTTCCTGCACAACAAGGTAGAGGAACTTTGGAGCATAGAGGAAATTCTTCACAGGCTCGTTCCGGATATGAAAATCTGCGTCGCTCACGGGCAGATGGAATCCAAGGAACTGGAAAACAGGATGCTCGATTTCATGAACGGCGACTATGACATGCTTCTTTGCACGACCATCATTGAAAACGGGCTTGACATCCCCAACGCCAACACCATTCTTGTCAACCAGGCACAGAACATCGGTCTGAGCGATCTCCACCAGCTGCGCGGCAGGGTCGGCCGTTCCAACAGGAAAGCTTTCTGCTACCTGATCGTCCCTCCGCTTTCCAGCATCAGCGACGATGCGCGCAGGCGTCTTCGTGCCATAGAGGAGTTCTCGGACCTGGGCAGCGGATTCAACATCGCGATGCAGGACCTGGACATCAGGGGAGCGGGCAACCTCCTCGGCGCCGAGCAAAGCGGTTTCATCACCGAAATGGGTTTCGAGACATACCAGAAAATCCTTTCCGAGGCCATGGAGGAACTTGGGCTGGAAGCTGCGGCGGGAGGGGTGCCGGTGGCCGGAAAGGACAAGTTCGTGGCGGACTGCAGCATTGAAACCGACCAGCAGGCCCTCATTCCGGACGACTATATGGACATCACCGCGGAGAAGATGCGAATCTACAAGCATCTGGATTCCATCACTACCGAAAAAGAGGCCGACCGCTATGCAAAACAGGTCGAGGACCGTTTCGGCCCTCTTCCGGTGGAACTGAGAAACCTTTTCGATGTCGTGAAGGTCAGGAACCTCGGCGCGTCCCTCGGCTTTGAAAAAATCATCATCAAGAACGGGATGTTCATCTGTTTCTTCGTGCAGAATCCGATGTCGCAGTATTACAAGAGTGAAATTTTCGCCGGAATCCTCGAAAGAATCCAGCTCGGACACACTCCGTTTGAAATGAAGCAAAGCGAGGGTAAGTTGAAAATAATCACCAGGGGGATAGACTCCATAGCTTCGGCCCTGGACGCCTTGAAAAAATTGCAATAAATTCATATCTTTGCCAACCCTTATGGCAAACCTGCTGATAGAAATAGGAAACACCGCACTGAAAGGCGCCTGGGCTGAGGGGAAAACCCTCGGCAAGACAATCAGATATCAGGGTGAAAAGGTTTTCGGGTTCATTGAAAAAATGACCGCGGAAATCCGTCCTGAAATAATGGTCGTCGCCAGTAAGAGAGACATTGACTCTCAGGCGGAAAACAGGCTGCGTGCGTGTTGCAGGACGTTGGTTCTGATGGACCAGACACACAGGGACCTGCTCCGCGCATACGGGCTTCCCGAATATCTTTCTCCGGACCGCGCCGCCTCGCTGGTGGCCGCGAGGGATCTTTTCAGAGGGAAAAAGTGCATGGTTTTCGATTTCGGAACCATCGTTTCCGTGGATTTCCTGAATGAGGACGGAACTTATGGCGGAGGGAACCTCTCCCTTGGATGCAGAACCCGTTTCAAGGCAATGCAGCGTTATTCAAGATCCCTTCCTCTGGTCAACACCCCTAAGGAAAATCCCGGAAAAGGTTATTCGCTGGAATCCAGCATCGAGGCCGGAATAGTGTCTGGCATCAAATTTGAAATTGACGGATATATCCAATCTTCCCCGGACAGCGTGGTTCTGTTCACCGGAGGAGATGCAAATTTTTTGGCAAAGCAAACTAAAAGTTCCATCTTTGTGGTTTGCAACCTTGTGCTGATGGGTCTTGCAACCATCGCTGACGATTATGGCAAGTAGAAAAAAGGTTATCAAGCTTGTTGTCCTTGCGTTTGCCGCAATGAACTGCGCAATCGCCTCGGCAATCGACGGCGGCTCCTATACGGGATTCGCTCCCTATACCGTATTCGGCATAGGAGACCTGTATTCTGCCGGATCGGCCTACAATGCGACGATGGGCGGAGTCGGCATCGCCACCAGGAACAACAGGTACATCAACACGATGAACCCGGCCGCGGTAACGGCCAGAGATTCGCTGGCCTTCATGTCGGATTTCTCGATGTACGGCCAGAACAAGCTTTTCCGTCAGGGGGACCTGAAGTCCGCCAACAACACCTTCAATCTTTGTGATTTCGTAATATCATTTCCCTTGTGGAAAACTTCGGCGATGATGGTTGGAGTAAGACCGTTCAGCAGCACCGGATATTCCTACGGATATTACGAGACTAACGAAAAAGTGATTTACAATGTCGGCAACGCCGCACATGCATATTCCGGAGAAGGAGGACTCTATCAGGTGTTCGCTTCCGCCGGGATCACTTTCGCCAAGCGGCTTTCAATAGGAGCCGAATATGAATTCTACTTCGGGGACATCACGAAGAAATATACCCAGACAATCGAGGACAATGCGGCCCTCGCCCTTTCACAACTTTATGATATGGCGCTTACCGCACATTCCGCAAAGTTCGGCCTGCAATATGAACAGCCGGTAGGGAACAAGTTGAGGCTGGGATTCGGAGCGACATACAGGCTTTCGGCAGACCTTCTCGGATACAACGAATACAGCAAGTCCCTCGGGTCCATCGCAACCGAGATCAGGAGCGATACCCTGACCGTAAGTCCCGGAGGCCCCCGGATAGCCGGAGAGTTGGGTGTGGGAATAAGTTTCACGTATATGGACAAGTTGCGTGGGGAAATCGACTACATACGCACGGACTGGACCAACTGCGGTTTCGAATACGCCCCCGGATTCGCAGTGAACGGCGCCGACGCCCCCGTGTTCCGCGGAGCGGTGAGCCAGAAGGTCCGGCTCGGAGTCGAATACCTTCCGAACATCAGCGACATACGCTATTATCACAAGAAGATAGCCTATCGCGCCGGAGCATATTTCGGAACCGAGAATTACACGGTCTTCGGACAGCCGATATCGACCTTCGGCATCACTTTCGGTGCGACGCTCCCGGTTTTCAGATGGTACAACGGCGTTACCATAGGAATGGAACTGGGACAGAGGGGAACCCTTGAAAACGATCTCGTAAAGGAGAATTACATAGGAATTTCCGTCGGGTTCAATCTTTTCGACATCTGGTTCAGAAAGAATCAATACGAATAACAACAAAATAAAGATATGAAGAAACTTGCAATTGTTCTTGCCGCCATCGTAATGATGGTCGGAAATCCCCAGGACATGAGGGCCCAGGGAAAGTATGGTGCGGACAGCGCACAATGCCTTATGTACCTCTCCTATTACAGGGAGTATTTCAAACAGAAGAGCTATGACGACGCAACCCGCAACTGGCGCAAGGCGTATGAACTCTGTCCTCCCAACTGCAACCAGCAGATGCTCGCGGACGGTGCATCCCTTATGAGGAAGCTCATCTCGAAGAACGCGAAGAACCCCATCTACCGTGAGGCTCTCGTGGATTCCCTGATGACACTGCACAACCAGCGCATCCAGTACTTCCCCAACACCAAGAGCTTTGCCACCGCCGTTAACAACAAGGGTACCGACGTCATCAACTATATCAAGGACAATGACCAGAGGGCTTATGCGCTCTACAACGAAGTTATCGAGATCAACAAGGAAAAGACCACTCCCAACGTGCTTCTTTTCTGCCTGAACACCGCGATATCCCTGTACAAGGTCGGCCTGATAGACGAGGAGGAGGTTATCAACACCTATGAGCGCAACTCCGCATACCTTGACGCCGTCACTCCCAAGAACGACATCGAAGCCGAAGAGATTTCCAAGACCAAGAACGATATGGAGCAGCTCTTTGCCGCCAGCCAGGTTGCAAGCTGCGACAAGCTCATCGAACTTTACACTCCCCGCTTCAACGAAAATCCCGAAGACGCGGACCTCGCTGCGAAGATTCTTCGTTCCATGTCCAAGGCCGAGGACTGCACGGACAACGACCTTTTCCTGAAGGCGGCCACCACCAACTACAAGAACAATCCTTCCGCCGCTTCGGCTTACTTCCTCTACAGGCTCAACTCCAACAGCGGAAACGTAGCCGCCGCAATCAAGTATATGGAGGAAGCCATCGCATATGAGAACGACAACGTCAATGAGGATGCGGAATACTATTGTGAGCTCGCGGCATTCTGCTACAAGTCGGGAAGGTCCGCCAGCGCCCTCGATTATGTCCGCAAGTGCGTTGCCGCCGACAAGAACAACGTAGTGTCCGGCCGTGCATACCTGCTTGCAGGAACAATCTGGGCAAACACGAAGTGCACCGGAAATGAAATTCAGACACGCGCAAAGTTCTGGGTTGCAGTCGATTATATGATCAAGGCCCGCAAGGCCGATTCTTCTCTCGCAGACGAAGCGGCAAAGCAGATCGCCCAGTTCAGCCAGTACTTCCCTCAGACGGCGGAGGCATTCATGTATGACGTCCAGGACGGACAGACATACGAAGTCAACTGCGGAGACCTCCACGACGTCACGGTTGTTCGCACCCAGAAATAATTTTGAGAAGCTTCTCAAATAGGATATTACGAACAGCAACCGCCTTTGCGGTTGCTTTCGTTGTGTGCACGGGGTGTTCCCGAAAGCTGAAGGAGGCGGAAAAGCTTGTCCTGTCCGAGGTGCCGACGCAGAAAATAGCCAACATGTTCGCAGTTCAGACCAAGAACGGGGTTGTGCTGCAGAGACTTGAGGCTCCGGTGATGGAAAAATATGAAAGGGACACCTGCAATTGGGATGCGTTCCCTGACGGGCTGTCCGCGTATATGTATACGGAAGACGGACTGCTCGAGACCATAATCCGCACGGATTATGCGAGACACGTGACCGGGGGGAACAGACGCTCGACAAAGGAAATATGGGAGGCTTACGGCAACGTGTTCATACACAATGTCATCAAATGCCAGACCCTTGAAACGGACACCCTCTATTGGAACCGCAACGACGGCAAGATCTATACCGACGCATACGTCAGGCTGTATTCACCCGACGGGATGATGCAGGGACGGGGTATGGAGTCCGACGACAGGGCCCGCAATTCCGAACTGCTCAACCCTTTCGACAGTTTCGGATACGCGGTCCAGGATTCCTCCAAAGTGGCCATTGATACTGTAAACTTCATTGGCCCTTTGCAATAATTCCGGAAATTTGTTAACTTCGCAACCCTTATTTGTTTATTAAAGAATAAAAACAATACGATATGGCAGTGCTTCAAAACATGCGCGAAAAATTCGGCGTCCTCATTTCGGTGCTGATCGCGCTTTCACTCCTGTACTTCATCGCCCCGATGGACGACCTTATGACATTGTTCGGCAAACCCCAGAATGTCGGCGAGATAGCCGGTACAGGCATTTCTTACGAAGACTTCAATGCAGAAGTCGAGAATCTTACAAGAATCAACGAGATTGCAACGGGTTCTTCCGTCATGAACGAAGAGACCCAGAAACAGATCAGGGATGCCGCCTGGCAGACCTTGCTCGACAGGTATATGTTCTTCAAGAACTGCGACGCTGCCGGCATCAAGGTTTCAGATGCGGAGATCCGCGACCTGTTCAAGGGTGAGAACGTAACCCCCATCGTTGCCCAGAACCCTTATTTTGCAGACGAGAACGGAATGTTCTCCGCCGACAGGGTTCGTGATATGGAGAATATGGCTGAAGAGGATGCAAGCGCAAAGGCTTATATGGATTACCTCAAGAATGCCGTAAAGACACAGCAGTACTATGCAAAGTACATGTCCCTGTTCGTGTACAGTTCGATACAGAATCCTGAGGCCGTCGCCGCCGCAGTCGAGGAGGGCAACACAACGGCAGACATCGAGTACGTAGCCGTTCCCTATCCTTATGTCCGCGATTCAAGCATCACCGTTTCTTCCGCAGAGGTCAAGAAATTCTACAAAGCCCACAAGGACGGATTCAAGCAGGTTGCAAGTCGTGACATCGAGTACGTCGTATACCAGATCAAACCTTCCGACAAGGATATCGCCGACGCAAGCGCGAAGATGGAAAAGGCTTATGCCGAGTTCGCAGGAGCGGAGAACGTGAAGAATTTCATTCTGAAGAATTCCGACAGGACATATTCCGAGTACTGGTACAAGAACGGAGAACTCAACACCGTAAGCCGGGAACTCAACGCTTTCGTCTTCTCCGGAAAGACAGGCGTATCTCCCGTTTATCAGGAGGGAGACTCTTTCCTTGCAGGAAAGGTCGTTGCCAGCAGGCAGATGCCGGACTCGGTGTTCGTAAAGCACATCCTTCTCCAGGGAGAAGATCAGGCGAAGGCCGACAGCATCCTCAAGGTGGTGGCCGCCCGTCCTGCAACCTTCGCTGCGGTCGCAGCTGAATTCTCAGCAGACCAGGGATCGAACGCCGAAGGAAAATTCGGCGCAATCGGTTGGATGACCCAGAGCTATATGATTCCCGGATTCCAGAGCGTCCTTACCGCACAGGCAGGCAAACCGTTCATTCTCGACACCCAGTACGGCAAGCACATCGTAGTCGTTGAGAAGACAACCAGGCCCGTTGCCAAGAAGCAGGTGGCAATACTTGCAAAGGATATCGTCGCAAGCAAGGAGACATATAACGCCGAGTACAACAAGGCAAGCAAATTCGCAGGTATCGCAGCCGGCACATACGAGGGATACCTCAAGGCTGTGGATTCCCTCGGCGTTTACTCGCATACGCAGAACGGCGTTCTCGAAAGCAGCGAGAGCTTCGGCTCCGTCGACCAGGCCAAGGAAGTTACCCGCTGGGTGTTCGACGCTCGCAAGGGCAAGTGCTCCGAGATTCTTACCGTCAACAATGAATATTTCTTTGTTGTTGCCCTCAAGGATGTTCACAAGCAGGGCTACACCCCCGTCGACGAGGTCGCTTCACAGATCGAATACGTCCTCTATACTCAGAAGCGCAACGCTGCAAAGACGGCCGAGGTTGCTGAAAAGATAGAGGGTCTTGCCTCGATGGAGGAAATTGCCGAGGCGTTCGGAACAAGCGTGGCAACCCAGAACGGACTCACCTTCTCACCTATGGGAATGGCTGCCGTAGAGCCCGCAGTGATGGGTGCGGCTCTCACCGGAGAGATTGGTGCCATTACCGGTCCCGTAGAAGGAATGAGCGCTTCCTACATCGTCAAGGTCAACGCCCGTGAGAAAGGCACTTTCTATACCGAGGACGACGCCAAGACATACGCCACACAGAAGTCCAACTATGAAACCCAGGCCGTCATTGCCGAAATGGCAAGGACTGCACAGGTCGAGGACAACAGGGCAAGATACTATTAGCAGATTATTCAGAGCACCGATATGATTGCAAAGATTCAGGACAAGTTCAAGGCAGTTTTCGGCGGAAGCGCCGATATGTATGCCAGCGCGGGACGAATCAACCTCATAGGCGAACACACCGACTATAACGGAGGGTATGTATTTCCCGGAGCAATCGACAAAGGCATCGTAGCCGCAATCCGTCCCAACGGGACGAACAAGGTTCGCGCCTTTTCTCTCGATTACAACGAACAGACCGAATTCGGTCTGGAAGAGGCCGACAAGCCGAAACAGGCCTGGGCCTGCTACATTTTCGGTGTTTGCCGCGAGACCATCAAGCGTGGCGGCAAGGTTGAGGGATTCGACACGGTATTTGCCGGAGACGTTCCTCTCGGAGCAGGACTCTCCAGTTCGGCCGCTCTCGAAAGCTGTTTCGCATTTGCGATCAACGATATCTGGCAGAACGGCATAGACAAATTCGAGCTCGCCAAGATAGGTCAGAGCACCGAGCACAACTACTGTGGTGTCAATTGCGGAATAATGGACCAGTTCGCTTCCTGCTTCGGAAAGAAGGGATGCCTTATCCGTCTCAACTGCAAGACTCTCGAGTACAAGTATTTCCCCTTCGATCCCGAAGCGGCGGGATACAAGCTCGTCCTGGTGGATTCCTGCGTAAAGCACGAACTTGCTTCTTCCGCATACAACAAGCGCCGCGCATCCTGCGAGAACGCGGCCGCCGCAATCCGCAAGAACCACCCCGAGGTGGAGTTCCTTTCCGACGCGAAGAGGCTGTGGCTTGAAGAAGTGCGCACGGAAATTCCCGAAGAGGATTTCCTTCGCGCCGAGTATGTCATCGGTGAACTCCAGAGGGTTCTCGACGTTTGTGACGCCCTTGAGCGCGGAGATTTCGAAACTGCAGGCGAGATGATGTATCAGACCCATTTCGGAATGAGCAAGCTTTACGAGGTCAGCTGCGAAGAGCTCGACTGGCTCAACAAGCTCGCACGCAAGATGGACGTAACAGGCTCCCGCGTTATGGGTGGTGGCTTCGGAGGCTGCACCATCAACCTCGTCAAGGCGGAACTCTACGATGCGTTCGTCGCTGAGGCCAAGGAGCAGTTCTCCGCCCGGTTCGGCCACGCGCCGAAGATTTACGACGTGGTCATCTCCGACGGCGCAAGGAAACTGCAATAGGGTAGTGATCGCTTACTCCCCCGTTGTATCGGGGTCCGACATAGGTTCGGCGGGGTTTTACTCCGCCGAATTTTTTGTCCGGCTCACTCAGGGCGGCCGTGCTCCATACGAGAAAGGATTCCACGTCGATTCCTCCGGCGAAGGCTCTGTCTATCAGCTCCCATCGGCCGTTGAACTTGTAGCTTCCGCCCCCGGCGCATCCGACTTCAAGCATAGGGGCCATCAGCGAATCGCTTTCCCCGCTTCGGGTGTCATTGAAGTCCCCGAGCGCAACAACGGGTTTGAATCGCATCAGGGAGTCGCACAGTGCACCAAGTTGCCTTAGCGCCAGAAGTCGTCTTTCCTGCGCTCCGTCCCCGAGTTTGGACGGCAGGTGTACGACCACTATTGCCAGCGAATCGAATTCCGCGACCAGAAATGACCGGGTGGCGAGAGTGTCCTGTCCGTCGGTGATGTGCCGCTGTGATGCGACTGCGCGGCCGAGAACGTCAGGGCGATAAAGCAGGGCGCAGTCTATGCCACGGGGGTCCTTCGAATCGAAATGGACGAAATCATACCCCCATTTCCGAAGAAGGGTTCCGTCGACAAGCTGCTTCAGGCAGAAATCGTCCTCCACTTCGCAAAGCCCGACCGCATCGGGCATCCCTCCCAGGGAATCGGCCATCGAGAGGAGGGCCTTGGAGATGGACAGGCATTTCCCGCCGAATCTTTTTCCCGTCCACCGGTGCGCTCCGCCCGGGGTGAAGGACAGCTCTGAAGGGTTGTTGCTTTGAGGTTTAGGATTGAACAGGTTTTCCACATTCCAGAACACGACAACGGTGGAAACAAACAGAAGTTTCATAGCAGTTTTCATACGTCAAATATAACGGAATATTTCTTAAATTTGTGGGATTAAGAAAATTACAACATGTCTTTAAAATGCGGAATTGTGGGTCTTCCGAATGTCGGCAAGTCAACCCTTTTCAATTGTGTAAGTTCCGGAAAGGCACAAAGTGCCAATTTTCCCTTCTGTACCATAGAGCCCAACCTCGGGTCCACCAATGTTCCGGACTCCAGGCTGGAAGTGCTGAGCGACATCTGCAAGCCCCAGCGCACCATTCCCGCAACGGTGGACATCGTCGATATCGCCGGCCTCGTCAAAGGCGCGTCCAAGGGTGAAGGCCTCGGAAACCAGTTTCTTGCCAACATCCGCGAGTGCGATGCCATCCTTCACGTCCTCCGCTGCTTCGATGACGGGAACGTTGTCCACGTGGACGGCAGCGTCGACCCCGTAAGGGACAAGGAGGTTGTGGACACGGAACTGCAGATCAAGGACCTTGAAACGATAGAAGCCCGCCTGACCAAGGCGGAGAAGGCCGGCAAGGCTGGGGACAAGGAGGCCGCGAAGCTTGCAGCCCTTCTTACAAGATACCGCGACGCCCTGCTGAAGGGACAGTCCTGCCGCAGCGTGGCACTCCTAAATGAGGATGAGGCCGCCATTGCGCACGACCTGTTCCTGCTTACCAACAAACCGGTGATGTACGTGTGCAACGTGGACGACGCCTCCTGCGTCAAAGGAAACAAGTATGTGGATGCGGTCAGGCAGGCCGTGAAGGACGAGAACGCCGAAGTGCTGGTGATTTCTGCAAGGACCGAATCGGAGATAGCAGAAATGGAGGATTATGACGACCGTCAGATGTTCCTCCAGGAAATGGGCCTCGAAGAGTCCGGCGTTGTGCGTCTGATCCAGAGCGCGTACCACCTTCTCGGACTTCAGACCTTCTTCACTGCGGGAAGTGACGAGTGCCGCGCCTGGACAATCCATAAGGGGGACAAGGCCCCGAAGGCGGCAGGTGTCATCCATACCGATTTCGAACGCGGCTTCATCCGCGCCGAGGTTATCAAATACGACGATTTCGTCCAGTACAAATCCGAATCCGCCATCCGCGCCGCCGGAAAGATGGGGATAGAAGGCAAGGAATATGTGGTGCAGGACGGCGATATCATGCATTTTCTTTTCAACGTATAATTATGCCCAAGGCTTCAGAGGACACACCGCTTCTCAAGCAGTATTTTGCGGTCAAGGCGCAGCATCCGGAAGCGTTGCTTCTGTATCGGGTGGGGGACTTCTATGAAACCTATTCCGACGACGCCCTCCTTGCCAGCAAGGTGCTCGGCCTTGTGCTGACGAAGCGCTCGAACGGAGACAAGGAGCCGACTCCGATGGCCGGCTTCCCGCATCACGCCATCGAGCAGTATCTCCAGAAGCTTATCCGCGCCGGATACAAGGTGGCGGTCTGCGACCAGCTGGAGGATCCCGCGCTTGCGAAGAACAAGCTTGTGAAGCGCGGGGTGACGGAGATCCTGACCCCCGGAGTCGCCTTCGGGGACGGAATGCTCGAACAGAAGGAGCACAATTATCTTGTCGGCCTGAATTTCAGCGCTACGGAATGCGGAGCGGCCTTCCTCGACGTGTCCACAGGAACGTTTCAGGTAGCCCAGGGCTCCGTCGAATATATTTCCACCCTTCTCGGCTCCTTCAGGCCGAGGGAGGTGGTGTGCCAGCGCGACTGCCTGAGGTTCGTTCGCGAGAAGATGGGAACGGATGCCTATATCTCCACCATCGACGAGTGGGCCTTCGTGCCGGACGCGGCGTTCGAGAAACTCCGCCGCCAGCTTTCGGTAAGTTCCCTGAAAGGCTTCGCCGTGGAGAACTTCCCTCTTGCAGTATGCAGCGCGGGGGCGTTGATATATTATCTCGAGCAGACAGAACACACAGGGCTGAAGAACATCTGCAGCATATCCAGAATCGACGAAGATAAGTTCGTGTGGATGGACAGGTTCACTTTCCGCAATCTCGAGATTTTCGAGCCGGCGGGAGGCAGGGACGGAGTATCGCTCGTAGGGGCAATAGAAAGATGCTGTTCCCCTATGGGAGCAAGACTCCTGAGGCAGTGGCTGGCGCTCCCGATAATGGACATAGCGGAACTGAACTCCAGGTATGACTGCGTAGGTTTCTTCTGCGACAATGAAGGTGCCTTGAACGAGATGCAGGAGGCGGTCAGCGAAGTCGGGGACCCCGAGAGAATCATCGCAAGGGCCGCGACCGGAAAGATCCTTCCAAGGGAAGTGCTGCAGCTTTCCCGCAGTCTCGGAAAAATGAATCCGATAAAGGACATCTGCACCGCATCAGGCACAGCCGCACTTGAGAAACTGGGCCGGGGGATGAAGAACTGCGACAAGGTGCTTTCCGAAATCCGCACAACGCTGTCGGAGAATCCGGCCGCCCAGATAGGCAAGGGCGAAGTCATCGCGCGCGGTGTGGACAGGGAGCTGGATGAGCTCAGGGAGATTTCCACCGGCGGCAAGGACTACCTTCTCCACCTGCAGCAGAGCGAGGCGGAGCGCACGGGAATAAGCAGCCTGAAAATCAGCTACAACAACGTTTTCGGATACTATATCGAAGTCCGCAACACTTTCAGGGATCAGGTTCCTCCGGAGTGGATACGCAAGCAGACCCTGGTCAATGCGGAACGCTATGTGACCCAGGAACTCAAGGATTACGAAGAGAAGATACTCAGTGCCGATTCGCACATCTATGAGATAGAAAGCCGTCTTTATGCAGCTCTGGTCGCAAAGATCCAGGCCTCGATAAGGGATATCCAGACGAACTGCGGCATCGTCGCGAAGATAGACGTGCTCCAGGGTTTCGCGCAGCAGGCCATCGACCGGAACTATTGCCGTCCCGTGGTGGACAAGGGCAGCGTCATCGACATCAAAGCCGGCCGCCATCCCGTAATAGAGACCATAATGCCCGCCGGCGAGCAGTATGTCGCCAACGACGTGAGGCTCGAGTCCGCAGGCGAGCAGATAATGATACTGACAGGTCCCAACATGGCCGGAAAGTCGGCGCTTCTGAGGCAGACGGCGCTCATCGTGCTGATGGCCCAGACTGGTTCGTTCGTGCCGGCGGAAAGCGCCAACATCGGCTATGTGGACAAAATCTTCACCCGCGTCGGGGCGACGGACAACATCTCACGGGGAGAGTCCACCTTCATGCTGGAAATGCTGGAGACGTCGATGATAATGCACAACCTGTCCGCGAGGTCGCTCGTGCTGCTGGATGAAATCGGACGCGGCACCTCTACCTACGACGGAATGTCCATCGCACGCGCCCTGGTAGAGTACATTTACAAGTACGGCAAGGGGGCGAAGACACTTTTCGCGACCCATTATCACGAACTGAATGACCTGGAGGCCGTTTACGACAGGGTAGTCAACTACCACATCGCGGTCAGGGAGCAGGGGCACGACATCATCTTCCTCCGCAAGCTGGAAAAGGGCGGCGTGGCGCACAGTTTCGGCATTCACGTCGCAAGGATGGCCGGAATGCCGAAGGAGATAGTGGAGTCCGCCGAAAGGACACTCAGGGAACTTGAAAGCAAGGAGAGTGTTGTCAAGAACGTCGGGAAGGTCGAGGAGGACGGAAGCCTTCAGCTGAATCTTTTCCAGCTGGACGACCCGCTTCTCAGTTCCCTCCGCGATTCCCTCGCGGCCGCGGACCTCAACAATATGACACCGCTCGAGGCGTTCGACCTGCTGCGGGCGATGAAAAGGGAGATGGGAATATGATGGAGGTAAGAGCCAAGAAAGCATTGGGACAGCATTTCCTGACGGATCAGGGAATAGCGGCGGGCATAGTTGACGCGCTGGGCGAGAGCGAGGTGCGCGACACTCTGGAAATAGGCCCCGGAATGGGCGTGCTCACCCGCTACCTTACGGAGAGGAAGGACATCGACCTCAAGATGGTGGAGGTGGACGGAGAGTCGGTGGACTACCTTATGTCGCATTTCAACGGGATGCAGGGCAAACTTATGCAGGCGGACTACCTCAAGCTCAATATGGAGAAAGTGTTCCCAGGGAAGTACCGCGTGATAGGCAATTTTCCGTACAACATCTCATCCCAGATTTTCTTCAAGATACTCGAGGACAAGGACCGCGTGCCCGAGGTGGTCTGCATGATCCAGAAGGAGGTGGCCGAGCGCATAGCGGAAAAGCCCGGTAGCAAGACCTACGGCATCCTTTCCGTGCTGCTGCAGGCCTGGTATGACATAGAATATCTTTTCACCGTAGGGTCGGGAGCGTTCTGCCCGCCTCCAAAGGTGCAGTCCGCCGTCATCCGCCTCAAACGCAACGGCCGTACCGAACTCGGATGCGACGAGGCTCTTTTCAAGCAGGTCGTGAAGGCGGCCTTCAACCAGAGGCGCAAGACGCTTCGCAATGCGCTCAGACAGATTGCCCTCCAAAACGGAAAGGAAGAAACGCTCTCGGACGGGGTGTTCGACCTCAGGGCCGAGAAACTTTCCGTCGAGGATTTCATAGCTTTGACAGACAAACTCACAAGATGAAACACATATCCTACACTCTGACCAATTCCAAAGGCGCCAGCATCACTCTGAGCAGCCTTGGTGCAGCCATCACCTCCATCAAAGTTCCCGATGCCGCCGGAAAACTCGCGGATGTCGTCATCGGCTACAGGAACCTCGACGACTATCTTGCGGACGGACCTTGCGCCGGGAAATGCCCGGGGCGTTATGCCAACCGTATAGCGAAAGGAAGGTTCACTCTGGACGGGGTGGAATACGAACTCCCGATAAACAACGGGCCCAACCACCTCCACGGCGGTCCGAAAGGATTCCAGAACCAGGTCTGGGATTCCCGCAGCGACGGCAATTCGGTAGAATTCATGTATTTCTCGAAGGACGGAGAGATGGGATATCCGGGCAACCTGAAAGTAGTTGCGCGTTACGAGTGGACAGAAGACAACGAGGTGATTCTCACCCTGACCGCAGAGACGGACGCTCCGACCGTAGTGAATCTTACGAACCACACCTATTTCAATCTTGACGGGGAAGGTTCCGGGAGTGTGCTTGGCCACACCCTCAGGCTCAACGCTTCGGAATACCTTCCTACGGACGGGACTCTCATTCCTCTCGGAGAGCCGGAAAGCGTTGCCGGAACCCCGATGGATTTCATCACACCCAAGCCCCTGGGCCGCGACATCAGGGAAGATTTCCCCGCACTGAATTACGGCAAGGGATATGACGCCTGCTGGATTATCGACGGATATACCGAAAGACAGCTCCAGGAGGCCGCCGAACTCACTGCGGAAAAAAGCGGAAGGGTTCTCAAGGTGTTCACCACCCAGCCCGGCATCCAGGTATATACCGGCAACTATCTCGCCGGGAGTCCCGAGGGCAAGTGCGGCAGGTCATACGACGACTATGACGCGGTAGCGCTGGAGTGCCAGCATTTTCCTGACAGCCCCAACCATCCGGAATATCCCACCACGGTTCTCAGGCCCGGAGAGACCTATAAACAGGCCATTATTTTCGCATTTTCCACAAAGCAGTAAACGAATATGCAACAGTATCTGGACTTGCTACGGCACATAATGGACAACGGCACGGTCAAACAGGACCGCACCGGAGTCGGCACCAAAAGCGTCTTCGGCTATCAGATGCGCTTCGACCTCAGCAAGGGGTTCCCTCTGCTGACAACCAAGAAGGTTCATCTGAAATCCATAATCTATGAACTCCTCTGGTTCATCAGCGGCGACACCAACGTCCGCTATCTGCAGGAGCACGGCGTCTCGATCTGGGACGAGTGGGCCGATGCCAACGGCGACCTCGGTCCCGTCTACGGCCACCAGTGGAGAAGTTTTCCCGCACCAGACGGAGGCAGTGTGGACCAGCTCTCGCAGGTGATAGACCTTATCAAGAACAATCCGGACTCCCGCAGGATGCTTGTCTGCGCCTGGAATCCGGGAGAGGTGGACAAGATGGCCCTTCCTCCCTGCCACTGTCTGTTCCAGTTCTACGTTGCCGACGGCAAACTCAGCTGCCAGCTGTACCAGCGCAGCGCGGACACCTTCCTCGGCGTACCCTTCAACATTGCGTCCTATGCGCTGCTGACGATGATGCTTGCCCAGGTATGCGGTCTGCAGCCGGGCGAATTCGTGCACACTACGGGCGACACCCACATTTATCTCAATCATTTCGACCAGGTCCGCGAGCAGCTTTCCCGCACGCCGCGTCCTCTGCCGGTAATGCATATCAACCCTGAAGTGAAGAGCATCTTCGACTTCAAATACGAGGATTTCACCCTCGAAGGCTACGATCCGTGGCCGTCGATCAAAGCGCCCGTTGCCGTATGATGGAAAAGTGCCTTATAGTTGCAATCGCCGACAATCTCGGAATTGGCGTCAAGGGTGCGCTCCCCTGGCACCTTGCCGAGGACCTGAAGTATTTCAAGCGCATCACGCACGGCTATCCGGTCATAATGGGCCGCACCACGTATTTTTCCATAGGCAGGCCTCTGCCCGGCAGGATGAACATAGTCCTGTTGTGCTGAGGTTACCTGTTCGCGGAGGTGTTCTGCGTTGGGTCTTTCGATGGGGTGTATGCCGTAGCCGCTTCGGGCGGGACGGACAAATGTTTCATCATCGGAGGGGCGTCCGTTTACCGTGCGGCGATGGACAGTATGGACAAACTGTACATAACCCACGTCCATACGGAGGTAAAGGATGCGGATGCGTTCTTTCCCGCAATAGATCCTGCAAAATGGACGGTCGGATCCAAGTCCGGGACGTTTACCGACCCGGAGACAGGATTGAATTTCGAGTTCGTGGTTTACGAAAGGCGTTCCGAAAGCCAGGCGTAGTTGATTTTCTGCATCCCGGACACCTGGAGCGAGGGGTTACGGGAAATGATAGCCAGTGCGTCGGCATAAACGTTTCCTCCGACTTCCAGCATCTGCATCTGCCCGTCCTGCGGGTAGGTGAAGGTCATTTCTCCGTCTGCGCCGTCAATCTTCAGGAATTTCAGGTCCACGTCCTTGCCGAGTTCCCGCCTTGTGACGAACTTGCAGATTTCCACGGCGATGTCGGAGAGGCCAGCGTCGAAGATTTTCACTTTTTCCATCAGGCTTCCCAAATCCTCCACCATACGGCAGGTATAGCCGTCGGGAACCTGCTGGACGTTAAGTGTGGTCGGACTGAAAACGACGAGAATCTTTTCCAGGGCGTCGTGATATATGAAAGGCCCCTCCGCGAGGCAGGGAGTTCCGCATTGGGGACAGCGGAGCAGAAACAGAGAACCGTCCTTCACCTTTTCCTTGAGGGAGGCGTCGATTGTCGTCGGGATTCCGGGCTCCCAGACGCGGCCGCATTTCACACAAATCATATATCTACCGAAAAAATTGCGGACACTTGATGGGGGCTGCCCGGCAAGCCCGTTGAATAGTTGTACTGTATTCCAAGCCTGATGGCGGTTCTTATCACCCAGAGGTTGCCCAGGACGGCATCGGCTCCCAGCCCGAACGAATTGACCCTCATGCTTCCGGAGGGGATGGCGGTGCGGACGAAGGAGTACTGGGGATAAAGTTCGAAATTCCTTACATATATGAAATCCTTCCAGTGCCAGTCCACGGATGCGAACGGGAGCGCGTATTTCACCCGGACCGTCGTCTGTCCGCTGTGTCCGATATGTTGGGCTGATGCAAACAGGCCGTGGGTGCGAAGGACTCCGGGGAGGTAGGCGTAAAGAAGGCCGTAAGCCTTGTTGTTGGCCACTCCGGCTTCCAGGCCGACACCCAGTCTGGGGTAGATGCAGGATGATGGAACCGGCCGCATCGTGTAAGCCCTCACTCCCACCATATATCCGTATTTGGGCCCTGCGAAAGAGAAGGTTGCGTTAGGAATCACTCCCCGCTGCCATCCTCCGCCGGAGAAGTTGAGAGGGATGTAACTGGAAACGGTGCCGCGGACGCAGCTGCGGTCGAAGTCCAGGGAAGCTTTCACAACGGGCAGCACTCCGTAATAGCCGAGGTTGATATGCGCGCCTCCTCCCCAGCCGAGGGAGTCGACAGGAGAATAACTGCATCCGGCATATCCGGCAAAGGTGTTGAGGTCGTTATGGAAGAAGACGGTGGCCCCGGGAGCGAGGTCGGTCGTGAGGCTCTCGAAGCTCAGTTCCGCGAGTTCGTCATAGTCGGCCCAGGCGGGGAGCCACGAATGGATCTTCACCAGATGTTTCGCCTGTGAGTACTTCTGCGGCTCCGGCTCTTCTATTTCGAAGCGCTCGTCCAGCCATTCGGGCTCGGAATCGCTCAGGTCGTCCGCTTCGGGGTATATGTGGTTGAGTCCGAACTTCACGATTTCGGAGGGGAGGTCGTCCTGCGAACTGCGGTATATCATCCTTCCGTTAGGTTTCAGCGCCGTGAAATACAGGGAATCACCATTGAAGGAAAAGTCTTTTCCTCCGCGCGGGAGGTTCGTTTCCTGCACGACTTTCCCGCTGTACGGATCCAGGGAATAGAGTTCGTTCTCGCCATTCCGGTCGCTTGTGAAATAAAGGCGGCCGTCATACTCCCTGATGTGGTTTATCTTGGCCGTCGAGGGCTTGAGCACGCAGCGGAAGTTGCTTGCGCGGTATATTCCGATTCCGTCCAAACTCTGCCCTACCACATAAAGGATGTCTTCCAGCCAAACGGGTTCAAGCGCAAGGATTCCGTCCGGTGCGGGATATGTTTCCACCGCCTCTCCGTCCGCTTCGCTCAGAACGACAACCCTCGAGGCTCCGTCCGGCAGGGTTTCCGCTACGGCGACAAGGGAATCGAGGCTGTTCGGGGCCGGGTTGAAGTATCTGTGCCTTTCGGCGCGGCGTCCGTCTCCGGCAAGGACGTGTTGCCTGGGGTCTCCGGGAGTCATCCACTTCAGGACCGAATAAGAGTGATGCTCATAGCGGATGTCGGGCGTGAATTCCGTCCAATATATCCTTCCGCTTACAGGGCTGTACTGGAGGGGGGAGGTTTCGGATGAAAAAGGGCGTATCGTCCTTGCACGGCCTTTGTCCAGACGGACGAGGGTGGTGGCACGGGCGAGGCCGCTTCTGGTAGCGAAGATGCCTTCCGGGGATGGAACGAGATTGGAGTATTCTTCGAAGAAGGTCCCCGGGCGGGTAAGCCTTTCCTTCGGCTGGAAGGGCGCCCTGGCTTCGAGGTCCTCGGTCCAACGCTTCCCGAAGGCGTCCATGATGGCTTCATATGCTTCCGGGAACGTCAGTGAGGTGCTTTCCTCGACGGTCCGGTTGAAATTGTCCAGCCTGCCTTTAGCGCCCTTTGTAAACAGGCGCCTGTAGGTGTCGGCCATAAAGTTCGGGGCATTCAGGTCCGAACGTATGCCGGCCTGCATCAGATAGCCGATCTTGTAATAGTCGGGGGTGAAACGGTCCAGCGAACCGTAGCGCCACTGCCAGTAGTTACGATTCTCCCCTTCGTCACAGCACACCCTGTAATACTCCAGAAAATCGGCGCATCTTCCGCGCCCGGCCTCCGAAAGGGCGGTCTCCGTAGCGACTGCGTCCCCTTCGAACATTGCGGTGTCATAGCACAGGAGGTCGGAAAGTCCCGCTGACATCTCTCCTGCCACGCAGTACAGCACGCCGAACAGGCCGTTACGCAGAAACTGCTGCTGGCTGACGTGGCGGCCTTCGTGGATGGAGAGAAGCCTTTGCCAGGGAAGAGCCCCCGGACTGTACATTTCCGGGCCGGTGTACATCTCCATTCTCCTCGGCGCCCAGACCACCATTCCGTTGGAATAGGCCAAATACGGATGCAGGATGACCGGCATGGGTTTGCGGAACCGGGAGTTCGGCGCGTATCCTATCGTCCCCTCGAGAGGGCCCCGGGCCATCTCCCACTCTCTCGCATACTCGAAAGCCAGGGAGTCGCAGCCCGCCGGATAGACGAAGCGGTAGTGGTCGGTTGAAAAGGTGTTCCAACTGACGGAAGGCGCCTCCGTTCCGTATAGTGAGAACTGGGCTCGCAGGGGCAGCGCACAACAGCAGGCGGCGGCCAATATGGAAATGATACGCCTGGTCATATACAATGAACAAATATAAACAGAAAACCGGCGAAAGTCATAAATTTTTGTTAGATTTGTAAGTCTGTGCATCATATGATGCGCGGCTGCCACAGAAACAACTGAATAACAAATAACCATTATGAAAGAGTACTCTACCAAAGACATCCGCAACGTGGTGCTTCTTGGCGCGACAAAGTCCGGCAAGACCTCGTTGGCTGAATCAATGCTTTTCGAGGGAAAGGTCATTACAAGACGCGGCACCGTTGAAGACAAGAATACGGTTTCCGACAATGACGAACTCGAAAAGCTCAACCAGAGATCCATTTATGCCACTCCGCTTTATGCAGAGTTCATGGACAAGAAGATCAACTTCATCGATGCCCCCGGAGCCGACGACTTCATCGGAGGTGCCGTCGCGGCGTTCAAGGTTTGCGAGAACGGTGTGCTGGTAATCAATGCACAGCAGGGTGTCGAGGTCGGCACGCGCGGAATGCTCCGTTACGCCGACATATACAAGATTCCCCTCATTATCGCCGTAAACCAGCTCGATGCCGAAAAGGCGGACTGGGACATCGTCCAGAATTCCCTGAAGGAGACCCTCGGCTCCAAGATGATAAACATCCAGTTCCCCACCTCTACCGGCGCCGGATTCGACGGTTTCGTGGACGTGCTGATGATGAAGTACTACCACTTCAAGGACGAGAACGGTACACGCGAGGACCTCGAAATCCCCGCACAGTTTGCAGACAAGGCCGAGGAGCTTCGTCAGGAGCTTATCGAGAAGGCCGCAGAATTCGACGACTCCCTGATGGAGAAGTTCTTCGAGGCCGGGACCCTTACCGAGGATGAAATCCGCTCGGGTCTCGCAAAGGGTATCGCGGCCCGCGAGGTGTATCCCGTATTCTGCACTTCCGCAAAGAAGGAAATCGGAGTCAAGAGGCTTCTCGAATTCATCAAGAACGTTGCCGCCGCACCTGACTGCGACGAGACCAAACCCGCTTCCCTCTTCATCTACAAGAACGATATGGAGCAGCACCTCGGCGAGGTTTCATACTTCAAGGTTATGAGCGGAACCGTTACCGCGGGCGTCGACTTCGAAGATGCGGCATCCGGAAACAAGGAGCGCTTCTCCGCAATCTATGCGGTTGCAGGACAGAAGAAGGAACCCGTCAACAGCCTCAAGGCCGGAGATCTCGGATGCGTTGTCAAACTCAAGAACGGCAAGACCGACATCACCCTTTCTGCTCCCGGCAGCGGAATCGTATACGACAAGATCGTTTATCCTGCAGCGAAATACCGCGCAGCCATCAAGGCCAAGGTTCAGCAGGACGACCAGAAACTCGGGGATGCCCTCAAGAAGATTTCCTCCCAGGATCCCACCGTCATCGTGGAATACTCCAAGGAACTCCGCCAGACTATCATCTCCTGCAACGGAGAGCAGCATATCAACGTGGTGAAGTGGCGCCTCAACAATGAATTCGGTCTTGAAATCGAACTCTTCGCTCCGAAGGTTCCTTACCGTGAGACCATTACCAAGGTGGCCTGCGCACAGTACCGCCACAAGAAGCAGTCCGGCGGCGCCGGACAGTTCGGAGAGGTTCACCTCCTCGTCTGCCCCGCCGAAGGCGAGCTCAACACCAAGTTCAAGATTGACGGAAAGGACACTCAGCTCAACGTCAAGACCCAGGACATCACCGATCTCGAGTGGGGTGGCAAACTTGAGTTCTACAACTGCGTCGTCGGCGGTGCCATCGACCTCGGATTCATGCCCGCCATCCTCAAGGGTATCAAGGAGCGTATGGTAGAAGGCCCTCTTACGGGTTCCTATGCGCGCGATATCCGCGTCTTCGTATATGACGGAAAGATGCACCCCGTTGATTCGAAGGAAATCGCCTTCATCATTGCAGGCCGCAACGCCTTCAAGGAGGCCTTCCGCAATGCGGGTCCGAAGATCCTCGAGCCTATATACAACGTGGAGATTCTTACCCCTGCAGAATACCAGGGTGCCGTGATGTCGGATATCCAGAACCGTCGCGGCATGCTTGGAGATATGGGTTCGGACAAGGGATTCGCCGTCCTCAAGGCACGCGTTCCTCTTGCAGAGCTTTACCGTTATTCTACAACCCTGAGTTCCATCACATCCGGTAGCGCAACCTTCACCATGGAGTTTGCAGACTACCAGCCGGTACCCGGGGATGTCCAGGCGAAACTGCTTGCAGAATATGCGGCGGCGGACCAGGAAGAAGAATAGTTCCGCTAAAAATCAAAATAGCGTTGGTTCAAGAGCTTCCGGATGGAAGCTCTTTCTGTGCCAGGGGGTGAAACCGTGCCGCTTGATGGCTTCGATGTGTTCCCTGGTAGGATAACCCATATTGCGGTCCCAGCCGTACTCGGGGAAGAGTTTCGAGAGTTCGCACATGAAATCGTCCCTATAAGTCTTGGCGAGGATGGAGGCGGCGGCGATGCTTCGGAAAGTGGCGTCTCCGTGGACAATGGTCCTGTATTTGTCAGGCCCGGAGTAGGTGTCGAAGGGGCGGAAACGGTTTCCGTCTACAAGGATGAAATCCGGACGCGGGTCCAGCCTGAGCACTGCCCGCTGCATCCCCGTCACGGAAGCCCACAATATGTTCAGTTCGTCGATTTCTTCGGGGCTGACGGCTTCCACGGTCCAGGTTACGGCTTCCCGCTCGATGATGGGACGAAGAATCTCGCGCGCCTTGCGGGACAGCTGCTTGGAGTCGTTGAGCAGGGGGTGGTGGAAGTCGGGAGGAAGAATCACCGCCGCGGCATATACCGGTCCTGCAAGAGGACCTCTTCCGGCCTCGTCGCAGCCGGCTTCGAGACGGCCGGGTTCCAGACAGGGGAGAAGGTCCGCCATCACTTTACAAGCCATTTTTCCGGATCCTGGACTGCAGAGGATTTCCAGATTTGGAAGTGGAGCTGGGTTTCTCCGTTGATGGTGTCCACGGCTCCGAGCTGCCTGCCGCCCGGGATTTTCTGGCCGGCCTTCACCTGGACATCCTTGAGTCCGCAATAGAAGGAGTAATATTCTCCGTGCTGGACAAGTACGCACTGGTTGTATCCGGGCATTATCACCACGTTGCAGACGGTCCCCTCGAATATTGAATATACGGGGGCATCCTTCTCGACGGCAATGCTCACTCCCTTGCTTTTCACCTTTACGGTTTTCATCACGGGATGGGCGTGCTCGCCGAAGCGTTCGACGACCACACCGTCCACTGGCCACGGCAGCCTCCCCTTGTTGGACGAGAATTCCCCGGAGAGTTTCTTGTCGGCGGCGGACATCACTTTCTTTCCCACCATTCCCTGGACTTTCCTGTCGAGTTCGTCGGCGCGTTTCTGCTTTGCGGCGATCTCTTTCCTGCATCGGGCCGTGTCTTTTTTCAGTTTCGCTATTATCGCCTTCTCGCTGTTTTCCGCCGACTTGAGCTTGCTGTATTCCCTGTTTCTGCTTTCAAGGACCTTCAGGGAGGCGTTGCGCAGCGTCTCAAGTTCTTTTTTCTGCAGCTCGAGGGCTTCCCGGTCGGAGATGATTTTTTCCGCTCTGGAATGCATCCGGGTGGACATCTGTTTTAGATAGGAATAGCGGTGCAGGCCCTGGCTGATGTTGTCCCCGGTAAGTATGTACATGAACCAGATTCTCGGGTCCCTGTTCACGTAAGCCGTACGGATAAGTTTCTTGTAGTAGAAGAGGGCGGTGTCGAGCTGCCTTTGAGCGTCGGCGATTTCCCTCCGCTTCGCCTTTATCTTCGCGTTGTATCCCGCCACCTCCGCGTCGGCGGCTTTCACCAGAGCGCGGTGCGCGCTGACCTTTTTCTGTGTGAGTTTCAGCCTTGCCGTCGCATCTGCGGATTTTGATGAATTCGCCGCAATCTGCCTGTCGAGCCTGGCTATCTCCTCATCGAGGCGTTCGCGCTCGGTCTTGTTCTGGGCTGACAGTCCGGAAGAGACCATCAGAAAACATAGGTAAAGCAGAAATGTCAGGGCTCGTTTCATTTGGAGTTCTTTTCGGAGAGATTCTTGTAATAGTTTGCGAGATCCTTCTCTCCCAGGGCCTCCAGTACCTTGGAATAATGTTCCAGTACGTTGGCGTTATCCTTCCCGCCGTAGATGATGGCTTTCTTGAAATACGGTTTGGCCTCGGCGGGCTTGTGCATCTTATACAGGATCCACCCGTAGGTGTCGAGTGCCGACGGGCTTTCCGGAGTCAGTTCCAGTGCCCTCCGGCTTATCTCCTCCGCTTTTTTCAGGCTTCCGCCTTCTTCGCACAGGTAGTATGCATAGTTGTTGAGCAGAAGTCCGTCTTCCGGATTGGCGGAAATAGCCTTCTCATAGAAGGAGAACGTTTTTCTTTTTTTGCCCAGTGTGTAGCAGCAATCTCCGGCAGTGCCAAGCAGCGCCGCTTTTTCCTTGTCCGAGAGTTTGCATTCGGAAAGCATCGACAGACATTGGGAAAGGGCCTTCCCGTAATCTTCCTCCAGCATATAGAAAGTCAGAAGATTGTTCCTTGCGCTATAGGAATCGGAACTTTCCTTCTCCATCGTCTCGAAATGCTCGAGGGCCTTTTCCGGTCTTCCGCTACTGTAGAACCACCACCCGGCGAGAGCAAGGCAGTCGGCATCGGTCGGGTTCACCTCAAGCGGCGCCGTCGCGAGTTCGTCCAGCTGTTTGCCCCAGACCTGGAAGAAGCGGGAGTCCACTTTCTGAAGGAAGGCATTTATGCAGTTGCAAACCCCTTCGGGCTCGAGATAGGGCGATCTCGCAATCTTGTACATCTCGACGAAAAATGCAGGGTAATTCCGCCTTGCAAAATATACATCGGCAATGGCAAGCCTTGCGGACGCATAGCTTTCATCTATATCCAGAGCTTCCTGGAAATATTTCATCGCGGTGGAGTCCCGGCGGTTGCGCAACTCCGCGTCCCCGAGCATTGTGAGGACATACGGGGTTCTGTATTTTGCGGGGGACATCCGCACCAGTTTCCGGCAGATTTCGGCAACGGTGTTCTGGTCCTGCCTGTCGTATGCAAGGTTCAGTGCGGTCTCAAGGTACGCGCTGTTGTCGGGACTGAGGGCCGTTGCCTTGTCGATGCAGTCCTTTGCCGCGTCCAGATCGCCGGTCGAGCAAAGGTACAGTCCTAAATAATAAAGTGCGGCATCGTCTGTGGAGTCCGCCTCGATACGGGCACGGCAGTCCGCCTCCATCCTGTCGAGGCGGTTGTCCGCAAACGCTTGCGCAATGTCCACGATGGACGGAATGTCCTGGGCCACAGAGTATTCTATGGACAGCAGGCACAAGGCGACAAACAAAAGGGATTTGCGGATCATAGAATGCAAAAATAACACAATTTGTGTACTTTTGTAAGAAGAAAAAAGGATGCCTATGCAACTTTTTGGCGGCAAACAGCATCTTAATACCTGGCTGGAAGAAGCCAAGCAGGGCAAGTACCACGGGCAAAAAGCCATTTTCGACTTGCTGTCCCCGAAGATGTATGCAGTGTGCGTACGCTATATGGGTGACAGGGAAATTGCGCAGGACGTCCTTCAGGACGGTTTTGTCACGTTGTTTACGAAGCTTGAATCCTATTCCGGCGAGGGGTCCTTCGAAGGTTGGGCCCGCAAGATCTTTGTCAACACCGCGCTTATGGCGCTCAGAAAACGTGACGTTCTGAAAGAATCCGAGGACATCGAGACGGCGGCCGGCGTTGCCGGGAGTCCGACACAGGTGATGGATGAAATAGGATACAAGGAATTGACGGCCTTGATCTCCGAACTTCCCCCGGGATTCAGGACGGTTTTCAATATGTATGTGATCGAGGGGTATTCCCATAAGGAAATAGCCGAATCCCTGGGCATTTCCGAGGCCACCTCCCGTTCGCAACTTCTGAGGGCGAGGGCGCTGTTGCAGTCAAGGATTGAAAAAAAAGAGTATTGAGATGTCTGTAGATACAGAAAACAGGTTTGACCGGTATGTAAGATCGGTGGTCCGGGACGCGGAGGAAAAGGTTCCTTCCGGTGTCTGGGAGGCCGTATCCGGAAAAATCGCTCCGGAGCACAGGCGGAATCCCGTCTGGCTGTGGTGGCCGGCGATGGCCGCCGCCGCTGCCGCTTGCGCCCTGCTGCTGACGGTATCTCCCGAAACGGTGGAGTCGGACGGCGCGCAGAGAGTGGACCTGATCAGCCTCAACAACGCCCCGGCGCGGGAGACTTTGGTTGCCGGACTTCAGAGGCCCCGGGCCATTCCTGCGGGGAAGGTGCTGACGGTTCCCGTTCCGGAAAATCCGTTCGTTGTAATGGAAGCTCCGGCCGCCGCGCAGGAGAAGATGGACGAGTCGGTGGCGGCATGCCCCGAAGAAGAGCAGGCGGAAGTTTCCAAATGGGAGGAGCTGCTTTTCGAAGAAGAAGGAACCGCATATCCTGCCCGTCCCCTGAGCGTGACCGTGGGCGGACTTCTGGGCGCGAACGATTCGCGGCTTTACGGCTTCGCTTCGATGCCGTCCTATGCCGAGGTTCCTCAGCCCGGCACGATCAATGAGGAGAGCGTTCCCGTATACGGTATTCCTCTTTCGTTTGCCATCGGGGTCAGGATACCTCTGTCCGGAAGGCTTTCCCTCGGCACGGGTCTCAGCTACACCATGCTTTCCAGGACATTCAAGGGCTCCTACAAGACGGAATCCGGGGATATGACGCACAGGATGCAATATGTGGGCATCCCGGTGAACCTGAACCTCGACGTACTCAGCACAAGCCGTTTTGCCGCCTACATCACGGCAGGGGTCGAGGCGGAGAAGTGCATCACGAACAGATACTGGTTCCTTTCCAAAAGTCCCGATCCTGTCTATCAGTCCAAGGTCGGAGGGATACAGATGAGCGCCGGATTGGGCGCCGGCATACAATACAACATCACAAAAGTGCTGGGAATTTATATCGACCCGGGTTTCAGGTATTATTTCGACTGCAACCAGCCCAAGAGCGTACGCACGGACAAACCGCTGATGTTCAATATGGAAGCAGGTCTCAGATTCAACCTGTAAGATTTATTTTATCAGATAAAACAGCAAAATCAACCGCATGCCCTCGAAGGTGTGCGGTTTTTTGCTTTTATTTGCAGAAAAACAAAAACGATGAGAAACTTCATTCCGGTCGCCGTGGCGATCGTATTATTGCAGGCGTGCACGTATCGGGGAAATGACTTCTGCGACAGGCCCAGACCTTCCGGAGGGGACAGGGGTCCCGGGCGGGAGGAAAAGGCCGACACCCTTCCTTCCGAAGCCAAAAGGGATGTCTATGCTTGCGTGGTCAAATTCCCGCAGAGCTACGACTGGCGCCAGGATTCGCTTTTCGGCAACGTCAACTGCAAACTTACGCTTTATAGAAATGCTGAACCCATACTGGACCTGAAGGCCGGGAGAGACACCGGGATTCCGGTGAGTCCGGGCTTGCACCACATTGCCGACGGCCATCTCTATACGGAGGGCCCGGGAGTCGTCAAGAGGGACGGAGAGGATTTCTATCGCTTCGCGGGCAGCGAAAGGATGGTCGGCATACTTCCCGGCGGCCCCGGCGTCTATACCCTGTCGTCCATTTCCGGAGGCGGATTCTGTCTGAGACAGGACGGCACGCAGGTGCTTCGGATGGGATCCGGCATTCCGAAATCCTTGTACAAGGATGGCGGCCACGTATATTTCAGTTACCTGACAGGGGGTCCGCAGGACAGGAGCCTGAATCTGGTTGAGGACGGAGTGCCGCGACCGGTGGATTTCGGTCCCGGGGAAAGGCCGCTCGCCGTAAGGATGCTGGAAGGAAAGCGGTACCTTCTTTACATAAAGGACGACCACTATTTCATCTCGGATGGCAGGAAGGAAGTCAGGCATTGCGTATGCCGCCCTTCGGAATACGAGGACGCGGAGCTGTTCCCTTTCGCGGACGGATGCGGGGCCCTGGTGGACAAGACGTTCGGAACAGGGAAGGGTAGCCGGATACTGCTGACCGGAAGTCGGGGTGTGGCGTTCATTTCGGGAGGGAAGGCGTCATACGTGAGGATGAACCCGCAGTGCAGATGGGCGGAAGTGGTGTGGGAGATGGACGGAACGGTAACGGCGTGCTGCTCGGACACGACGGTGTTCCGCATAGACAGGGATGCCTTCCTCCCGGCAGACGATTGTGTGTGGTACGGCCGTGGGGACCTGGTGCTGGGTATGAGCGACCTTTCGACCGGAAGGCCGTTTCTTTGGGACAACGGGGAGATCTTGGAAATCGATGCCTTCGGCTACATTTCGGCCGTCTCGGTCAGTCTGTCCAGGTGATTTTCCTGGAGCCGTCATCGCATACCGAGATGCTTGCCCTGAGAGTTTCTTCGGGAATGATGTCCTCTATGTTTTCGGGCCATTCCATCAGGCAAAGGCTTCCGCTGTCGATATAGTCGTAGAAACCGATGTCAAGAGCCTCGGCAATCCGTGTGATCCGGTAGAAATCGAAATGGAAAATCGGCGAACCGTCGCCGGCCTTGTATTCGTTGATGATGGAAAAAGTCGGGGAGCTTACCGCGTCTGAGTTTACGCCCAGGACCCGGCAGATTGCAGTGGTGAAGGTGGTCTTTCCTGCGCCCATCGGGGCATAGAATGCGATCAGGTTGCGGCCTTTGGTTTCTTCAAGAAAGGCCCTGGCCGCGTCGTCGATGGACTTCAGGTCCCGTATGATTATTTCGTGGGTCATTTCAAAGAACAAATTTAATCTTTTTATCATATGCTTGTACATGTTTATGGCGCCAAGTGCATCGGCATCGACGCAAGGAAAATCATCATCGAGACGGAAATCGAAAACGGAATCGGCATCAGCATGGTCGGTCTTGCGGACGTGGCCGTAAAGGAAAGCCTGCTCAGGGTCTGTACCGCACTTGAGGCTCTGGGATATCGCATTCCGGGGCGGAAGATAATAATCAACCTGGCGCCGGCGGACCTGCAGAAGAATGGAAGCGGATATGACCTTCCCATCGCCGTAGGAATACTTGCCGCGAGCGGTCAGCTGACGGCGGAGCACGTCGGGGAATACCTGATGATGGGGGAACTCGGACTTGACGGTTCGGTAAGGGATATCTCAGGCGCACTTCCGTATGCCCAGCTCTGCCGGGACGAGGGGATGAAAGGGTGCATTCTGCCACAGGCGTCCGGAATGGAGGCCGCCGCCCTCAAGGGCGTGGTATCCTTTGGGGTGGGCAGCCTTGCGGACGTCATCCGAATCCTGAAGAATCCCGAAGAGTGCTCCGACCTGCTTTGCATGGAGGGCGGTGTCGTTGAGGATGAAATAAAAGAAGAGCTCGTGGATTTCAAGGAGATTATCGGTCAGAAGGCTGCGAAGCGGGGAGCGGAAATCGCCGCCGCCGGTGGGCACAACCTGATTCTCGTAGGTCCCGCCGGTGTGGGGAAGAGCTCGATTGCGAAGGCGGTGGCGGGAATTCTGCCGCCACTCGGGGAGGAGGAGTCGCTGACCACGAGCAAAATCTACTCCATTGCGGGAAAAGGAAGCCTCCGGCGCGGGCTGATGCATTCCCGTCCGTTCCGCTCTCCGCACTACAGCGCCTCGCTGTCCGCCATTCTCGGCGGGGGCGGAGGGGACAACATAATGCCCGGGGAAGTCAGCCTGGCCCAGAACGGGGTCCTCTTTCTGGACGAATTTGCGCAAATCCCCAAAAGCATAGTCGAGGCATTGCGTGCGCCGCTCGAGGACAGGCGGGTGGTAATCTCCCGTTTGAAGATGAAAGTGACGTATCCCGCCTCGTTCATGCTGGTGGCCGCGTCCAATCCCTGCCCTTGCGGGTACTGGGGCGAGGGGGACAGGTGCAATTGCACACCCTCGCGCAGACAGGCCTATATGGCAAGGCTTTCCGGCCCGGTGATGGACAGAATAGACATACAGGTTTTTTGCCGGAGCATCCCGCGCAATGAGATTTTCCGTCGGTACGGTGTGCAGGAGGCGGAAAGTTCGGAGACGGTGAGGCGCAGGGTCGTTGCCGCAAGGGAGATACAGCTCAGGCGCTTTGTGGGGGAAGGCATCTTCTGCAATGCTGAGATGAATACTCGGCAGATGGAGAAATATTGTCCCCTGTCCGAGGAGTGCAGGGCGACGATGGAAAAGGTGATGGCGAACATGGGGCTTTCGATGAGGGCGTATTCCAGAATAATCAGGGTCGCCAGGACGATTGCAGACCTCGAGGGAAAAGACGACATCGCCCCGGCCCACCTGCTGGAAGCGGCCGGATACAGGTTTCTGGACAAGGAAATCGGATAGTGTCCGATTTGTTTCTATCTGAAAAATTGCGAAATTTGTGTTTGTTTAAAAGAAACAGTTCAGACGATGAAGAATGCTGTCATTACGCTGCTTGCCGTTGCGGCGATGTGCCTTTCGGTGGCGGGCTGCCAGAAATCCGGCAAGGATGTGTTCCGGGGCAATTATACTTTCAAGACCAGCGGATATCTTGCCGCCGTGTGCGACTCCGTGCGTGAATGCGGAGGCGTTGCCGTTGCGGATACGCTGATAGCGGAGCTGGACACGCAGTCGGGCCAGATGGACATCTCGGATATGGGCGGAGGAAAACTGCTCGTGTCAATGAACCGCATACCGGGCAAGGTCAGCGTGATGTATGCCGAGGTCGACGGATCGGCTTTGAGCATCATTCCGGCGAAAGAGAGGACGGAATTCACCCTCGCGGGCGGTCTCATTCCGGATTCCGCGGACCTTACTGTCGGAGGGACCGGCAGGAAATACGAAGGGATACTGCTTTTCGACCTGGTTTACGAGGGGGAGATCCGTTGTCTCGGACACGAGTATAAAATCACAGAAAGTAAAGTAATATGTCGGGCAAAGGAAAACGAATAGTCGCACAGTCTCTTCTGCTGCTTTCCTGTCTGTGTGTCCTGCCCGGATGCACCGATACCGGAAGGAACAGGTTCTTCAAAGCGGCCGAAAAGCCGAAGGAAATCACGGTGCGTGTCGTTGAGGTTGTCTCCGGGCAGACTGTCCGTACCGATTGCTATGTCGGGACGGTGGAAGCCGGGAGAAAGACGGTTGTCAGCGCCCCGGCGTCAGGCACCCTTGCCGAAGTGAACTGCAGGACCGGTGAAACCGTTCCGGCCGGCAGGATGCTTGCGCTCGTGGACAGCCCCGTACTCAAGAGTGCATACGACGTCGCCGAATCCCAGTTGAACCAGGCGGAAGACGGATGGGAAAGGATAGAGAAGCTCAAGGAGGCCGGCAGTGTTGCGGAAGTGAAGGTGGTTGAAGTCCAGACCGCACTTTTGCAGGCAAGAGCTGCCGAGCAGGCCGCAAGGGAGAGCCTTGAAGACTGCCAGGTAAAGGCCCCCTTCCCCGGAATAGTGGAACGGGTTTACGTATCGGCCGGGACGAAGGTCCTGCCGGGAGAACCCTTGTTCGAAATCGTTGATGCCCAGACTCCCGAAATCCGTTTCCAAGTTCCGGAGAACGAATATTCCGGAATAAGGACGGGCGGGGATGTCGAGGTTCTTGTCCCGGCGGTCGGAGGTTCCTTTCCGGGGAAGATCATTTCCAAAGGGGTTCAGGCATCCAGGCTGTCGCACAGTTATGAATGTACGGTAAAACTCGGAGGCCGGCAGGAAGGTGTCATGCCCGGAATGGTCTGCAAAGTGTTTGTCAGGACAAGCGGAGAAGAGAGTATCGTCATCCCGGCAGGCGCAGTATGCATCGACATGGATGGACGCTGCGTCTGGGTGGTAGAGGACGGCATCGTCGGGAAGCGTCCCGTGGTCACCGGTGATTTCAGCGGCCAGGGAGTGATAATCAGGGAGGGACTTTCCCCCGGAGACGAGGTGATAACCGAAGGTATGACCAAGGTCTCGGTCGGGATGAAGGTGAACACCATAAGATAGGAAGTTGAAAAAGATAGACGAGATATCGAAAGGCTTGAAGAGCTCGGGAGCCGTAAGTTCCTGGGTCAGGTGGGCGGTCAGGGAAAAGCGCCTGATGCGTCTCCTGATCTGTGCGCTCATTTCAGTCGGAATAATCGGACTTGTCAAGATGAACAAGGACGAGTTTCCGGCTTTCAAGATCAAGCAGGGCCTTGTAGTCGGAGTTTATCCCGGGGCGGATGCGCAGGAGGTCGAGGACCGTCTTGCAAAACCGTTGGAAGAATATATCTTTTCCTTCAAGGAGGTAAGCAGGGAGACGGTTGCGATGGTGTCGAAGGATGGGGTGTGCTATCTTTACGTCGACCTGAACGTTCCCCAGAAAAGAAAGGACGAAGTCTGGGGAAAAATCAAGCTGGGCCTTCAGGCAAGGCAGAAGACGCTTCCTGCCGGAGTGCTCGGAGTCTTCGTGCTTGACGAGTTCAGCAACGCATCCTCGATGCTGCTCTCCATTCAGTCGGACGACAAGAGTTATGTGGAACTGCAGGAGTATGCCCGAAAGCTGTGTGAAAGTCTCAGGGAACTTCCGGAACTTGCAAGCGCAAGCGTGATAGGATCCCAATCGGAGGAAATAGCCGTAACGCTCGACAGGGAGAAACTTTCCTCCTACGGGATAGACCCGTCCGGAATCCTTCTGAAATTCCAGAGCACCACAATCAATGCTCCGGCAGGGGAATTCAAGACCTCCTACATATCGTCTCCGATAGTGGTGAACAATCCGATTGAAAGCGAAAAGGAGATAGCGGAAAGAATTGTTTACGCCGACCCTTCCGGGAACGTGGTCCGCCTCGGGGACGTGGCTTCGGTCGAGCGCAGATACCGCAAGCCCACCCGGATAGTTTCATACAACGGGTCGTCCTGTCTCGTCCTCAATATCGAGATGCGTCCGGGAAACAATATCGTAGCTTTCGGACGCAGCATCGACACGGTACTTGAAAAGTTCAGACACGATATTCCGGAAAGTGTGACGCTGAGTCGAATAATAGACCAGCCCCGCCTGGTGCGAAGCAGCATCTGGACTTTCCTGAGGGACCTGGTAATCTCCATTCTGGTGGTTATCTTCGTAATGCTGATGCTCTTCCCCTTGCGGCCGGCACTTATCGCCAGCTCGGGGGTCCCCGTCTGTACGGCTATCGCAATCGCGTTCATGTACATTTCGGGCATCGAACTGAACACGGTAACCCTGGCTGCACTGATTGTCTGTCTTGGAATGATAGTCGACGACTCGATCATTACGATGGACGGCTATATGGACAAGAACAGACGTGGCCTGCACGGGGTTGATGCGGCCAGTGCCAGCGCTCAGGAGCTGTTCATGCCAACCTTCATCGCCACGCTGGCAATCTGCCTGATGTTCTGTCCCATGCTGGGGATAATTGACGGCTATCTCGGAGATTTCGTCAAGTTGTTCCCCTGGGTTATCCTCTTCTCGCTGATGACTTCCCTATTCTATGCCGTTTCGGTGGTCCCGGCGCTTGAAGTAAGGTTCATAAAGCCCGAAGATCCGGAAAAGAAAAAGAATTTCCTTGCAAGAGGGCAGGAACGTTTCTTCGGATTCATGCAAAACACTTACGAAAAAGCTCTGAACGGCTGTTTCAGGCATCCGAAGGCAACGATTCTCGGCGGCGTAGCCGCTGTGGCCCTGGGATTTCTCATGTTCTCCCGGATGAACATAATGATGTTCCCCAATGCGAGCAAGGATTATTTCGTGATTGAGATGTATCTCCAGGAAGGTTGCGGAATAGATAGAACCAGAGAGCACGCAGACACCTTGTCGAACATACTGTTGAGAGATCCGAGGGTAACGTCCGTGACGGTTTTCGCAGGGCTTTCCGCGCCGCGTTTCTGCCCGACCTACACTCCTCTCGAGCCGTCGGAAAGAACGGCGCAGATGCTTGTCAACACAACTTCATATCAGGTTGTTGGTGACCTGATAAGGGAATACGAAGCCGAATACGAACATATGTTCCCCGATACCCAGCTGCATTTCAAGCAGATGGATTATCTGTCGGCGAACGCTCCGATAAACATTGCCGTCAGTGGAGAGGACCGCAGAGAAATGCTGGCGGTGGCGGAAAAGATCAAATCGTTCATGAACACTATGCCGGACACCTTCACCTGGGTGCACTGCGACCAGGAAAAGAACGTTCCCGGAGTCGAGGTGGAGATGGATGGAGACGAAGCGGCCCGCCTTGGGGTGAACAAGGCCCTGCTTTCGCTGTCTCTGGCAGGCACTTTCAATGCGCAGAACATTGCCACCCTGTGGGACGGCGGCACGGCGTTGCCGGTGAATCTTTATTCCGAGGGGGTTGACGGCGAGGCCCCCTATAAGGTGATAGGCGACCAGATGGTCCCGACGGCCATTCCCGGGGTAAGCGTTCCGTTACGGCAGGTGGCATCGGTACGGCCTGTCTGGAAGAGGGCGCAGTACAACCGCTTTGGAGGACGCAATGTCATCAACGTGTTCGCCGAACTGCGGCCAGGGAAAAGCCAACCATCTTCGGAGAAGACAATCAGGCGGTATGTGGAGAAGGAAATTCTTCCGACGCTTCCGGGGGGCATCAGAATAGACTATATGGGATCCACTTCAATCAACGGAAAAGTTATGCCGCAGATAGTATGGTCCTTCATAGGGGCCTGCGCTGTTCTGTTCCTGTTCCTGCTTCTGCATTTCAGAAAGGTTTCGATAGCCGCCCTCACAATGCTCATCAGTTCGCTGTGCCTGTTCGGCGCATCCTTCGGGCTGTGGGTATTCAATCTTGATTTCTCCATCACCGCCGTGCTGGGACTCATCTCGCTGGTCGGCATCATCGTGCGGAACGGAATACTGATGTTCGAATATGCCGAGGAAGCAAGGTTTGAGCGGGGCGAGAGCGTGTTCAAGGCTGCGATGGATGCGGGGAAGCGCAGGATGAGACCGATTTTCCTGACGTCGTGTACGACGGCGCTCGGAGTTCTCCCGATGATTATCAGCGGGGACCAGCTTTGGATGCCTATGGGTGTGGTCATATGCTTCGGTACAATGCTTAGCATATTCCTTGTAGTGTTGATAATGCCTGTCGTTTACTGGCAAATATTCAAGAACAAATGATACGTGCGCTGCTGATAGTTTATCTTTCGCTTTCCGAGTGCCTTTCACTCGGAGAGATGAACGACCCGGCTCTTAAGAATGCCAGGCTTGACGTGTCGGCGGCAATGGAGCAGAGGTCTGCTGCCAGATGGGAGTATGCGCCGAGGCTGAGCGTCAATGCCTATGCCTTCCATTCCCTGCGCCCGCTTGTCAAGGTGGACGCCACGGACATCCTCGGCACCGGCGACTATGCCCGGGCCCTCAGCAGCCACATAAACGAGCTGGCCTACGAATTCGGGATGACTCCTTATTTCACGATGATGGACCACGGCTGTTTTTCAATGGCTCTGGCAATGCAGCCGCTTTATGCCGGCGGGCGCATCTTCAACGGCAACAAGCTTGCAGACCTTGCGTTGGAGGCTTCCAGGCTTCAACTTTCCATCAAGGGCAGGGAAACGGCGGCGGCCATAGAGGAAAAGTACTTCAGGATTGTTTCCCTCCAGGAAAAGGAACGCACCCTCGAGGAGGCCGTAAAACTCGTCGGCAACGTTGAAAAGGACGTCCGCAGCGCAATAGCGGCGGGCATCGCCTGCGAAGCGGACCTTCTGCAGGTGAAGTTGAAACAGAAGGAACTCGAAGGCGCGGCGGTGAAACTGCGTGGCGGCATCAGACTGGCCAAGATGGACCTGTTCAATGCAATAGGTTACGAGTATTCCTATCTCGGGTTGGGGGATATCATCCTTTCCGATTCTCCGCAGGAGACCAGAAGTCCGCTGGAGCTTGCCGTTCCGGAAGAGGGGATGTCGCGTCCGCAGGAGTCCAGGCTCCTCGAGCTCCAGGTGGAAGGGGCAAGGCTGCAAAAGAAGATGGCTCTCGGGGAGTATCTTCCTCAGGTTGCCATAGGAGCCGGTTACGGATACGGGGACATGACAGGTCTGGCGCATAGCGACAAGACCAATGCACTGGCGTTCGCCACCGTCCAGATTCCCATCACTGACATTGCCAAGGCCGTTCACACCGGCAGGAAACACGAATATCAGGTGGAGAAAGCGCGCAATGACCAGGCATACTATGAGGCCCAACTTGAGTTGCAGGTCCGTGCGCTGCAATTGGAGATGGAGACGGCCTGGGACGAAGTGGGAATCCGCCGTGAAGCGGTGGGTGTGGCGGAGGATTCCGAAAGGCGCATCCGGGCAAGTTTCAATGCCGGAATGGTGTCCGCGTCAGATGTGCTGGAGGTGGAATTGTCACTCCAGACGGCAAAAGAGGAACTTCTCGATGCTCAGCTTGCATACAAGAAAGCATCGATGGCTTATCTGAGGCGCTGCGGAAAGCTATAGTCCGAAAGTCTTCCTGATGAAGGCTTCGTAATGCGGAAGCATAACGCCGAGGTTGAAGCTGACGAGGAAAAGTTTTATGCTGGTGAAATACGTCAGCTTTTCATTGACGACGGCCTTCGTTGTCCCCTTTCCGAAATATTTTTCCGCCAGGTTCTCTTCACCGAAGAAATATTCGTCCACGAAGGCGTCCCAGAACTTTGAGGTAAGGTCCCTGCCCATATGGAAACTTTCCACGCGGAATTCTTCGGCTGCAAAAAGGCACACGTTCTGTAACATTCCCAGATCAAAGAGAGGATAACCCCGGGCGAAATACCCCAGGTCGATGAAATAGACGTCGTGCGGGTCGGACATCGGGGCTCCTGTCGGGAGAGTGGTCAGGGTGTTGCCGAAATGCATGTCGCCGTGGATGGCGGTTTTGGCATCGGGCAAATTCCTGATGAACTCGAGTATGGGGGCCTTTTCCTCATCGGTAAAGGATTTTTCCGCCTCCACCAGATGGATGAACTGCTGCTTCGCATCGGGAAAATATCCGTCCGGAAGCGGGGTGGAATGGAGTTTCTTGCACATCCTTGCGAATTCGACAGCATACTCCGCGACCCTTTCCGGCTCCTGGGATACGGCGCGTGCGTGCGAGCGTTTCCCCACTATGCGGCGGAACCTGATGCCGATCCGTTTCCCGTCGGTAACCAGTTCCCCCGGTTCGGGCGAAGGAATTCCTGCCTGAAAAACCTTCCTCGCGACTTCGAGTTCGGTGTATATTGTATCGGTGGGATAATCTTCGCTGTAGAGTTTTACCATCATATCGGGATCGGAGATGCAGTCATAGCTGGCTCCGTTGGCCCCTTCGCCGGACTGGCGGTAATCATCGAGATCAATCAGTTCTGCTTCCATTGTCATATCGTTTGGGCAACTTTAGATGCGAGTTCCAGGAATGCGACCGAGTCCGGACGGTTCGAGAGCGCGGCCGGTTCTCCGCTGTCTCCGCCCTCTCTGAGGCTCTGTACCAGAGGCACCTGCGCGAGCAGCGGAATTCCGAATCCTGCAGCCGTCTCGACCCCTCCGTTCTTCCCGAAGATGTAATATTTTTCATCCGGATGTTCCTCCGGCGTAAACCAGGCCATGTTTTCCACTATGCCGAGGATTCTGCGGTTGACGTTCTCGTTGCGCAGCATGCTCACGCCTTTCCTCACGTCGGCAAGCGCCACCTTCTGCGGAGTGGTGACCACTATGGCCGCCTCCATCGGAATGTCCTGGACCAGCGAGATGTGGATGTCTCCCGTCCCCGGCGGCATATCTATCAGCAGGAAGTCGAGGTCTCCCCAGGCAACCTGGAGTATCATCTGTTTCAGCGCGTTGCAGGCCATCGGCCCCCTCCATATCAGAGCCTGGTCCTCGCCCGCGAAATAGCCTACGGACATCCACTTCACTCCGAACTTTTCCACCGGGACCATCAGTTCCTGCCCGTCGTCCGAGCGTATCGCCTCCGGCTGGAATCCCTGCGTGCCCGTCATTGTCGGGATGCTGGGTCCGTAAACGTCCGCATCCGCCAGCCCCACCTTGTATCCGGCTCTGGCAAGGGCTACAGCCAGGTTTACGGAGACGGTGGACTTACCCACGCCTCCCTTGCCCGAAGCGATGCCTATGATATGCTTGATGCCGGCAAGCTGGTCCTGGTTGAGTTCGAGACCCTTTTTGGGGGACGGTTTCACGTCGTCCTTCACCACGGTCTTCACTTCCGTGCGGATACCCTTGCATCCGCGTACGAGCGCGGCGCGGGCCGCCCCGATGAGATATTCGGACAGCGGGTCGCGTCTTTTGCCGAAGGCAAGAGTGACGGTGACCCCGTCCGGGGTAATATCTATGTTGTCCACCATACCGAGCGCGACGATGCTTCTGTCGTCTTTCGCCCGATGCCGGACCTCGTCCAGCATTTCAAGTATTTCTCCCTTTGTCAACATAGTGCAAATATACGAAATCCGGGCAAAATATGTTGACCTATATGGTTGGAATCCTCTCCTGAAGTACAGTTGTCGTATATAGGCAGGACTCAACCTGCCAAGGACAGTGCCGACGAGCCGGAAAAATAGTTATATTTGTAGGTTAGGAAACAAATAATACAATATACTATGTACAGAACAAAGACTTGCGGCGAACTCAGGCTCGCCGACAAAGGCACAAAGGTCACCCTTGCAGGTTGGGTGCAGAAAGTCAGGAGCCTCGGCTCGATGACTTTCGTCGACCTGCGCGACAGGTATGGCATTACCCAGCTCGTATTTGACGGAACGGTTGATATTGGCCGCGAATATGTAATCCAGGTTACCGGCGAGGTTCTCGAGCGCGAAAGCAAGAACCCGAAACTTCCCACCGGGGAAATCGAGGTGAAGGCCGAGAATCTCAACGTCCTCAACAAGGCCCAGACCCCTCCGTTCACAATCGAGGAGGTTTCCGACGGCGGCGAGGATCTCCGTGCCAAGTACCGCTACCTCGACCTGCGCAGGGCTCCGCTCCAGAGGGCGCTTGCGCTGCGCCACCGTCTTGCCCAGGAAACACGTTCGTATCTGGACTCCAAGGGTTTCATGGAGATAGAGACTCCTTACCTCATCAAGTCCACACCGGAGGGGGCCCGCGATTTCGTGGTGCCTTCCCGTATGAATCCCGGGACTTTCTACGCGCTGCCCCAGAGTCCCCAGACCTTCAAGCAACTGCTGATGGTCGCAGGCTACGACAGGTATTTCCAGATTGTAAGGTGCTTCCGCGACGAGGACCTGCGCGCCGACCGTCAGCCCGAGTTCACGCAGATTGACTGCGAGATGTCTTTCGTCGAGCAGGAAGACGTACTCAACACCTTCGAGGGAATGATGCGTCAGATGTTCAGGAACGCCATCGGCGTGGATATTCCGGATCCCCTTCCGAGGATGAGCTGGTATGACGCAATGGACAACTACGGCTCAGACAAACCCGACATCCGTTTCGGAATGAAGATTCACGACATAACGGACCTCGCCAAGGGCAGCGGCTTCAGCGTTTTCGACAGCTCCGAGTACATAGGTGCAATCTGCGCCGAAGGGTGCGGAGACTACACCCGCAAGCAGACAGATGAGCTTACCGAATGGGTCAAGAGGCCTCAGGTAGGCGCAAAGGGGCTTGTATATATCAAGCTTGGCGCAGAAGGCATCAAGTCCTCGATAGACAAGTTCTTCACACCCGAGCAGCTCTCCAAGATTGCGGACAGGCTCGGTGCAAAGCAGGGCGATATCATTTTCATCCTCTGCGGATCCAAGCGCAAGACCCAGACCCAACTCGGCGTACTCCGCATCGAAATGGGAAACAGGCTTGGCCTTCGCGACCCGAAGGTGTTCGCACCTCTGTGGATAGTGGACTTCCCTCTGCTCGAGTGGAGCGAGGAGGACGGCCGCTTCTATGCAATGCATCATCCGTTTACGGCACCCAAGCCCGAACATGAACAGTGGTTCTATTCCGACAGGAAGGAAGACCTCGAGAGAGTTTGCGCCAACGCCTACGACTTCGTGCTCAACGGCACCGAACTCGGCGGCGGCTCCATCCGAATCCACAACGCGGATATGCAGAAGCGTATGTTCGAAGTGCTCGGCATTTCCGAGCAGGAGGCTGAATACAAGTTCGGATTCATCATCAACGCCTTCAAATTCGGAGCACCTCCCCACGGAGGCCTTGCATTCGGTTTCGACCGCGTGTGCGCCCTGTTCGGCGGACAGGAGACAATCCGCGACTACATAGCATTCCCCAAGAACAACCAGGGCCGCGACGTGATGATAGATTCGCCGAGCAAGATCGACCAGGCCCAGATGGACGAACTTTATCTCGTGTCGAAGGCGGAATGCTGAAAAGGGAGAAATACGATCTTTCCTCGTCCAACACCTTCGGCCTGAAGGTCAGTTGCGCGTGCCACATCGAGTACGATTCCGTTGAGGAGCTTGCATCTCTCGATGTGTCAGCCCTGCCGGGACCGCTGCTGTCTGTAGGCGAGGGTTCGAATCTCCTTTTCACAGGCGATTTTCCCGGCACGGTTCTGCGGAGCCGGATATCCTACATCAAATATTTCGACGTAGGCGCAGACCAGGTCCCCGTTGCAGTCGGCGCGGGTGTCAAGTGGGATGATTTCGTAGCGAAGGCCTGTGATGACGCTCTCTGGGGAGCGGAGAACCTTTCCGGCATCCCCGGGACCGTAGGAGCGGCTGCCGTCCAGAACATCGGGGCTTACGGCGTCGAGGCGAAGGATATCATCGCGGGAGTCACCCTTTGGGATCTGCAGAAAAAGGAAAAAGTTTCCTTCAAGGCCGCCGAATGCAAGTACGGGTACAGGGACAGCATTTTCAAATCCCCCGAATTCAAGGGGCGCTATGTCGTCACCGGAGTCCTGTTCAGGCTTTCGCGCAAAGCCGTTCCCCGCACCGGGTACAAGGGCCTTTCCGGAATCGACACTTCCAGCCCCAAGTCGATCAGGGAGGCCGTCCTCGGCATACGCTGCGAAAAGTTGCCGGATCCCGCGAAGACGGGCAGTGCCGGAAGTTTCTTCAAGAACCCGATAGTGTCCGCAGGCGATTTTGCAAGGATTTCCGAAGGGTTCGAAACGGTACCCCACTACGTGCTTGACGGAGGTTTCATAAAGGTCCCGGCAGCCTGGATGATAGAGCAGTGCTCTTTGAAGGGGTATTGCGTCGGCGGCGCGGCCGTATATGACAAGCAGCCCCTGGTAATCGTCAATGCAAGCGGCAATGCCACTTCGCAGGACATTCTGGAACTTGAGAAAACAATTATAGACAAAGTTGAAGAGCGCTTCGGCGTTACCTTACATCCTGAAGTAGAACATATCTGATATGGGTTCATTCATCATCGAAGGCGGACACCGCCTCAACGGCAGCATTACACCGCAGGGGGCCAAGAACGAGGCTCTCGAAGTAATCAGCGCGGTGCTTCTGACACCCGAAACGGTGACTATCTCCAACATCCCCGAAATTCTCGACACCCTGAATCTCATTTCCCTTCTCGAGGGAATGGGCGTCAAGGTGGAGCGTCATTGCAAGGGCGAGTACAGTTTCAACTCTTCCGAAATAGACCTCCAATATGTCCAAAGCGAGGCGTTCGTGTGCAAGGCGGCATCGCTCAGAGGCTCGGTAATGATAGCCGGCCCGCTGCTGGCCCGGTTCGGAGAGGCCTTTTTCCCCAAGCCCGGCGGAGACAAGATAGGCCGCCGCAGGGTGGACACCCATATCGAAGGCTTTGCCGCCCTGGGCGCGAAATTCAAGTACGCCCCCACCCTCAAGGCCTACCATCTCGAGGCCCGCGACGGCTTACAGGGCACATATATGCTTTTGGATGAGGCGTCCGTGACGGGTACTGCCAACATCATAATGGCAGCCACCCTCGCCAGGGGCACCACCACCATCTACAACGCGGCTTGCGAGCCCTATGTGCAGCAGTTGTGCAAGATGCTCAACGCGATGGGCGCCCGCATTTCCGGCATAGGTTCCAACCTCATCACCATCGAAGGCGTCGAATCCCTGAAGGGCGCGTCCCACAGGATTCTTCCCGATATGATCGAGGTGGGTTCCTTCATCGGGCTGGCCGCCATCACCCGCAGTTCCATCACCATTCGCGACGTCGCGTACAAGGAACTGGGCATCATTCCCGAGGCTTTCCGCAGGCTCGGCGTCAAGGTCGAGCAGCGCGGGGACGACATCTTCATCCCCGAGCAGGACTCATACGAAATCGATTCGTTCATCGACGGGTCCATCATGACCATCTCCGACGCTCCGTGGCCGGGCCTTACCCCGGACCTGCTGTCCGTGCTGCTCGTGGTGGCCACGCAGTGCAAGGGAAGTGTGCTCATCCACCAGAAAATGTTCGAGAGCCGACTTTTCTTCGTCGACAAACTTATCGATATGGGGGCGCAGATCATTCTCTGCGATCCGCACAGGGCGGTTGTGATCGGACACGACCATCAGCACACCCTCAAGGCCGGAAAGATGTCTTCCCCGGACATTCGCGCGGGAATTGCGCTGCTTCTTGCAGCAATGTCCGCGACGGGCACTTCCGAAATAGACAACATCGAACAGATAGACCGCGGCTACGAAGCCATCGATTCACGGCTTAATGCCCTCGGCGCACACATAATCAGAAACTGACGACATGCTGTTACTGGACCTCGGATTTCTAAACATATCGCTGCCCGACATCCTGGACATATTGATGGTCGCCACCATCATCTACTTTGCCGTGCGGTGGATACGCCACTCTTCGGCAATGAACATCTTCATTGCAATCATCGTCCTGCTTCTGGTTCGCCTGCTGGTGAATGCGCTCGACATGAAGATGATGTCGGCCCTGCTGGGGGCGGTGATCGACATAGGCACCATCGCGCTTGTCGTTATTTTCCAGCCTGAAATCCGTCACTTCCTGTCCCGGATCGGGAGGAGGAAGTTCACCGTCAACGGGAGCAGGAAATCCATAGTGGACAGAATCCTCCGAAGGGAGGTGGAGAAGATGGATGCCGACCTTGCGGACGAGGTGGCCCGCGCCTGCGACGAGATGGCCGAGCAGAAAGTCGGCGCACTTATCGTCATCCCGAGAACAGACAGCCTCGATGCGGTGATAGATTCCGGGGACAAGATCGATGCGGTGATAAGCAAGAGACTTATCGAGAACATATTCTTCAAGAACTCGCCGCTGCACGACGGTGCGATGGTGCTGGCTTCCAACCGCATCATTGCGGCCAGATGCACCCTGCCCATCTCCACCAGGGAGAACATCCCCGCAAGGTACGGGATGCGCCACAAGGCGGCCGTCGGCATTTCCGAAGCAAGTGACGCCGACGTGATAGTGGTAAGCGAACAGACCGGGAAAATCTCCTGGGTCAGCAACGGGGTGATAACTCCGGTCAACAATATAAACACTCTTAAGCTCCTGATAGCCAATGACGGACAGAAGACTGGAAGCGAAGCTGGGGTTTGACAGAGTCCGTGCGGCGATTTCGAATCGCTGCCAGACGGAATATGCCGCCCGCAGGGCCGGTGATGAGGAATTCAGCACCGACGCCTCCGTCATCTCGCGGCGCCTTGCCCTTACGGATGAGATGCGCCTCGTCCTGATGTTCGAGGACGCCTTTCCCACAACGGGCTACATAGACTCCCTGCCGCTCCTCAAACCCCTGCTCAAGGAGGGATATTCGCTGGACGCCCTGTCTCTGGCGAAGATCGGCACTTTTCTGGAGCTTTCGAGGAAGACCTCGAATTTCTTTGCCGGAATTAAAGACGGAGTCTACCCCGGATTGAAGGAGATGTCTTCGCACTTGTCCCAATTCCCGGAAATCCGCCGCAGGATAGAGGGGATACTTGACAAGTACGGGTCCATACGGGATTCCGCCTCCGACAGTCTCGAGAGCATAAGAAGGGACATACGTTCGAAGGAGACCCAGATTTCCAAGAGAGCCGCCGCCGTGCTTGCTCAGGCCAAGGCGGAGGGGATTGCCGAGGACGACGCCCAAGTCACGGTCCGTGACGGAAAGTTCCTCCTGCCCGTGAACACTTCCGAAAAAAGGAAGGTCAGCGGCTATGTCTATGACTGCTCGGCTTCAGGAAAGACAACTTTCGTCGAACCCGCCGAGGTCATAGAGCTCGAGAACGAGATAATGGAACTCAAGTTCGCCGAGGCCAGGGAGATATCGAGAATCTTGTTCGAATTCAGCGAGTTCATACGTCCGTATGTTCCTGAACTGATAGGTTCATCGGAAATACTCGGAGAATTCGATTTCCTCATAGCCAAGGCCCAGACCGCCCTGGACTATGTCGCAGGAATGCCCGTGATAAGCGAAAACGGGGAGATGAGCCTGAGAAAGGCCAGGCACCCCCTGCTCGAATCCGCCTTGCGCAAGGAAGGCCGCGAGATGTCCCCCCTTACCATCGGTCTCACTCCCGAAAAGAGGATACTGCTTATTTCAGGACCCAATGCGGGAGGCAAATCAGTCTGCCTGAAGACAGCAGGGCTCCTACAGTATATGATGCAGTGGGGTATGCTTGTGCCCACGTCCGAAAGCTCCGAACTTCCGGTCTTCGACAGGATTGCGGTGAGCATTGGGGATGACCAGTCCATCGACAACGACCTCAGCACATACAGTTCCTTCCTCGCAGACATGAGGGATATGCTCAAGACTGCGGACGACCGCACGCTCGTGCTGATAGACGAATTCGGAGCGGGGACCGACCCTGCGGCGGGAGGCGCAATAGCGGAAGCCATACTCGCCGAGCTGGACCGCAAGGGCGCATACGGAGTCATCACCACTCACTACACCAACCTCAAATTGTACGCATCCAATGCGGAATCGCACGTCGTGAACGGAGCGATGCTTTACGACACGTCGAAGATAGCGCCCCTGTTCAAACTGGAAACGGGTCTTCCGGGGAATTCCTTCGCCTTCGAGCTTGCAAGGAAGATGCAGCTGCCCGAGCCCATAGTCAAGGCTGCCGAGAAAAGGGCCGGGGACGAGTTCGTCGGGATGGAAAGAAATCTGCGGAGGATAGCCCGCGGCCGCCGCGTGCTGGATGAAAAGATACGCAAGGTGCAGCATACGGACAAGGCTCTCGAAGGCTTGACCGAAAAATACCTTTCCGAACTGGAGGATATACAGATGCAGCGCCGGAAGATTCTGGATGAAGCCAGAATGGAGGCTGAGGAGATTGTACGGAATGCCGGCAGGCAGGTGGAGAAAACCATAAGGGACATCAAGGAATCCCAGGCCGACAAGGAGAAGACCAGGCAGGCCCGTGCGGAACTCAGCGGGTTCGTGGCCGCAATCGAACAGAAGAAGAGCAGGCAGAGCCGCGAGAGGGAGGAATATATAGAGAAGAAGATAGCGAAGCTGGAGAAGAAGGGAAGGAGACAGCCGGACAAGACTCCGGAGCAGCTGAGGGAGGAGGAGTTCAGAAATGCCCCTCTCAAGGTTGGGGAGAAGGTCCGCGTGAAAAGCAATTCGATGGTCGGGGAAGTGGCGGTGGTCTCATCCAGGAGCGTCACCGTCATAATAGGCTCCGTCAGTACCCGGATGGCGCCGTCAATGGTGGAAAGGATTTCCAACAACGAGTACAGGGAAGCCGTCGGCAGGGAGAGGACCCCGCAGATCCGTATGCAGGACGGCGGCGTTGGCGAGCGTCGTCTGCGGTTCCACCCCGAAATTGACATACGCGGGCAGAGGCTCTCCGAGGCGATGGACACGGTCATGCATTTCATAGACGATGCGATAATGCTCTCGATGCCAAGCGTGCGCATCATCCACGGCAAGGGGACCGGCGTGCTGAGAGAAGAGATACAGAAATACATCCGTACCGTTCCCGGAGTGGCTTCGGCAGTGGACGAGGACATCCGGCAGGGCGGCAGCGGAGTTACGATAGTTACTTTCGAATGACGGGACAAGGACATATTACGACGGGACAGCAGGGCGAAAATGCCGCCTGCGCTTATCTTGAAAGTCTCGGACACACCATTGTGGCCCGGAACTGGAGAAGCGCCCACAAGGAGGTCGACATCATCAGCCTGACAGGGGATGAACTTCACTTCGTGGAAGTGAAGTCCAGGACATCCTCGTCTTTCGCCGCGCCCGAAGTCAACGTTACGCGTTCCAAAATGTCCAACATCATTTCCGCCGCCAGGGCCTTCCTTCACAGCAAGGCGGCACAGGGGCTCCCGCGCAATCTGGAAGTGATATTCGACGTCGTTGCCGTCGTCCTCGAGAGCGCAAAACCGCAAATTACATATTATCCAAACGCATACAAAGCCATATATGTCTGAAAACAATAACCACTACTACGGAGTGATAATGGCCGGAGGTCTGGGAACCAGGTTCTGGCCTATCAGCCGCAAGTCGCTTCCCAAGCAGTTCCTCGATTTCACCAACACGGGAAAGACCTTCCTGCGCAGAACTTACGACCGCCTGCTGGGGACTGTTCCCGCGGAGAACATCATAGTCGTCACCCTCAAGGAGTACCGCGCCTACGTCGAGCAGCAGATTCCCGAACTGCCGGGGCGAAACATATTGGAGGAGCTTTACAACAGGAACACTGCGCCCTGCATAGCGTATGCGTCCAAAGTGATTCTTGCCAGGGACCCCCAGGCCGTGATAGTCACGACTCCTGCCGACCATATCATCATAGGCAGGGAGCAGTTCGACAAGACGCTCCGGCTGGCTTTCGAGAGCGCATCGGAGATGAATGAACTCATCACCCTCGGCATAGTCCCCACCCGTCCGGACACCAACTTCGGATACATCCAGGTCTCGGGAGGCAGCGAGGCCATCACCGCCGCTCAGCCGGTCAAGGTAAAGACCTTCACCGAAAAACCCTCCAAGGAACTGGCTTCCGTATTCATCAAAACCGGGGAATTCCTGTGGAACTCCGGAATCTTCGTGTGGAAGGCTTCGGTCATCCTGGAAGAACTGCAGGCGCTGGCTCCGGAAATAATGTCGCTCTGGTCGGAGTTCTCCGACGTGGACAGAATCTATACCGACTGCCCGAGGATCTCAATAGACTATGCGGTGATGGAAAAGACGGGGAAAGCTACGGTGATCCCGGCGAAATTCGGATGGGCCGATATAGGAAACTGGGAGTCGCTGTATGACTATATGGCGGTCCCGGATGAAAAGGGCAACGTGACCAACATCAGCGGGAAGCACCTTTTCAAGAACACTTCCAACTCCATCCTGTACAGTTCCGCGGGCGGGAAACTCATTGCCGTCCAGGGGCTGGAGGACATGATAGTGGTCGATACCGAGGACGTGCTGATGATATGTCCGAGGGACGAGCAGAAACTTAAGGAATTCATTTCCGAACTTGCGATGCCGCAATTCGAGGATTACAGATGAAAGTACTGAAATTCGGAGGATCTTCGGTGGCGAACGCCACCAACATTTCACGCGTCCTGGACATAGTCCGCAGGGCCGCGGATGAGGACCGCGTCGTACTCGTGTGCTCTGCAATCAGCGGATGCACGGACGAGCTTATCGCGGTTATGGAGCATCCGCAGGAAAAGGAGTGCAGGCTGGCCGCCCTGGAAAAGAGGCACGGGGCCATAGTCTCCCGCCTTTTCACCGGAGCGGAACTGAGGAGCGTCAACGAGACCCTCGGCGAATTTTTCCGCGAGATGGCATCCACGTCCGAGCACCTGGAGACTTACGGGGAACTGCTCAGCACGACAATCATTGCGGCGAAGCTGCGCTGTGAAGAGCAGAACGTGCTGTGGGTCGATGCAAGGGACAAGGTCAGGGTCCGCGGAGGCAGGGTGGACACGGAAGAGACATACAGAAAAGTCAGGGCTGTGGTCGAGGATCATCCTCAGGACAGAATCATAGTAATCCCGGGCTTTATCGCAAGGGATGAAGACTCCAGGCCCTGCAACCTGGGCCGCGGGGGATCCGATTACAGCGCGGCGCTTTTTGCCGCCGCCGTCGGGGCGGACATCCTCCAGATATGGACGGACGTCCCCGGAGTGATGACGACCAACCCCAAGGACGCCAAAGCCGCACGCACCATAGCCTCAATGTCATACGCGTCGGCGCTGTGCATGGCCGAGCACGGGGCGAAGGTGCTTTATGCGCCGTCAGTGGCTCCGGCGATGGATTCGGGCATCCCCATCGAGGTAAGGAACACCTTCGATGCGGAGGGTGCGTTCACTACCATCTCCGACCTCCCGGGGGGCGGACGACGTTCGTGGGTGGGCCTCAGCCGGTCCGGAGGCAGACTGTGCCTGACGGCAGACGGGGCCGCGGCGGACGAACGCGACAGGGTCGTGTCTGCGTTGAAGGAAGCCGGCATCAGCCCCGTGGGGCTGAGTGTCGGGGAGAACTGTATGGAGGTCGAAGTCCTGGAAGGTGTGGCGGTGCAGGCCTGCGCCGCACTCCATAAGGAGTTCTTCGAGGAGGCGGCCTTGCAGAGAACAGACCTTTACGTTGCCGGCAACGGTGCGGTGGGCCGGGAACTGAAGAAACTGGTGGAAGAGGGGGGCGCTGCCGCGCGCTGCGGAAGGGAAATCCGCCTTGTCGCGATTTCGAGCGACCGCTCTTTTGCGGAGAAGGTGCTCAAGGAAGCCCCGAGACGCTCGGTGTTCGTGGATTGCACCAACAGCGAGGACATATACAGATGGTACGTGCCTATTCTCGAATCAGGCATAAACATAGTAAGTTCCAACCGCCGCAGCCTTGCGGTAAGTTATGTGGAATATGCCGCGATGAAGCAGGCCGCCCTGCGCGGAGGCAGTTTCCTGCGGTACGAGTCGACGGTGGGAGCCGCCCTTCCGATGCTGGAGATGCTGAACGTCTGCATACAGAGCGGAGACAGGATAGAAAGCCTGGAAGCGGTGGTCAGCTGCACGTTGAACTATATCCTTTCCAGCAAGCTTCCTTTCAAGGAGGCGCTGGAGGATGCGAGGAGAGCCGGACTGACCGAAAAGGACCCTTCCAGCGACCTCGAGGGCAGGGACGCCCTGCGCAAGCTGCTGATCCTCGCCAGGGAGGCGGGAGTCCCGCTGGAAGCGGGGGACGTTCACGTCGAGGCGGTGACGGAGGATGCCGTGACAGGCGGGAACCAGAGGTTCGTTGCCACCCTCGAAAGGGACGGTGAAGGCTACAGGGCATCCATCAAGCTCAAGACGGTGGAGCCGTCGCATCCCGCATACTGGTTGCGCGGCACAGACAACGCAATTATTATCCGCAGTGCGCTTCATCCTTCCCCGATGGTGCTTCAGGGTGCCGGAGAAGGAGCCAGACTGGCGGCTGCAAGTATTTTAAACGATATACTCTTATGAAAGTTGTAATCAGCGGATATGGCAAGATGGGCCATATGATCGAGTCGATCCTCATCCGCCGCGGAATCGAAATCGCGGCAATCTCCGAGGATGTGCAGAGCCTTTCCCCGGAACTCACCAAAGAGTGCGTCTGCATAGATTTCACCACCCCCGACGCCATCAGGGCGAACTACAAATGGCTTGCGGACAACTTCAAGGCTGTCGTTATCGGCACCACGGGATGGGATGACATAATGACCAAGGTGATAGGGAGCTTCTACATCGCGGGCACGCCTATGATCTATTCTTCCAACTTTTCGATAGGAGTGAACGCCGTGTTCGCTGCCGTTGCCAGAGTGTCGGCCATACTCAAGGAGTATAACTATACTCCCCATATCGAGGAAATCCACCACGCCCACAAGCTCGACTCCCCCTCGGGGACGGCGAAAGTGATCTCCCGCATCGTGAACGACGCCCTCGGAGTCAAGCCGGACATCACTTCCGTGCGTCAGGGAGAAGTTCCCGGAACGCATATTGTCAAGTTCAAGTCCGACGTGGACAAAATCAAGATTTCACACGAGGCTTTCTCCCGCGAAGGATTCGCCGAGGGGGCTGTGGTTGCCGCGATGATGACGGAGAACGTCAGTGGCGTACACGAATTCAAAGAACTTATACTGAAATGAAATTCTGCGGTTGCGGTACGGCGCTGGTGACCCCTTTCAGGGATGGCGCCGTGGATTATGAAGCATATGCCGCCCTGGTGAGGCGTCAGGTGGAGGCGGGTGTTGATTTTCTCGTGCCCCTCGCCACTACGGGAGAAACTCCCACGCTGGCTCCGGAGGAGAAACTGGAACTGTTGAGGCTGACCCGTGAGAATTGCGGGCCGCTTCCGCTGCTGGTCGGATGCGGGTCCAATTCCGTGCCGGGTACGCTCGCGAACATCAGGCTTTGCGAAGAGTATGCGGATGCCTGGCTGGTGGTGGTGCCTTTTTACAACAAGCCTACCCAGGAGGGGATGTTCCGCTATTACAAGGCCGTCGCCGCCGGGACGGACAAGCCGGTTTTCATCTATAACGTTCCCGGTCGCACGGGAGTCAATATGACGGCGGAGACCTGTCTGAGGATAGCGCGCGAGGTTCCCGGAACAGCCGGGGTGAAGGAGGCGTCCGGAAAGATAGAGCAGGTTGCCGCAATATGCAAGGATGCCCCCGAAGGGTTTGCGGTGCTGTCCGGGGATGATGACCTTACACTCGAAATGATAAAGCTCGGTGCGGTCGGAGTGATATCCGTTGCATCGAACATCGTCCCGGGAAAGGTGGCCTCGATGGTGCACAGCGCGATGTCCGGTTCGGGGATGGAGGATGCGGAGAGGATGGATGCAGAGCTCCAGCCGCTGTACAAGGCGTGCTTTGTGGAAAGCAACCCTATTCCCGCAAAGGCCGCCCTGTCGATGATGGGACTGTGCCGTCCGGAGATGAGGCTGCCGCTGGTGGAGGCTTCCGAGGGAACGGTGGAGACAATGAAAAAGTGTCTGAATGAACTATAAGACGAAAATATTTTCCGGTGCGGGCAACAAGTTCGTGATGGTGGACGGCCGTGGGGAGTTCGCATCCCCTTCGGCGCAGGACGTCGTGCAACTCTGCGAAGACAATGCGACGGACGGTCTGATAGTGCTGCGTTCCGCGCCCGATGGAGCCGGCTTCGATTTCGTGATGGAATTCTTCAACCCGGATGCGAGTTGCGGGATGATGTGCGGAAACGGGGGAAGGTGCATAGTCGCCTTTGCGCACGAACTGGGTGTGACAGGTGGAGGCCGCTGCCGTTTTCTTGCACCCGACGGGATGCACGTTGCCGAAATCCTTTCCGGGCAGGAAGGCAGATGGTCTGTCCGCCTGGGGATGAAGGATGTCCGGGAGGCCGTGCGTATGCAGGTCGCCGGTGTCCGGGGTTGGTTCCTGGATACTGGGGCAAGGCATTTTGTGGTGACGGACGAATCGGTGTGCGCCGCAATCGGGGAACTTGACGTGATGGAAAAGGGCAAGGCTCTCAGGTGGGAGGACGCATTCGCTCCGATGGGGGCAAACATAGACTTTGTCAGGAGGAACGCGGATTCATCCCTGACCGTCAGGACATTCGAGAAGGGCGTCGAGGGGGAAACCCTCGCGTGCGGCACGGGGATTACGGCGAGTGCCATTGCGGCGAATCTCGAGTGGGGCGTCGTTCCCGGAAGTACGGTCCACGCCCGTGAGGCGGATCTTCGCGTGGATTTCAAACCGGACGGGACCGGAGCGCGGGAAGTGTTCCTGACAGGCCCTGTTGAAAAACTTTAGAAGAATTATGCTGAAGATTGCATTGGTTGGATACGGAAACATCGGCCGCTTCGCGCTCAAGGCGTTGGAGGCTGCAGGTGATATGGAATGCTGCGGAGTCGTAAGGAGGTCTGCAAGCGCGGAGGGATGTCCGGAGCTCTCGGGCTACAGGATAGTTAAGGATCCGCGCGAACTAGGCAGCGTGGATGCGGCAGTACTTTGCGTTCCCTCAAGGCTCGTGGAGCAGACTGCCTCGGAGTATCTGTCCCTGGGGATAAGCACGGTGGACAGTTTCGACATCCATTCCGAAATTTTTGACATGCGCTCGAGGCTCGACGCCATAGCGAAGGCCAACGGAGCCGCCAGCATCATATCCGCCGGGTGGGATCCCGGTTCCGACTCCATCGTCAGGGCGCTCCTCCGCGCTCTCGCCCCGGAAGGCATCACATATACGAATTTCGGTCCTGGCAGGTCAATGGGCCATACCGTGGTGGCGAAGTCCGTCCCCGGGGTCAAGGATGCCCTGAGTATGACCATACCCGAGGGGAAGGGAGTGCACAGCAGAAAGGTTTACGTCGAGACGCAGCCCGGCGCCGACTTCGCGGCGGTCGCCGCCGCCATCAAGGCCGATCCCTATTTCGCATCGGACAAGACCGACGTCGAGCAGGTAGCCGATGTCCCGGCGCTCAACACGCTTATGCACGGGGTTGATATCGAAAGGGAGGGAGTCAGTTCGCAGACGCTCGGCCAGGAAATGGAGTTCAGAATGAGAATCAACAACCCCGCTCTTACGGGTCAGATCCTTGTCGGAGCGGCGAGAGCTGTATGCGCCCGCACGCCGGGTTGTTATACGATGATAGAGGTTCCGCCCATAGATTTTCTCGAGGGCGGCGCAGAGGAGTTGATACGCAGCTTGGTTTAGAGGATGGACATAAGATTTACGATTGAATATTTCACCCGATGGGGCGAAAGCCTCAGCATAGTGGCGGAGGATGTAAAATATCCGATGCATTGGGAAGGAGACGGCGTGTGGAGTGTTACGGTCCCTGACTGCGGACCTGATTTCCTGAAGGACTACAGCTATGTTGTGATCGAGGACGGAATCATTGTCCGCACGGAATGGGAGCATCACAGTGCCCGCAAGGCGAAAGTCATACGGGACGAGTGGAAGAGCTGTCCCATTCCCGGCTGTCCTTTCCCACGCAGACATTCCGCGGAGATTTTCGACCGTCCGGGATTCAGGGGCGCGGGAACGGCGGTCCCGGTTTTCTCGCTGAGGACCCGGAACGATTTCGGGACGGGGGAGTTCAACGACCTGGTGCCCCTCATAGACTGGGCGGCGGCAACGGGTCAATGCATCATCCAGCTTCTTCCGGTCAACGACACTACGCGTCGCGGGGAATGGGGGGACTCCTATCCGTACAGTCCCGCAAGCAGCTTCGCACTGCATCCCCTGTATATCAACCTCCAGGACATAGGAGTAAAGGCGGATGCCGCCTTCAGGAAACTTCAGTCCGAACTCAACGCCCTTGAGGAACTGGATTATCCCCGGGTCTTCAGGGAGAAGACGGCGCTTATGCACAAGGCATTCGAGGACAGGGGCGCAAAGGATATGAGCGGCAGCGCATACAGAAAATTCTATGCTGCGAACGCATACTGGCTCGGAGAATATGCGGAGTTCTGCGCACGCAGGGACTCTCTGGAGCCGGAGTATTACGCCTGGGTCCAGTACCACCTCGACCGGCAGTTCTCCAAGGTTGTCGCCTATGCCCATTCCAAGGGAGTCTACCTCAAGGGGGACCTTCCCATCGGAGTTGGCGGGGACGGCGCGGACGCCTGCTGGCACCCCGAGCTGTTCAACCTCGATTCCAGCGCCGGAGCCCCGCCGGATTATTTCTCCGCGGACGGCCAGAACTGGGGTTTCCCTACCTATAACTGGGAGGAGATGGCCAAGGACGACTACGCCTGGTGGAAGGCGAGACTGCGCAAGATGGCGGAGTATTTCGACGCTTTCCGCATAGACCACATATTGGGATTCTTCAGGATATGGGAAATCCCCTCCGGGGAGAAGAGCGGCAAGGCCGGGCATTTCAACCCCGCCATCCCGTATCCGCTCGGGGACATCGAGGCCGCAGGGCTTCCCGTCAAGGGCCTTTTCCATCCCGACCCGAGGAATCCCGGAATGTACCAGCCGCTGATTGCTCCGGATTCCGGGAAGTTGCCATCCCCGCAGAACGAGAGGTTCGGAGCTATGTATGAAGACTTCTTTTTCCGCCGCAATGAGGAATTCTGGCGCCGCAATGCAGAGAGGAAACTTCCCGAACTGCTGGGCGCTACCGGAATGCTGGCCTGCGGCGAGGACCTCGGAATGGTGCCCGCGTGCGTACCCGGTGTGATGGAAAAGGAAAGGATACTGTCATTGAAGATGAAGGGAATGTCGGAGGACGGCGCCTGGCCGGAGCTTAGCGTGTGCGCAACTTCGAGCCACGATATGCAGCCACTCAGAATGCAGGGTGCGGAGGATCCGTCTCCGCGGGAGTGCGCCGATGTCCTGTCGCGCTTTCTCGCCTCGCCCTCGATGCTGGCCATCTTCCCCATCCAGGACTGGTTGTCCATCAGCCCCGACCTGCGCAACCCCGACCGCAACGAGCGCATCAACGAGCCTGCCGATCCGGCCCATCACTGGAGGTGGCGGCTTCACGTGGATGTAGGCAGCCTTGCTGCTGACGGGGATTTCTGCGCCCGGGTGAGAGAACTGATAAAAAATTCAAGGAGGACTGTATAGAATGAAAGCGTTGATGTTGGCCCTGGCCCTCTCGGGAGGTCCGGATCTGCCGGAACTTTGCGATTCCGTGATAAATGCCGCGATCGGGAACGAAATCACCCCCGGAGCCGTTCTGTGTATCACAAAGGATGACAAGATAGTATATAAGAAGGCCTATGGTCTGAAATCCTACCTGCCGGCGGAGGCTCCCATGACCGAAGATACGGTCTTCGACCTGGCATCCCTGAGCAAGTGTTTCGGGACGACCCTGTCCTTTATGAAACTCATAGAGGAAGGAAAGGTGTCACTGGACGACCCGGTGAAGAAATACATCCCGGCATTCGAGCCCTGGAGGAGCAAGGACGGGAGGGATTCGGTGGATATCAACATACGTCACCTGATGACCCATACCTCGGGGCTTTTCCCCGTCGTCATCCTCAATGAATTCCTTCCCCGTTACGGAGAGAACCAGCCTGACAGCCTCCGGGAGTTCATCGCACGCGAGCATCCCCGTCTTTTCAGGCCCGGGACGGGTCTGAAATACAGTTGTCCGAACTTCATAGTGCTCCAGGAGATTCTGGAGACGGTGACGGGACAGCGTCTGTGCGATTATGCCTATGAGAATATCTACAAGCCGCTCGGATTGAAAAACACGATGTATCTTCCTCTGGACAGGGACATTCCCCGAAGGATCCAGTTGAGGCTTGCTCCTACCGAGTTGCTGGAGGACGGCACCCTGCTCGTCGGCAGGGTCCATGACCCTACGGCCAGACTTGTGAACAACGGCAACTCCGGCAATGCCGGATTGTTCTCCTGCGCGGAGGACCTCGCCGTGCTGTGCTCGATGGTGATGAATGACGGGATGTGGAAAGGCGTACGCATATTGCAGCCGGAAACGGTGCGGCTGATGGAGGAAGTTCCCTATCCGGAGGTGGGGCGTGCGCTGGGATGGGACTCAACCAGCCCGAGTGCGTTCTTCGAAGGCGACCTCGCCGTCGACCGCTGCCTGTGCCATACCGGGTACACCGGTCCGTCGGTGGTGATGGACCTTGACAGGCACATTGCAATAATACTCCTGTGCAACCGCGTCCATCCCATAGACCGCGACGGCCTCGGCCAGACCAGAAAAGAAATATCCAACATCGTTTACGGGACACTGCGATAAATTTCAGATGAAGCGGGCAATTACAATAATTCCAGTCATTCTTCTTGTCGTTCTTTCCTGCAGCAGGCGGTTGGAAGAACCGGAGATTCAAACGGAAAGGGAGTTGTCCGTGGCGGAAAAGGTGGAGAAGGAAATGATGGAAGTCCTGTCAAGGGATTGGAAAACCCTTTCGGACACGTTGAGTTATTTCGACTCCGAGATGCTGTCAAAAGGCAGGCTCAAGGGCATAGCGCCCGATGGGGTCTATTACGAACTCGACCTCGGCAGGAAAGACGGGCTTGGCGTTGAAGCCGACTTCAGCGTAGAAGACAGCACCTGGGTTTCCGTCTGCGGGCAGATTGTCCCTCCCGGGATATGCCTTTCCGCCTTTGATACGGAGTTTACCATAAGAAAGGAATCCGGAGACAGCACCAGCCTTTCCGTCTCGGAAATCAAGGTCGTCGCTCCGTTGTTCTTCCTGTGTGAAAAAGATCTCCAGGCTTCCTTGCTTTTCGAAGGACGGTATGTGGGATTCCTCACGTGGGAAAGATTCGAGAACACCGACTACAGCACAGGAACGTACGTCGTCGCACATTTCAACAATGACCCCCGCACTTTCGCGATATATGACAAAGGACTCATAAACTTGCTGAAACAGAATCTGACGGATGTCCTCAAGTAAGTTCATACTGATTCTTTCCGGTCTTCTGGTTTCTCTGGCGGCACATTCTCAAGTGCCGCCGGACTTTACTCCCGTGTATGAACTGGACAGTATAGTGGTGTCTTCCACGAAGAGGACAAACGGGATAAAGGGGGACGTTGCAAAAGGCCTCAGCATAAAGATGTCATCGCTCGCAACTTTCCCGAAGACGCTCGGTGTTGCCGACCCCCTGAAATTCGCGCAGTCGCTGCCCGGCGTCACAACAAATTCCGAATGGGAAAACGGATTGAAAATCCAGGGTTGTGAGGCAAGCCAGAGTGCCATCAAATTGTGTGATGTGCCCGTATTCAATCAGGGCCGCATTCTGGGGCTGTTCTCCGTGTTCAACCCCGGGCATTTCAAGGAAATCCGGTTCAGCACATCAACCTCCTCGAGAAGAATCGGGGGCGAACTCGGACTTGACACGAGCGACACCTTGAGCCGCGTGCTGAACGGAGAAGCCAATCTGGGGCCGATCTCGGCATATTTTACCCTGGCTTTTCCGACAGGCAGGAAATCTTCCCTCACAATATCCGGACGCCGTTCATTCATTGACGTGTTCTACAAGGGCCTGCTGAAAATGGACGGGGCCGAAATGAACTACAAATTCTATGACGTCAATGCAAGCTACCTCTATGTGCCCGACAAGTACAACACGATAGATGCAAATGCATATTTCGGGATGGATGACGGCTATGTCAACGCCGACAAATTCAGCGGGAATATAGGTGCCGTATGGAGCAGTGTCGTTGCCAACGTCCGCTGGAGGCACCACAAGGATGATCTCGACGTCTCGACGCAGGCGTATCTCAGCACCTATTTCATGAGCGGAAACCTTGTACTGGGGGCCAATGCCGGGAGGGCTGAAGACTACATCGCGGATGCGGCTGTCCACAGCGTTGCAAAGTGGCGCGGATGGGAATTCGCCGCAGAAGCGGACTACTACGACATCCAGCCTCAGAACATCTTCGACCTGTCTTCCACAAGCCCGGGGGCCGGCCTCGTGCCCAAGCAGCAGTCGGTCCTCGCTACCCTAAGGTCTTCCCGCAGGCTTTTTGACGGCGATTTCGCGCTTAAGCCAAGCCTTGCCGTCAGCCTGTACTCCGACATATCCGACAAGAACCTTTTCCCCCGCATCGATCCGGAAATATCCGCCGAATACAATTTCTATGAAGGTGGCCGGCTGAGCCTGGATATGGGTTTCAAGCATCAATATCTGTTTATGACCGGGATGACCAGCAGCGGTTTTCCCGTCGAGTTCTGGCTGGGCTGCGGCAAATATTCAAAGCCGCAGGCTTCTTTGTTCGGGACGTTGTCCTATAGTGTCAATCTGCCCGGCGATGCATTTTCCATCAATCTCCAGACTTATGGGAAGAGGATGTGGAACATGGTCGAATATTCCGGCTACCTGTCGGAACTTTTGGGAGGCAGCTACAACCTGCAGAACATGCTTCTCAACGGAGACGGATACAACTACGGCGTTACGGCCCAGGTGCAGAAAAACAGCGGCAAACTCACAGGGTGGATCAGCTACAGCTGGACCCGGGCGCTTCGCAGGTTCGACAATCCCGACTTCCCGTATATCTATCCGTCTGCGCACGAGCGGGAGCACGAATTCAAGGCGGTTGCATCATACAGGACAGGCAGATGGGAGTTCGGAGGCAACTTTATCTTCACTTCCGGTCTGCCCTATACGCCGGTCTCATCCGTATATTTTCTGAATCAGAACATCCTTGTCAAATACGGGGAAAGGAACTCGAAGAGGCTCTCTCCTTACATCAGGCTTGACCTGTCGGCAAGTTTCAACATCCGCTGCAGCGGACGCTTCCGGGACGGGATCAACATTTCCGTCCAAAACGTCACGGCCCGTGACAACCAGATGACCGCCGTGTTGAAGGTCAAGGACGGAAAATACAGTTACGCTCCGGCAACCCTTTCCATCCCGGTTATGCCGTCGATCAACTATTATTGCAGGTTTTAATGAAAAGGCTCCGGTATATAATCTTTGTATTGATGCTCTCCGCATGCAGCAACGGTTTCCTCGCATCGGACAATGTCGCGGAACTTGTTGTAGAAGGTTGGATAGAAAGCGGCCATGCGCCTGTTGTCCTGGTGTCCAGCACGCTGCCGGTCAGTTCGACGCCGCAACCTGTCTCGGACATTTCAAAGCACATTCTCCGCTATGCGGAAGTCTATATCGACCATAACGGACAGAGAGAATATCTTACGGCCCGTCTTACGGACAGATTTACAGTCACCAATTACTTCACGTCCCCCACGCTGCGGGGCGTCCCCGGGGACACCTACCTGCTGCACGTCAAATGGCAGAATTTCGAGGCGTCGGCGGTATGCACCATACCTGAACCGGTCGCAATCGATACGGTGTTCTTCGAGAAAGCCTTGGACGACACGTCGTTCGTGGCGAAGATGGTATTCCACAACAATCCGGGGGTCGGGACACTTTACCAATCCTTCAGCAGGGTTGGTTCGGAATCGAACGCATACAGGGCGGTGAATTTCACAACCATGGACGGATCTGCGATAGACGACATTGTAGTGGAGACATTCATGAGGCCGCTGAAAAACATAGGTGCAGACGATGTGTATTTCCATCCCGGCGACACGCTCGCTTTGAAACTCGCCACAATCGAGCGTCCGATGTATGATTTCTGGAAGGAATATGCCAACTACTCGAATTCTTCGGGTTCGATACTGGGCGCACCCAAGAACGTCAAGGGCAACGTCTCCGGTGCCATCGGCTACTGGGCCGGCTACGGCATCGACATAAAAGAATTGATATGCGAATGAAACCGATAATACTACTGATTTTATGCGCAATGTTTTCATCTTGCGCAGACAGGGGCTCTTCAACCGTGATAAACGGCATCAAGGTCCTCAATCTTCACGGATCCTGGAACGAGATGGGAGAACAGTACGGCCGTCTGGCGAAAGATGAGCTGGCAGACGTCCTGGACTATATGCGTTCCTCCACGGTCGACAGCACGCACCTCTCCCAGGCGCAGAGCATTGCAGATACGCTTTTCAGCCAATATCCGCAGGAGTTGCGCGACTTCCTGAAGGCGGCATCCGCTTCTTCCGGCATTTCTGAGAGCGACCTTGTCCTCGCGAATGCCGTCGAATACGCGGAGGGCAGCTTTTTTTGCAGCGGATTGGCCGTTTGGGGCGAATATGCCAAAGGCGCACTCGTCTACGGCCGCAACTACGACTGCATGCACTATTCTCAAATCGGTCGCGACGTTCTCATTACCGTCTTTCATCCGGATGACGGTTCTGTCCCTACGGCCATCATCGGCTACGCCGGCGAACTTTATGCGGTAAACGCATTCAACGCCAACGGCATCTTTGCGGAACTCAACAACGGGATGTGTTCTGCCGGACGGGACATTCATTTCGAACAACCGCAGAGTACCACCCTGCTTCTTACCACCGCCCTCAAGGCTGCATCCGTCGAGGACTTCGACAACCTTATGACCCATACGCAGAGTTCATCTTCCTTCATCATAGGGGTCGCCGACAGCCGGGAGGCGCGTTCGTACGAATGGTGCTATGACGGCGTCCGTCGCGCAGACACGCAGTACCCCGAGGGTCTGATGGCGATGACTAACCACTATGTCAACCCGGAATGGACGTATCCTGATCCGCCTGATGAGGTCTGCTGGATGTCACACACAAGGCTGGAGAATATGCTTGCGCGCGCCGAGGAGCGGAAAGGCGGCATCGGGGAGATGGAGATGATGGAGATTATGCAGAGGGGGATTGAGGAAGGCGGCCCTATGCTTGACGCGACGAGATATCAGATGGTGGTGGTGCCGTCCGAGATGAAGATATGGATGAGAATATGCGGGGTCGTGGATTGGACGCCGATAGATATGTCCGGCTTCCTTACTTCCCGAAACAATAGGTAAGGCTTAGTACAGTCATCCACTCGTCCAGGAAGTAGGGTTCGACGAGTTGCCGCTGTCCTGTGCTGAAATAGTTGATGGCTGAGAAACTCAGGCGGAGATTGTCATTGAACCAGTGCATCGCGCTGAGCCTTGCCTGGGTTGCGACTCCCCAGTACGGGGCGATGATTCCTACGGACGCCGATGCGTTGAGAAGCGTCTTTCCCTTGTTGAATGCCCAGTTGTAGCCGTATCCGCCGCATACGGCAAGGTTGATTATGTTCGGGTACTCTTCCGAGAGGTCCGGAGCCGGGTCGATGGCATAGCTTTTGGTGTGCTCGTACCAGAAATATATCAGTGGGGAGCCGGCCGACTTCTTCTGGATATAGTTTCCGTAATATACGGCGGGATAGGAGTACTGGCGTCCGTTCAGGGCGATATAGCCGCCGAAAGTCACTTCTTTGATGCCCAGGTCCTGGGTGGTGTATTTGTTGTCCGAGGTTATGATCTGGAATCCCCAGGAATTGTCATAGAAATTGAATTCGAAGTGGTCGGAGAATACGTTCTTTGATGTGGAGAAATACTGTACGTAGTCCAGTCCGTGGTATCCGATGCCTATTCCCACTTCGGAGACGATTCCGCTGTCCATCGAGAGTACGCTGCCGTCGGAGGATGCCAGCCTGAGGCTTTCGCCATACATCGTAAATGCGGAGGGTATTTCCCAGCTTGTGGCGGGCAATCCGACGTATGAGGTGTCCACTCCGTCGAGAAGTATGCGTTTGATGGTGTTGTCGAATCTTCTGTACCAGTTGCTTGCTCCGGCATTGAAAACCGAAAGTCCGAGCCCCAGACAGGCCAGGGTCGTAATCAGCAGGTTTTTTCCACGTTTGCACATAGTATCAGGTATACACTATATGAAAAATCCGGCTCAAATATAGTCATTCTTTGGAAATCTGGATAAAAATTGATGGGCCGGGTTTTCCGGCTCACGTGCAAAACCCTGTGTTTGAGGCCCATATTTCCTGACGGGCAATGCAAGCC
>JAKSJY010000010.1 GCA_024402025.1 Bacteroidales bacterium
GAAGTTGCCATACTCACGGTTCTGGCTGTATCAGAGTAGTTGGTACGCAGATACTCTTCGAACTCTCGAAGTCTGGAAGATGTCAGCAATGAGATGTCAAACTCCTGCTGTCCCATAAATTCGCAAAGGAGGTTTATTGCGCGGATGTAATTCTTTGCAGCCTTTTGGGATGATGTTTTTTTCTTCTCAATAAACGATTTGCTGTAGTCTACGAAATTAAGCCTGAAGCCTTTGTCACGGGAGATAATCTTCTTGAGGTATTCCATTATATCCTTTGCCGTGTAGTCCGGAAACAGGTCGGGGTAGAAGTTTTCGGCGGCTTTCTCGTATTTGTTGACGTATTCGTTTACCGCCCATTTCAGAGTATTGTTCTTTATCGGAATGTTCTTTTTGTGCGAGCTTAAAGACAAGTCCTTCGCATCGGCAAGTAATCCTGTGGAAAAATAGGTTGGTTTTTGGTTGTAGGTGACGCGAAGTTTGACAGGATATTTGCCATCCTTGTTCTTAAATCTTTCGTAAATCACTGCGGAGAAAGTGACCTTTTTCATAGACTAACTTTTAAACTAACTTCTTAGTCCAAAAGTATAAATAAATATGAAAAACTACAAATATGTTTCAGGCGCAAGGATAAAGAAAAAATCCCTCACAGATACATCTGCAAGGGATAATTCAAGTGGTTGAGATATCGGGACTCGAACCCAAACTGGCAGAACCAAAATCTGTAGTGCTACCATTACACCATACCTCAATTCCGGATGCAAAGGTAATATAAATTTTTTTGTAACTTGCACGAATATATGGATAAAGACACAATGTTCATGAGGGAGGCTCTCAAGGAGGCCGCTGCCGCCTCTTCCGAGGGGGAGGTCCCGATAGGTGCGGTGGTGGTGTGCGGTGATGCCATCATCGGCCGCGGGCACAATATGACCGAGCGCCTGCACGATGCGACGGCGCATGCGGAGATGATAGCGATAACTTCGGCTACCGAGTCGCTGGGTGGAAAATACCTCCAGAAATGTACTTTGTACGTGACGGTGGAGCCGTGCCCGATGTGTGCGGCTGCACTTTGCTGGTCCCAGGTGGACAGGGTGGTGTATGGAGCACCTGACCCCAAGAGGGGCTATTCCCTGTTTTCGGCAGAGCCGGAGGCTCCGGGGCTTGTAAGACGGACGCTGATGCACCCCAGAACTGAGGTGGTGTCCGGCGTACTTGAGGAGGAGTGCGGGAAACTGATGGTGGATTTTTTCAAGACCAAGAGATGAAAAGACTTTTTCTGATAGACGGACACGCGCTCATCTTCAAGATGTACTATGCGTTTCTGGGCAGGCCTATGGTAAACGGCAAGGGACAGGATACGTCTATCCTGTTCGGTTTTACCAAATACCTGCTGGAAATGATAGAGAGGGAGAAACCTACGCACATAGCCGTTTCTTTCGATCCTCCCGGAGGGACGTTCCGCAATGAGCTCTACCCGGAATACAAGGCCAACCGCGGTGAAACTCCGCAGCTGGTGATTGATGCTCTGGAGCCGTTGACCAGTATAGTCGGGGCTCTCGGGATTCCGGTGATGATGATAAAGGGCTTCGAGGCGGACGATGTGATAGGATCCGCCGCAAAACGCTTCGGGGCGGAGGGGATGGATGTATATATGGTCACCCCCGACAAGGATTATGGTCAGCTTGTAGGGCCTCACGTGTGGCAGTACAAGCCCGGGAAGGCCGGGTCGGATGCGGAGATTCTCGGTCCGTCGGAGGTGTGCGGAAAATATGGGATAGACAATACCGGGCAGGTTGTCGATATGCTTGCGCTCTGCGGTGATTCGGCGGACAACGTTCCCGGAGTGCAGGGAGTAGGCCCCGTCGGCGCTTCGAAACTTCTTCGTGAGTACGGCAGCGTCGAGGGGATATATGAAAATCTGGACAAGCTTTCCCAGCGGCAGAGAGCTATGTTCGAAGCCGCTTCAGGTCATATTGCATTGAGCAAGAAACTCGTCACCATCAAAACTGACATACCTCTTGAAGTCACCGAAGATGACCTCCTCCTGAGTGAGACTCTCGGCCCTGAAATATCCGAGCTGCTGGATTTCTATGAGATGAAATCCTTGAGGAGATTCGTTGCGGACAAGGTGCAGTGCCCCTGCACGCATCAGGAGTTCCATTATGAGATTGCATCTCTGCGGGAAGTGGCCGCTTCCGCACAGACCGAGAAAATCTGCGCCGTAATGCAGGATGGAAACGAGATGTACGTTGCCTCGCGGATCGGTGTGGCAAAGGGCAGCCCCTTGGAATTCAAGTCCCTGCTCGAAGACTCCGCAGTCGCGAAAACCGGTTTTGACGTAAAGTCCATAATACGCAAACTGCATTCTTGCGGCATCGGTCTCGAAGGAAAGGTCCTGGACCTTGAACTGATGCACTATCTTCTGAACCCGGAAAGAAGCCATTCTCTGGATGCCCTTGCGATGGAGTATCTGGGAGTCGATACGGTGGAAAGCCAGGCTGGAATGTCCCAGGGAAGTCTTTTCGACGATGACGGTGAGGCGGAAAGCGAAGAGAACGGATTCCGGCGCTGCGCCGTCGCCCTTGCGCTGTCGTCGATTGTTTCGGACAGGTTGGGCGACGGAAAGGCAAGGGAACTGTACGATACGGTCGAAGAACCTCTTCTCCGCGTCCTTGCGCGGATGGAGACTGCGGGTGTGCTTGTCGACCTTTCCAAGCTGAGGGATTTCGCTGCGGGGCTTAGGAAAAGGATGGCGGAAAGCGAGGAGAAGGTCCGCGGGTTTGCCGGCAATCCTTCACTGAACGTATCCTCTCCCAAGCAGATAGGAGAACTGATTTTCGAACAGCTCAAACTCGACCCCAAGGCAAAAAAGCCGTTGAAAGGCAGCTGGCCCACCGATGAGGAGACTCTGCGCGAAATACAGCATCCCGTAGTAGATGCGGTTCTGGACTACAGGGCTGCAAGAAAGCTGCTGTCCACATATATCGACCCTTTCCCTGAATTCGTAAGCCGGATCGACGGGAGGGTCCACACCACATTCAATCAGGCTCTTACCAGCACGGGACGTCTTTCCAGTTCGTCTCCCAACCTGCAGAACATTCCGGTTCGGACGGATGACGGCAGGGAAATCAGGAAGGCGTTCACCGCTCCCGAGGGAAGCGTGATAATGAGCGCGGACTATTCGCAGATAGAGTTGAGGCTGATGGCGCATTTCTGCGGGGACGAGCATATGCGGCGCGCCTTCCTTGCCGGCGAAGACGTGCACAGCTCGATGGCGGCGAAGATATTCCATAAGCCGCTTTCCGAGGTCACCGCTGCCGACAGGAGGGTGGCGAAAACGGCCAACTTCGGAATAATGTACGGCATCTCGGCATATGGCCTTTCGCAGAGGCTGCAGTGCTCCAGGACGGAAGCTTCCAGGATCATCGACGACTACTTCGAGTCATTTCCGAGCATACGCGAATATATCGACGGCACGCTTGAGTTTGCGCGCAGCAACGGTTATGTGCAGACTCTTTTCGGGAGAAGACGCTACGTTACGGATGTGAACTCGCATAACGCGAACGTGCGGGCCGTGGCCGAGAGGAACGCCATCAACGCCCCGATCCAGGGCTCGGCTGCGGACATAATAAAACTGGCTATGATAGGTGTGGATGCCGCTATCCGCAAGGCCGGTTTGAAATCGAAGCTTGTGCTTCAGATCCACGATGAACTTGTCCTCGAAGTGCCGGAAGGCGAGATAGGACAAATCAGGGACATACTTGTAAATGAAATGGAACATGTGGTGGAGTTGAGTGTTCCGATGACGGTAGAATGCAATTATGGGAAAGACTGGCTTGAAGCCCACTGATGAACTGATACGCCTCGCCATCATCGGAGATGCGACGGCGTTCACCGCCCTGTGGGATACTCATATCGAAGGGCTCAAGGCGTATCTGCGTTCCTCGATGAAGATACGCGACGATTTCTTCGTGGATGACATCTGTTCGAAAAGCTTCGAGAAGGCATTCAGGCAGATAAGCGCGTACAATCCGGCGTTGAGCAAGTTTTCCACCTGGCTCAAGACCATCGCGCACAACACGGCTCTCGACACGCTTGCCGCAGAGAAACGCATAGGCGTGCGGACGGTGTCCCTCGACCTGTCCTCGCAGCCGTCGCAGGATGAGGTGGACGACGTGGCATCCCCGCTGGAGACGATAATAAACTCAGAGGACGAGTCGAATACGAAACGTTCGATAGAGGCTCTTCCTGACCTTTACAGGGAGATAGCGAAGATGCGTTTTCTGGAAGACAAACCTTACAAGGTGATATCGGAGAATCTGGGCATCGAATTGAATACAGTGCGCACGAGGATACGTCGCGCACGGGAAATGATGGAGAAATTTCAAGATGAACTTTAACCCTTCGGATTACGACAAGGCCGTCTCCCTCTACAGGGAGTGGAACGAAAAGATAAACGTGGTGTCAAGAAAGGACATCGACAACCTGTGGGAGCATCATATCCTGCATTCCCTGGCGCTCGTCCATTATCTCCGGGATGTGGCGGGATGCGTCGAACCTCTTTCTATTCTGGATGTAGGCACGGGAGGAGGCTTCCCCGGAATACCTATGGCGATGGCTCTCCCTTCGTGTGAATTCACTCTTTGCGATTCGATAGGGAAGAAGATACTTGTAGCGCAGAATGTCGCTGCGGGACTGGGCCTGACAAATGTCAGGTGTCTGAACTGCAGGGCGGAATCCGTGGAGGGAAAATTCGACTACGTGGTTTCAAGAGCCGTAACTTCCCTGGACAATTTCTACCCTTGGGTAAAAGGGAAGTACAAGAGGGGAATATTGCTGCTGAAGGGAGGCGACGTGCAGGAGGAAATTGCGCAAATGCGGAAGAAATTCAAGGTGGACATCTCGAAGTTCAGGGTATGGCCCCTCGGCGAGTGGACGGACGATGATTATTTTGCTGAAAAATTTGTTATTGAAATCAAAATTTGATATCTTTGCCCTCCCAAATCTGGAAATTAAAATATAAAAGATATGAAAAGGACATTCCAACCCTCTCAGCGCAAAAGAGTCAACAAGCACGGATTCCGTGAGCGTATGTCAACTCCCAACGGACGTCGCGTACTTGCTGCACGTCGCGCACATGGTCGCAAGAAACTGACCGTTTCTTCAGAGGACCGCTGGTAGTATCTTCCTACCGACGAAAAATCCGACTCGCAGGAGCCGGATTTTTTTGTTATCGCCCCGACCTTGCGCTCAGAGCCGATATCAGGCTTCCGGCGGCCAGCGTGCCGATGGCGCAGAATATCACGTCCTTCATCTCCATCACCACCGGGTAGGGCCCCTGCCCCGGGATCCGGACGGCACCCGTTTCCCTCTGCAGGTAAGAGAGCAGCAGCCCCAGACAGAGTCCGATTGCGAGCCCGGTAAGGGATATCAGCATTCCTTCGAGGGTGAATATGCGTCTGATGTCGCTGTCCGTTGCGCCCATCGCCTTGAGGGATGAGGCGTCGTCCGCCTTTTCGATGCGCATCATCTGCGTGCAGGTGAGAATGTTGAAGGAGACGATGATGATCACGCAGATGAGAATCAGAAAAATTGCCGTCTTCTCGTATCTTATCATCTTGAAAAGGCTGTCGTGCTGGGCTATGCTGTCCATACATCTGAACCCTTCCATCCGGATTTCGCCCTCCAGTCCCAGTGCGGATACTTTCGACTCTATGCCTGTCAGTCTTCTCATATCTTCCATCGGAAGGATGATGGTCGGATAGGACGAGTCGGACTCATCCGGGAAAACGGATTCCGCGTGGAGGGAAATGCCATTCATCGAACCCGTTGGATTCAGAATGGACAGGCTTGCCTCCCGGCTCGGGTACATCAGGTGCAGCGGTTGCGAGAACTGGGTCCTGTAGCCAAGGTTGTAGGCAAGGCTTTCGCTTACGCTCACTCCGCAGGCTCCGTCCATCCCTTTGGCAACGGCTATGGTCTGCCGTTCTCCGAAATTCACGAATACCTTGTCCTCAAGGATGCAGTGACCTTCTACGGGAGGCTCGAAGAATTTCCCGTTCTCACTTACCAGAAGGTAGGGGAAATCGGTGGATCCGACGTTGCTGCGGATCATCGCGTCGAATCCGTTGTAAATGGACAGAATCAGTATGAGGGCTGCTGACCCCACTGCAATGCCTCCTACGCTGATTGCGGATATCCAGTTTACGATGTTGTTGGATTTCTTTGCAAACAGGTAGCGTGAGGCTATAAGCAGCGGAAACTTCACTTTTTGAGGAGCTCTTCTATATGTTCTGCGTAGTCCAGAGAAGTGTCAAGATAGAAATTGAGTTCCGGGACTATCCTGAGCTGCTTTGCGACAGCCCTTCCGAGTTCCCCGCGAATCGCCCTGGAGTTATCCTCGAGAATCTTCATCGCCGATTCCTGTTTGTCGGACGGGAATATGCTGACATAGACTTTCGCTATCGAAAGGTCCGGGCTGATGCGTACTTCGCTGACGGTGACCATCGCTCCTCCGAACAGGGCCATCCCCTTGCTGCGGATTATTTCCGCAATGTCTCTCTGGAGCTCGCGGCCGATTTTCTGCTGTCGTGTTGATTCTCCTTCCATTTACTTGATGTTGATAATATAATAATCCTTCTTGCCTTTCTGGACGAGGATGTACTTGCCGTCGATGATGTCCTTTTCGCTTACCTCGTAGTTGATGTCGGTGACCTTCTCCTTGTTGATGGAGAATCCGTTGCCCTGGATCATCTTGCGGGCTTCGCCCTTGGAGGGGAATACGGTGGTCTGCACGGCCAGGAAGTCCAGTACTCCGACGGGAAGCCCTGATTTGGGAACGTCAAAGGTTGGTACGCCGTCGAATACGGCGAGGAATGTCTTCTCGTCCAGGCTTCGCAGATCATCTGCAGTTGCCTTGCCGAAAAGCATTGCAGAGGCTTTGACAGCATTCTCATACTCCTTCTCTCCGTGGACCATTGTGGTGACTTCCTTAGCGAGAAGTTTCTGGAGTCCGCGCATTTCAGGACAGGTCTTGTGGTCTGCGATGGCTTTCTCTATGGTCTCCCTGTCGAGCATCGTGAAAATCTTGATGTATTTCTCGGCGTCTTCGTCGCTGACGTTCAGCCAGAACTGATAGAACTGGTAGGGGCTGGTACGCTCCGGGTCGAGCCAGATGGTTCCTTTCTCGGTCTTTCCGAATTTTCCTCCGTCGGATTTGGTAATCAGGGGGCAGGTGAGCGCATACGCTTCCTTTCCGAGGACGCGGCGGATGAGCTCCGTCCCGGTAGTGATGTTGCCCCACTGGTCTGCGCCTCCCAACTGGAGAGTGACGCCCTTGTGCTCGTAGAGGTACAGGAAATCATAGCCCTGGAGCAGCTGGTAAGTGAATTCGGTGAATGACATTCCCTCCGAGCTGTCACGGCTGAGACGTTTTTTTACGGAATCCTTGCCCATCATATAGTTGACGGTGATGAGCTTTCCGATATCCCGGGTGAAGTTGATGAAAGTGTAATCCTTCATCCAGTCGTAGTTGTTCACCAGCTCTGCCTTGTTGGCGGCGTCGGAACTGAAGTCAAGGAAGCGTCCGAGCTGCTGCTTGATGCAGGAGACGTTGTGCTCCAGCGTCTTTTCGTCAAGCAGGTTGCGCTCCGCGGATTTCATCGAAGGGTCTCCGATCATTCCGGTAGCGCCTCCTACCAGTGCGTAGGGCTTGTTCCCGCAGGCCTGGAAATGCTTGAGTATCATTATGCTCACGAGATGTCCGATGTGCAGGCTGTCTCCGGTAGGGTCAATTCCGACGTAGGCGCTCGTAGGACCTTTTTTCAACTCCTCTTCGGCTCCGGGGGTGATGTCGTGAATCATCCCGCGCCATCTAAGTTCTTCAAAAAAATTCTTCATTTTTATATGATGTGCAATTCTTTCTTTTCGCAAAAATACTAAATTTGCAATTATTAAGAAAGACTTGAATATGGTATCTCTGTTAGTATCTCTCGTTACTTTGCTGGCCGTCAATTTCGTCGACCTCGGACTCGGTGTGAAATGGGCTGATGCCAACGTCGGAGCGGAGGCCCCGGAGCAGTGCGGCAACTATTACACCTGGAATGAAGCCTGCGGGTTCGGCATCCCTTCCTATGAGGAGATGTCGGAATTGATGGAGAAGTGCCAGTGGCATATGGAAACCCTTAACGGCTGCCAGGGGTACAGGGTGACCGCAGAGAACGGCAATTCGATTTTCCTGCCCTGCGGAGGTTATATGGGCGGAGGGAAAGTGATATCCTTCAACAAGTGGGGATACTACTGGAGCCATACCGTGTCGGATTTCGGCGACGGAGAGTCTCTCGGAATCGCTTTGTCCGCATCTGGAGGGTATCGCTGGTATTCGGGCCCTCAGGATATGAGGTTCCCTGTCAGGGAAGTCAGCCGCTAGAGCCCTTTCACCAGTTCCATTGCCCTCAGGGGGTTGTTGCTGGTAATGTATTTCACACCTGCGTTCGCTACCGCGATGATGTCCTCGTCATTGTCGACCGTCCATACGTTGACGGTGATGTCGGGATTGTTCTTGGTGTAGATGGGGTTCCTTTTGATATATCCGAACTCATAGTCGACCCCTGATACGCCAAGTTTGCGCACGTTGGATGCCGAAGAGTTGTACGTGATGTATTGGGTCTCGTATTCCGGCGCAATCTCGCCGAGATACTTGCAGATGTTGGCGCTGAACGAAATGGGAACCACGCGCTGCGGATTGTCGAGGCCGTATTCCTTCAGAAGCCCGAGCAGTATGTCTACGCACTTCTTTTCCAGGCCGAGTGTCTTGGAAAATTTGATTTCAAGGAAAAGCCTGGTGTCGGGGTAGCCGGCCGCTATCTCGAGAAACTGTTCTACGGTCGGGATGCTTTCCCCGTTCTTGAGCACCACTGCGGAATGAACCTCTTCGAAGGTCATGTCGTTTATGCATTTCCCCTTGATCCCTCCGTCGTGGAAAACGACCAGTTTTCCGTCCTTTGTCATATTCACGTCAAACTCCACGCCGTAGAGTCCGGCTTCCAGGGCCGCACGGAGCGACGCTTCGGAATTCATCGTCTTTCCGCCGCGTTCGCAGTTCCAGTATCCGGCGTGTGCAATGATCTTGGGCTGGGCATTGGCTCCGGCGATGGAAATCATAGAGAAGATTGCTGCAATGATGAGCTTTTTCATATCCATTTCTTTTTCTATTTGAACTCAAATTTAGTACATTTGCACCGCAAAAAGAAATCTTTGATATTTATTGATATATGAGAAAGAAAATCGTTGCCGGAAACTGGAAGATGAACACTACAGTACCGGAAGGCGTAGAACTCGCCAAGGCTGTTGTAGCAGGCGCTGCAAATGTACCTGCTGACGTTAAACTGATCATTGCAACTCCTTTCACACACCTTTGCCCCGTTGCCGAGGTTGTAAAGGGAAGCGTTGTCGCTCTTTCAGCGGAGAACTGCGCTGACAAGGAGAAGGGCGCATACACCGGAGAGGTTTCCGCTGCGATGCTCGCCTCGACAGGATGCCAGTACACAATCCTCGGACATTCTGAGCGCCGTCAGTACTATGGTGAAACCGACGCAAAGCTTGTAGAGAAGGTTAAACTCGCACTTGCGAACGGACTTGACGTAATTCTCTGCGTCGGAGAGAATCTTGAAGAGAGAGAGGCAGGCAAGCATTTCGAGGTTTGCGGTAATCAGATAAAGAACGTGCTTTACAACTTCACCGCTGAGGAAATGGCACACATCGTCATCGCATACGAACCCGTATGGGCTATCGGAACCGGAAAGACCGCAACTGCCGAGCAGGCTGAAGAGATCCACGCTTTCATCCGCATCACCATCGCCGACAAGTTCGGTGTTCAGGTTGCCGAGGATACGAGCATCCTTTACGGTGGAAGCTGCAAGCCTTCGAATGCGAAGGAACTCTTCGCCCAGAAGGATATCGACGGCGGACTTATCGGTGGAGCAGCCCTCAAGGCTGACGATTTCATCGCTATCGCCCTTTCCTACTAGAGAAATCTTACAATAAGTTTGATTCCTTCTCTGGGATACCAGAGCCAAGCTGTATCGCCTTCGAGTTTGACGACTTCGAAGGCGATATTCTTTCTCTCCTGGTTGCCGCCGGTGGGAGTCGTCCATTGCAGGGATGTCGCGGTGACGAAAGTGTTCTCGCTGGAGGGAAGCTGGTCCAGGGTGATGACGTAATAGTCGGACATATTGTCCGAATGGGCGCGGAACTGTTTCCTTGCAGAGTTGCAGGAGTATTGGCAGGTCAGCGGGTCGAACACGAAAACAGGGTTGTTGAAAATTTCCAACCTTATCGTGCTGTCCGTGAGGAACTCGGGAATATATTCGGAGTGGTTGCAGGAAACTGCAACAGCTATGAGGGCAAGTATGGACGCTATTTTTCTCATCGCACGGTTATGTGTTTCGTTATGATGTCTTCGCTTCCGTCGGTATATTGTATCACGGCCCTGAGGTCTCCGTCCGTCATTGCCTTGAGGGTCCCTGAAATCTCCGTGGAATTGAAATACCACCTGACCGATTCGGCATCCGGGGTGTTGAAGAGACGGAGCGGAATGGTCGATCCGCGTTTGAAGGAGCCGTCGTCGTTCCTGTCCGTGCCTATGAGGTATATGAACGGATAGGGATTGCGTTCGTCGATGACCTTGGTTGAAAAATGTCCGGCCAGGGAATAGTGCTCACCCTTGCTTACCGCTTCTATCGAATAGGAGTAGTTGTGGCCCGGTTCCAGCCCGGTGAGCGTAATGCCGGCCTCCCCGTATTGCGAAACATTAAGCCTGAAGGAGATGCTGTCATCGAGGCGCATCGTGCATTCTTCAAGCCCGGGAAGGAGAACGGGGTCTATTTCCCACGCTATCTCGGCCTCGCTTTGGAAGGTCTCCAGAGAAACGCATTCGAGCGGCTCTATCACAGTGAAGGATACTGTCCCCGATTCGTCACAGCGGATGTCGTGCAGGGCGATGGGGGAGGCTGTCCCGCTCCAGTAACGGAATGCAGGTTCCGAATCCGAGCAGAATGTCTGGCGTTCCCCTATGGGAAATAGAATCGACGATATGCCGGCGGCATTGGGGTCGGCCTCTATCAGGTCTGCGCATTGGTGGTCGGGACGGCAGTTTATCTGATTTCTTTCCCATCTCTGGAATGCTGTCAGCGTTATCTGGTATCTGGTCGAAAAGCCGCTGCGGTTCTGGGATTTGTCCACGTGATAAACGGCAAGTCCGGAATACCTGTTCTCTCCGTCCGATATTGTCCTTGGTTCGAAAAGGAAGTACTCGCCGTGCGCGTCGGCGGGGTGTAGAAAGAAAGCGGCACCGCTGCCGTCCAGCACATATTCTCCACGGCGGAGCGTGTCCGCTTTCAAACAGCCCAGACAGTCGTAGTCCAGAACGCTGAAAGCGGGGATGTCGCCTGAATTCCACGTGTCCATCGGAGACAGAACCTTCCACAACGCTTCGGACAGACCGGAACTTCCTTCCGCGTCCGTATCATACAGGTCCGGAAGCCCCAGGGAATGACAGTATTCATGGCATAGGGTGCAAGGGCCTGTCAAGTCTCCGTTGTAGTATTCGCTCAGCGCGATATACTCGTTGAGCGCTTTTCCGTCAAAAACGGCCGACTTGCCGGATTCTTTGAGGGAATATTGCTGTGGGGAGATTTGTGAGCCGGAGAATATGACGCATACATTGTCTATCGTACCATCTCCGTCAGTGTCGAAGATGCTGAAGTCCACATCCTTGTCTGCCAGACGGCAGGCTTCGATAATGTATGATGAAACGTCTTCGCTGTAAAAGGTGCCGGCAATGCTGACCTCCGGCCCCTGGATGAATTCGAAACTCTTTCCGAGGGGAGAAAGCTGTCCGGTGAAATAACTCTCGCATTCTGAAAGCAGGGAACGGGTATCCTCTCCGGTGGTGGTGAATACGGTTTCGGCAATCATCGCTCTAAGGACTATCATTGTCTCCTTGCTGCGGGTGTTGTCCGCTGCGCAGGGAATCGTCCCTCCCGCCATAAGCAGGATTGCAGTCGAAGTCAGTATGACGGTTCCGAGTTTCATATATAAGATCAAGGGCCGCAACCTCACGGCTAACGACCCTATGACGTGTACTAAAACCTAAACCTGCTCTATAGATGCAAAAGGTTGCCGTTTCGTTGCAAGGGTCGTCGAAAAAAATCAAATTTTTTTGTCCGGGCGGAAATTCAAGGCATTCATCGCTCTGTCCGCTCCGACAAAAATCCAGTCCTGAACACCTTGGATGACTTTTGCCGCTATTTCAGGAACGGCTTTTCTCTCGTCTTCCGACAACTCTCCGAGCACGTAATCGACCTGTGCCCCCTGGGAAAAATCGTGGCCGACACCCAGACGTATCCGGGCATATTGCTGGGTCCCTGTCATCTCCGCTATGTTCTTCAGACCGTTATGGCCTCCGTCGCTGCCTCCTTTCCTCATCCTTATCGACCCGAAGGGAAGATTGATGTCATCGCAGATGACAATCAGGCGCTCCTGAGTCACCGGAAGTTTCTGAAGGTAGTAGCGGACTGCGTTTCCGCTGAGGTTCATATAGGTGGAAGGTTTCAGCAGATAGATGCTGCGTCCTTTGATCTCTTTTACCGCAACATCCCCGTATCTTTGGGAATTAAACGCAATATTGGATGCCTGAGCCCAGGCATCCAATATCATAAAACCCATATTGTGGCGGGTTTGAGCATATTCCGGACCAATGTTTCCGAGGCCCACTACAAGGTAGCTCTCTCCTGCCATGATGTAAGAAAATCTTTATTCTGCGGATTCTCCCTCGGCAGTCTCCGCTGCAGCGGAAGAGTTGCGTGTGCTGAGTACTGCGCAGATAATGGTATCCTTGTCAGTTGTAACGCTGAAGTTGTCGAATTTGAGGTCTCCGGCCTTGATCTTCTTGTCGAGCCCGAGTCCTGAGATGTCGACGGTAACGTCATCGGGAAGATTGTTCATAGGTCCGCAGATACGGATGAAACGGGACTTCTGAACGAACTTGCCACCAAGCTGAACGCCCTTTGCGTGTCCGGTGATGACGATAGGAACCTGGATGTTTACAGGCTTCTTGTCATTGACGGCGAGGAAATCAACGTGGAGGCACTCGTCGCTGACGGGATGGAACTGGAGTTCGTGGAGAATCGCAGTGTAGATCTTGCCGTCGATGTTGAGGTCGATGATGTAGGCTTTGGGAGTGTCGGTGACACCCTTGAGTTCTTTTGCGTTAACTGTGAAAATGATGTTTTCGGATCCGCATCCGTAGAGGTTGCAAGGTACGAGGCCCTGTTTGCGGAAAGCTTTGATTGTGGCCTTGTTGCCGACTTCGCGGATCTGGCCTTTGAGCTCGAAATGCTGCATTTTGTTAAAAATTTAAAAATGTGTTACTCAGTTCCGGTCATGCCGGAACCCCATTGCACCAAAACCAAATACCCTGGTTTTCAAATGCGGGGCAAATATAGAAAGAATAATTTATTTCAGCAAACCGATAGCCTTATTCCATTCCGTTTCCGCGAAAAGAGCGTTCAGGATAGGTGTGTGCTTTTTCGGCAGGAACGTGCTCAGCCCGCTGAAGCGTTCAGGGTCTATTCTTTTTGACAGGAAAAAGTCGGTTGCTCCCTTGTAGATGACGCAACGGCTCAACGCGGCGTCCAGGTCACTGAGTTCTCCGGGGCTCGCTCCAAGAACTTTGCACATATCCCTTAAATCGTAGAAGCAGGAGTAGGTTACATTGTAGCTCTGTATAGTGCTGCTTTCAATGTCCATCACCCTTCCCGCGTGGTTGTCGCAGATTGTCCTGCAGGCGGCCGCCACCTCCTCGATCCTGCTGCAGTCTATCAGGGCTACCGTTGCGCTGCTCCGCGCCGACATATAGTCCTTGCACACGGCCTCCAGGTCCGGGCCTCCATCTGCGAAGAGACGGCTGGCCATCGTCCTGTACTCGAATCCTTGCGTGAGTATTTCGGTGGGGGAGGCTATGATGTAGTCGCAAACGTTTCTGAACATATAGGCTACTTCTATGCAGGACATCAGGCAGGCATCGAAAATGATGTAGTCCAGATGGAACGGAATCGCCTTGCCCATTTCGCAAACGTCCATCCAGATGTTTTCCATTTCACCCTGCTGGACTCCGACGGATGAAGGGGCGGCCGACCATATCAGGCCGTGGTTCTCCTCGCTGTCCATTTCGTATTCGGGAGGCACCCATCCCGTTCCGTGGGACGTGATGAGAAAGCCGTAGTGCGAAGATGGGAACTTGTCCCTTATGAAAAGCAGGTAGTCCTTTACGGTCGACGGGGAAGCCGAGCACACGTCCGTATCGTAGACTTTCAGCGTGTCGTTGACAATGTTTCCACCGTCTCTGTACATCCTGAATATGACAGGATTCTTCGGGGTGCTGTGGTCGAAGTCGCTGTCCGACATATGGCTGAAAACCACTATCGCATTCTTGTCGTGCAGCGCCGGGACATAGCCCTTTGTCATCTGCTGGAGGTTTGCCTCGATGTCCGATTGGAGATTATTGTATGCCGCGCAGTACATCACAAGCACATTGTCGAAGCCGTTGTCTATGGCAGCTTCCCTCCTTGCCGGATTGGGGCGGTTTTCGGGAATCCATACGGGATCTTCGGTGCAGGCCGCCAAGGCCGCAACGGCAAAAATCAAAAGTATGTATCCGAGTCTTCTCATTTACGGCAAAGATAGCAATCTTTTGTTTATCTTTGTTTCATATGGACAACAACTTGCTTCAGGATTTCTCCTGCTTTCTTTCGATTGAACGCCGGATGTCTCCCAATACGGTGAAGGCATATTGTACCGACGTCGCGGAGTTTCTGGAGTGGGCCGGTGTGGATGACCCCTCGTCCGTGAAGAGCGATGCGGTCTGCGATTATCTCGCGTTCAGGTCGGAGACAGTCTCCAAGCGTACTCAGGCCCGGGAACTGTCCTCCCTGACCCGATTCTTCGACTTTCTCAAGCTCGAAAGGAAATGTGAATCCAACCCCTGCCTTATGGTGGACGCCCCGAAAATCGGGCGCTATCTTCCTTCGGTGCTCAGCGTCGAGGAAACCGAGGCGCTCATCGACAGTGTCGACACCTCTTCCAGGACCGGAGTGAGGGATGCCGCAATTCTGGAGATACTCTACGGCTGCGGCCTGCGTGTCTCGGAGGTATGCGCCATGAAAATATCCCAGGTGTACGTCAACGAGCACTTCGTCCGCATTGTCGGCAAGGGCGACAAGGAAAGGCTGGTACCTCTCGGGGACAAGGCCGCAGAGGCTTTCCTTGCATATCTTGGCGTAAGGCCGGAGGCTGCCAGCACGGATTGCGGGGATGTGGCTTTCCTCAACAGGTTCGGCGAGCCTCTGAGCCGCATTTCGGTTTTCAATATGGTCAAGAAGCAGGCTCTTCTCGCCGGCATCAGGAAGGAAATCTCCCCGCACACCCTCAGGCATTCCTTCGCGACCCATCTGATAGAAAACGGAGCCGATATCAGGGCCGTTCAGGAGATGCTCGGCCACGAGAACATCCTCACCACTGAGATATATACCCATATCGAATCATCCACCTGGCAGGAATCCATCCTGAGCCATCATCCGCGAAAATAAATTTGTATATCTTTGCATACTAAAAACTTTTGAACTATGGCATACGAACTAAAGGAAGGACAGGGAAGCCTGTTCAAGAACGAAAAGCAGAACGACCGCCAGCCCGATTTCAGGGGCCACATCATGGTGGGTGGTACAATATATGACGTTGCCGGATGGCAGCGCACGTCCCAGAACGGGAAGGAGTACATCAGTCTCCAGGCGGCTCTTCCTCGCGAGAGGACCGATGCTCCGGCCCAGCAGTACCAGGCTCCGGCCCAGCAGTACCAGGCACCCGCGCCCGCCCCGGCACCCTCGGCGGACGATTTCAAGGAAACCGTCGTGGACGATCTTCCGTTCTAGTTTTCCCGCGTGCAGCGTTCCAGCAGTGTGCGTTGCTGCGCGGAAATTATCCCGGCCTCGAAAAGAGCATTCACGTTCATCTCCAGGGAGTCGTGAGATTCCCTGAAGAGGACTATTCCGTGCGCGGTGGCGCGGTTGCGTATCGAGGGGAGTCTTGCGAGCGAGTCTTCCGGAAGGGACCATATGTCCGGATAATGGGGGTTGGCGCAGGAAATGAGGTCGCTGAGGGCATCGAACTTCTCCTTGTCGAAATTGTATATTTCCATCAACTGCTCGCAGCAGCTGTATCCACCGAGCCTTTCCCTGTATTCGACCATCTTCGCCGCGAAGTACGGACCTATGCCCGGAAGGGCGTCGAATGCCGCCGAGTCCGCGGAGTTTATGTCCACTTTCGGGATGCGGATATATTTTTCCAGCCTTCTGTAAACGGAGTCGGCCACAACAAATGAGTTTGCAAAATCGGATTTACGGTTGAAATGCCCGCCCTTGGACCTGTAGTTCTCTATCGCCATTGCCTGCTTCTCTGAAAAGCCCAGTCTCTGCAACTCGCTGACTGAAACCGTGTTGGGATCGAAGGTAAAGGATTCGATCCTTCTTCCGTGTTCCCGCACGCGCCCGACGACGGGGGAGTGGACGCTTTCCACCGGGCTTATGGTAGAGTCGCCGAATACATAGACCGTATCCGGGTGGTCCCGGTTCGCCTGTATCTTGAGTATGGCCGCCTTTCCCGTGAACACGGCGGCTTCGAACCCCGCAATCATAAAGACAAGAGCGATGACTCCGGTCTTGAATACTGATGAAACTTCTGACTGACGGGAATTACTGTTCTTTGTACTTGTTCCGGTGCTCGGCTTTTTTCTCCGCCGGTTTGCCGGAGACGACGATGACGATTTCGCCCTTGGGTTCGTTTTCATTGAAGTATTGTTTAAGTTCGGTCAAGGTGCCACGGTGGTGTGTCTCGTGGATCTTCGATATTTCACGCGCTACGCTGCACTCCCTGTCGCCACCGAAAACATCCTCGAACTGTTCGAGAGTCTTGGCAAGACGGTAGGGGGACTCGTAGAAAATCATAGTTCTTGTCTCTTCGGCAAGGGATGCCAGAATGGCGTTGCGGCCTTTCTTCTGCGGGAGGAAACCCTCGAAACAGAATCTGTCGCAGGGAAGCCCGGAGGAAACGATTGCAGGTATGCAGGCTGTCGCTCCCGGAAGGGTCTGGACTTCTATGCCTTCAGCGGCGCAGGCTCTCGCCAGCAGGAAACCGGGGTCGGAGATCCCTGGGGTGCCGGCGTCGCTGACAAGCGCAACGTTCGAGCCCTGGAGTATGCGTTCCTTGATGAGTTCGACACTCTGGTGTTCGTTGAACTTGTGGTGGGACATCAGCCTCCCCTGTATGCCGTAGTGATGGAGGAGGACGCTGCTGGTCCTTGTATCCTCCGCAAGGATGATGTCGGCATTCCTGAGAACTTCCACGCTGCGGAAGGTCATGTCTTCGAGATTGCCGACCGGGGTCGGGACGATGAAAAGCTTACCCTGCATCCTATTTGAGTTTTCTTCGTACGGCCATCATGAATCTGTACACTGTCTCGGATCCCATCTTCCATTCCGGGAAATGGGTCCCGCAGTAGTTTATCGCCTGGTCCAGGGTCTCCATCCGGTTAAGCGCCGTTATGGTATTCTGGAATATGGCCGGGTCCTGGCGGAAAAGGGAGTTTATGAACAGCACCCTGTCGTTGAGGGAAATGCCGCTTATTATGTTTTTCACCTCGCCTCCAGGGATGTCTATCTGCCACTGGTAGGTGCGTTCATCCTTTCTGGCGGGAGAAACGGAGATGATCTCCTCGAAACTCGGAGCCGGCGGCTCGGGCTGGAAGCGGGGCTCCACGTAGAACTCCGTGTCCGGCAGATCGAAGTCAGGGACAATCACGTCAATGGATTTGGCTGACCTGGCTTCCGCAAGTTCGCGTTCGAGTTCCGCAATCCTTGTTCGTAACTGGTTGATAACTTCCTGGTCCGAGTCGTACATTATCCGTAAACTGTTTATAATTTTGTACTTCACAAATCTAACCAAATGTTTTCAGAAAACAATAAAAAATCGGGCTGCATCGAAGTGGTATGCGGGTCCATGTTCTCCGGAAAGACAGAGGAGCTTATCCGCAGGGTCAGACGTGCACAGTTCGCCAACCAGAAAATCGCCATCTTCAAACCTGCCGTGGACAACCGATACTCCGACGTGGAGGTCGTTTCCCACGACTTTCACAGCATCACCTCAAAACCCGTCAGCGATCCAAGGGCAATGCTCGAGGTTGGACCCGACGTTCAGGTCGTAGGTGTGGACGAAGCCCAGTTCTTCGACGAATCATTGGTTGAAGTCTGCCAGACTCTCGCTGACAGGGGGGTCAGGGTGATAATAGCCGGTCTGGACACGGACTACCTTGGAAAGCCGTTCGGGCCGATGCCGGCGCTCATGGCCGTCGCCGAGGATGTTCAGAAGGTCCATGCCATCTGCGTAAAATGCGGCAACCTTGCAAACCACTCGCACCGTCTTTCACGCAGCAAAGACCTCGTAGTCCTCGGTGAGAAGGACATATACGAGCCTTTGTGCCGTGAATGTTTCAACAGGGCGAGGGCTGCCGAGGAGTCCGGAAAATAAACCCCTTTCTATTCGGAATACTTCTTCTGCTGGGCGGCAATCAGTTCGTCAAGCACGCCTTTGTCGAAGTAGTTGATCTTCATTGCGGCCTTTACGTCAGAAAGGGTCTGCGCGGCGACTTTGCGTGCCTCTTCACTGCCTTTGCGAAGAACGTCATACACGTAGGGTATGTTCTGCTCGAGTTCCTTGCGTCTTGCCCTGATCGGTTCGAGGGTGTCGTTGAGGACGGCATTGAGGAAATTCTTTATCATCATGTCTCCGAGACCTCCCTTGCGGTACTGCTCCTTCACCTCGTCGAGGCTTGAGAACGTGAAACTGGACTTCCTGCCTACGAAACAATCCGCGAACTTGGTGAAGTGCCCGGGCTTGCAGAAGGCGTCGAGATAGGTGAACACCGTGTTGCCCTCGACGTGTCCGGGGTCGGAAACCTGAAGGTGCTCGGGGTCCGTGTACATACCCTTGACCTTTGTCCAGACCGTTTCCGCGTCATCCGAAAGATATATGCAGTTGCCGAGGGATTTGCTCATCTTCGCCTTTCCGTCGGTTCCGGGAAGACGCAGGCATGCGCTGTTGTCGGGAAGCAGAATCTCCGGCATCACGAGGGTCTCACCATATACGGAGTTGAACTTGTGTACAATCTCGCGCGTCTGCTCTATCATCGGGGCCTGGTCTTCTCCGACCGGCACGGTGGTAGCCTTGAACGCCGTTATGTCGGCAGCCTGGGAGATGGGGTAACAGAAGAATCCGACGGGGGTCCCGGCCTTGTTGTCCGAATCGTCATCGGAGAAGCCCCTCATCACTATTTCCTGCTTTACGGTGGGATTCCTCTGCAGTCTCTGTACGGTCACGAGGTTGTTGTAGAAGAACGTGAGTTCCGTAAGTTCGCTGACCTGGGACTGTATGAATATCGTGCTTTTCTCCGGGTCCAGTCCGGCGGAAAGGTAGTCGAGAGCGACTTCCAGAATGTTTTCCCGTACCTTTCCGGGGTTGTCGGCGTTGTCGGTGAGCGCCTGCGCATCGGCAATCATTATGAATATCCTGTCGAACTCACCGCTGTTCTGGAGTTCAACCCTTCTGCGCAACGAACCTACATAGTGTCCTATGTGAAGGCGACCGGTAGGACGGTCGCCTGTGAGAATTATCTTCTTTGCCATTAATCCTTAACTTTCTTGAGAGCTGTCTTGACCTTTTCTTCGATTTCGTCGCAGAGCTCCGGGTTGTCCTTGAGAAGCTGCTTTACGGCAGCCATACCCTGGGCGAGTTTTTCATCATTGTAGCTGAACCAGCTGCCGGACTTGTGGATGATTTCGAACTCCACGGCGAGGTCCACGATCTCAGCCACGTGCGAGATGCCTTCTCCGAAGACGATGTCGAATTCGGCCTTCTTGAACGGGGGCGCCATCTTGTTCTTCACGACCTTTACGCGCGTGCGGTTCCCGGTGGCGTCATCGCCATCCTTGAGCTGTGTGGTTTTGCGGACGTCCAGACGTACGGATGCGTAGAACTTGAGGGCGTTTCCTCCGGTGGTTGTTTCCGGGTTGCCGAACATCACTCCGATTTTCTCGCGAAGCTGGTTGATGAATATGCAGCAGGTATTTGTCTTCGAAATGTTTGCCGTGAGTTTCCTGAGAGCCTGACTCATAAGCCGGGCCTGGAGGCCTACCTTGTTGTCGCCCATCTCGCCTTCGATCTCCGCCTTCGGGGTGAGGGCGGCCACCGTTTCGATGTCCACGATATCCACGGCACCGCTTCGGATGAGGTTGTCCGCAATCTCCAGGGCCTGCTCACCGTTGTCCGGCTGGGACACGAGCAGGGTCTCGAGATTGACTCCGAGCGCCTGTGCATAGGTGCGGTCGAACGCGTGCTCGGCATCGATCATGGCTGCGATTCCGCCCTGCTTCTGAGCCTGTGCTATGGCGTGGATGGCCAAAGTGGTCTTTCCGCTGGATTCGGGTCCGTAGATTTCGATGATGCGTCCGCGGGGATAACCTCCGATTCCCAGTGCATGGTCAAGAGCCACGGAACCGCTGGGTATTACCTGAACGTCCCATTCGGGCTGGTCGCCGAGAGTCATTATTGTTCCCTTCCCGTAATCCTTCTCTATCTTGTCGATAGTGGCCTGGAGGGCTTTGAGTTTAGCAGCATTGATTTCAGCTTTCGGTGCTTCGTTTTCTTTTGCCATAAGAACAGTGTTTGTTTGATAGTATAAGTTTACGTTATTGCGCCTGAACCAACCTGGCTCAGCAAGACAAATATAAGAAGAAATATTCTTATTTTTGCACCCGATGAAAGAGAAATTGCTGGGAAAAACTCCCGATGAACTCAAGAAGGTTGCGCTCGATGCCGGACTTCCCGCGTTCGCATCGAAGCAGATTGCGTCGTGGCTCTATGAGAAGCGCGTGTCTGACTTCGAATCGATGTCGAACATCAGCAAGGCCGGGCGTGAGAAACTCGGCGAAATGTTTGAAACTGGGGTCGAGGCTCCCATAGGCATCGCGGAATCTTTCGACGGTACGAAAAAATACCTCTTCCGTACGGGAGAGTCGGCCGTCGAGGCCGTGATGATTCCGTCGGAAGACAGGTTCACCCTCTGCGTAAGTTCCCAGGCCGGGTGCAAGATGGGCTGCCGGTTCTGTATGACGGGAAGACAGGGTTTCCACGGCAATCTCTCCACGGCGGAAATCCTCAATCAGTTCATAAGCATTCCGGAGAGCGCCTCCCTGACCAACGCGGTGTTTATGGGGATGGGCGAACCTTTGGACAATTTCGATGCGGTGATGGGAGCCATACGGGTGCTTACTGCGCCCTGGGGCTTTGCCTGGAGCCCAAAAAGAATCACCTTGAGCACCATTGGAGTCATCCCACAGCTGAAACGCTACCTTGACGAATGCAACTGCCATCTCGCGGTGAGCCTGCACAATCCGATTCCGGAGGAGCGGCTTGAGATGATGCCTGTCCAGAAAGCATATGACATCCTGGATGTGGTCGACCTTGTAAGACAGTATGACTTTTCCGGGCAGAGAAGGGTCAGTTTCGAATACACAATGTTCTCCGGATGGAACGATTCGAAGAGACACGCGGATGCTCTGATACGGCTGCTTCGCGGACTGGAATGCCGCGTCAACCTGATACGTTTCCACGAGATTCCGGATTTTCCCTACAGATGCGCATCCGCTCCGGCAATGGAGCAGTTCCGCGACAGATTGAACAATAACGGCATCACCTGCACCATCAGGGCCTCCAGAGGGGAGGATATACTTGCGGCGTGCGGAATGCTGGCCGGACGTTGCAGCAATGGAAACAGATAAGGTCCTTTCTTCCCTTCAGACGCTCTGCTCGAGGCAGGAATGCTGCTCGAAGGATATCTACGCCAAGGCTTTGAGACGCCTGGACGGAGATGCCGAGGCCGCGCGCAGCGTACTCCAGGCGCTGGTGGACGACGGCTACGTGGATGACAGGAGATACGCCGCCGCTTTTGCGCGTGAAAAGGCTTCCATCACGGGATGGGGACCGGTGAAGATAAAGTTCGCGCTGGCGGCAAAAGGCATAGGGGCCGGCATCGCCGCGGAGGGAATGGCCGAAATAGATGGGGAAAAGTCCCTCGAAAGGCTGTCGAGACTTCTCGACGCAAAATGGAAAACCCTGCAGGACGACCCGCAGGGCAAGCTAAAACTTATAAGATTCGCGCTTTCGCGCGGCTACGACTACGCTACGGTAAAGCCTCTGATCGAAAGATATTAGTCTTCGGCCGTACGCTCCGGCATCTTGTTTTCCAACAGCTTCCTGTAGTTTTCCTTCCTGCGGAGGATGTCGATTGCGGTAAAGATGGAACTGCGCATTGACATCGCGTCCGCCTGGTCGTGTCCGGCTTTCTCGAATGCCGTTCCGTGGTCGGGCGAGGTGCGCACGATGGGGAGTCCCGCGGAATAGTTGACGCCGTCGGAGAACGCGATGGCCTTGAAGGGTGAAAGCCCCTGGTCGTGGTACATCGCAAGGGTGGCATCGAACTGCTCATAGTGGCTCTGTCCGAAGAAACCGTCGGGAGAGAAGGGACCGAAAGCCTGGATGCCTTCTGCGTTGGCGCGCCTTACGGCCGGCATCACCATCGCCTGCTCCTCGTCTCCCAGCAGGCCGCCGTCCCCGCTGTGGGGATTGAGGCTGAGCACCGCGATTCGTGGACTGTCGATGCCGAAATCCGAAATGAGGGATTCCTTCATCAGACGGAGCTTGCTGAGGATCTTCTCCTCGCTCAGGGATGATGCGACGTCCTTGAGGGGAATATGTCCGGTCACGACGCCGAGTTTCAGCCTTTCGCTTATCATGAACATCGTGACATCCTTTACTCCGAATGCGTCCTGCAGGTATTCGGTGTGTCCGGGAAACTTGAACCCTTGGTTGGCCATCGATTTCTTGTTGATGGGGGCGGTGACAAGCACGTCCGTGTATCCGGCCTTGATTTCCTTTACGGCCGTCTCAAGAGCGGTGATGGCCGCCTGGGCACTTTCGGGAGTCGATGCTCCGGGCTCGGCGAAGGTGCTTTCGGAAAGGCAGTTGACGATATTTATCTTTTTGTCGATTGCGTTCTTCGCGGAATCTATTGTGCATATCTCCATTTCCTCGATTTCGGGGATTGTCTTGAGATAGAAATTGAAAAGTTTCGGAGAACCGTACACCACGGGTGTGAACTGGTCGAGAATCCTTGCGTCCGAAAGCGCTTTGATTATCACTTCGTATCCGATTCCATTGGAATCGCCCTGGGTTATTCCCACTATCGGTTTTCGATTGTTTGCCATATATTGTCTTCTATGTTGTTTCCAAGATATCCGCTGTCCGTTCCAAGTCCCGGAGCCATGTACGCGGCCACTGCAAGAGTGTCGCATCTTTCATTTTCAGGGTGTCCGGCATGGCCTTTCAGCCAGTGGAACGTGACTTTGTGCGAACGGTAGAGCGGGACGAAGCGTTTCCAGAGGTCGGTGTTCTTCACCTTCTTCCAGTCTTTCGCAATCCATTTCTCCAGCCACCCCTCCGTCAGCGCCTTTACCACATACTGCGAGTCGCTCCACACTTCCACCGTCGCGTTTTTCCATTTTATGGCTTCCAATCCGACTATTACTGCAAGGAGCTCCATCCTGTTGTTGGTGGTAAGGGCAAAGCCTCCGCTCAGTTCCTTGCGAATCTCACCGCATTTCAGCACGACTCCGTAGCCCCCGGGTCCCGGGTTTCCGCTGGCGGCTCCGTCGGTGAAAAGGTATATGGTCGGTCTGGATTCCATATCTCCGCAAAAATAATTAAATTTGCGCTATTAACATTCAAGGCAGATGAATATTTTGGTTACTGGGGCAAACGGACAGCTCGGGCGCGAGATTCGCGAACGAAGCGCAAGCTCTTCCAACAATTTCATTTTCACCGATGTCAGTGAGATTCCCGGTCAGGATACGGTTTATCTGGATATCACCAACGAGAATGCGGTATCGATCATTGTAGGGTCCGAGAAAATCGACGTTATCGTGAACTGCGCCGCCTATACCAACGTGGACAAGGCGGAAGGGGATGTGGATCTCGCGAAAATGCTCAACACGGACGCCCCTGCCAATCTTGCCCGGGTGGCGAAGAGATACGGTGCTACACTTGTCCACATCTCTACGGACTATGTCTTTTCCGGCAACGGGTGTATCCCCCTTAAGGAAAGCGACAGCCCCAGCCCGAGAAGTGTTTATGGAAGTACCAAACTGTCCGGGGAACTCGCCATCGCCTCTTCCGGATGCAGGAGCATAATACTCAGGACTGCCTGGCTCTATTCTCCATACGGGAAGAATTTCGTCAGGACGATGAGGGAACTCACTTGCTCGAAACCATCGGTAAAGGTGGTATATGACCAGGTGGGTTCACCTACCTATGCAGGAGATCTTGCGGATGCGATAATCCATATTATCGAAACGGATCAGCTCTCGAAGACAGGCACCTACCACTTTGCAGGCGCAGGCGCGGTAAGCTGGTTCGATTTCGCCCAGGAAATCAGCCGCCAGTGCGGAAACTCCTGTGAGATAAGCCCGTGCCTTAGCAAGGATTTTGAATCCAAGGTGGAAAGACCGCATTATTCAGTTCTGGACACATCCCTTTTCAGAAACACTTTCTCGTTTGGAATTCCATATTGGAAAGATTCACTTGAAAAATGCATATCACAGTTATGAATTACAGACGCAGCATCATCATCACCGGGGGCGCCGGTTTCATAGGCAGCCACGTTGTCAGGCTTTTCGTGAACAAATATCCGGAATACAGGATAATCAATCTTGACAAGCTGACCTACGCCGGCAATCTTGCCAATCTCAAGGACGTGGAGGACAAGCCCAATTACAGGTTCGTCAGGATGGATATCTGCGATTTCGAAGGGGTTCTGGAACTGATGCGGGAAGAACACGTCGACGGCATCATCCATCTTGCCGCCGAAAGCCACGTGGACAGGAGCATCAAAGATCCCTTCACCTTCGCCCAGACCAACGTAATGGGTACTTTGAGCATGCTTCAGGCCGCAAAAGCCTATTGGGAGTCGCTGCCGGAGGGATATGAAGGAAAGCGTTTCTACCATATCTCCACCGACGAAGTCTACGGAGCTCTGGAAATGACGCACCCCGAAGGGATTGCGGCGCCTTTCTCCACCAGGGCATCATCCGGAAAGCACCATCTCGCCTACGGGGAGAAGTTCTTCACGGAAGACCTGAAATATCAGCCCCATTCCCCATACAGTGCCGCGAAGGCCGGCTCCGACCACTTCGTCCGCGCTTTCCACGATACTTTCGGGATGCCGACGATAGTGACGAACTGTTCCAACAATTACGGGCCCTACCAGTTCCCGGAAAAACTTATTCCTCTGTTCATAAACAACATACGCTACCGCAAGCCGCTGCCTGTCTACGGGAAGGGCGAGAACGTGCGCGACTGGCTTTATGTGGTCGACCACGCCAGGGCCATCGACACCATTTTCCACAAAGGCACCATCGCGGACACATACAACATCGGAGGCTTCAACGAGTGGAAGAACATCGACATCATCAAGGTGCTGATAAGGACCGTGGACCGTCTGCTTGGCAGGCCCGAGGGCAGCGACGACGATCTGATCACCTTCATCTCCGACCGTGCGGGCCACGACCTGAGGTATGCCATCGATTCCAGCAAGTTGCAGAGGGAACTGGGATGGGAGCCGAGCCTTCAGTTCGAGGAAGGCATTGAACTCACCGTGAAGTGGTATCTGGACAACCAGCAGTGGATGGACAATGTTACCAGCGGTGACTATCAGACATATTACGAATCGATGTACAAAAACCGGTAGGCGTGTCGTTTCTTAAGAAAGCAATTCTGGCATCATCCCTGCTTCTGGCGGCGGCGTTTCCGTCCGGGGCACAGTATGTGGACCTGCATTACTTCGAGACGTATCTGCAATATGCTCCTTCCGTGGTGGATTTGGGTTTGGGTTTGCTGGGAGTCGATTCCAAAAATGATTTTCTCGACAGAGGCATTTCCATAGGCCTGTCCTATGCCGTCAGCCTTGCCGTTGTCAAGAGTATGAAATTCGTGATAGATGAAACCCGTCCTGACGGGTCTTCCGACAACTCTTTTCCTTCCGGGCATACTGCTACGGCGTTTATGGGAGCCGAACTGATAAGGGAGCACTACGGATGGGGATGGGGAGCCGGTGCATATGCGGCAGCGACGACAGTCGGGGTGATGAGAGCGGTGAGACACAGGCATTACTGGTGGGACGTGCTGGCGGGAGCGGGCATAGGCGTCGCTTCGGCGAGAGCCGGACTGTGGCTTGCCGGACCTGTGCGCGAATGGATAGACCCCAATCGCAGGATGAAACTATCTTCATACATCGAACCGCAGACAGGTGCGTTCTGCGCGGCTATGACCTATACCTTCTGAGAAATGAAACTCGATTCCAGACCATACGTGATTGCGGGCCCGTGCAGCGCGGAAAGCGAAGCGCAGGTGATGGAAACCGCGCGAGCCCTGCACGAAGGCGGAATCGGAGTGCTGAGGGCCGGACTTTGGAAACCGCGCACGAGGCCCGGATGCTTCGAGGGAGTCGGACAGCGCGGCTTGGAGTGGCTTGCAAGGGTGAAGAACGAGCTCGGAATGAAGGTGTGCACCGAGGTTGCCTGTCGCGAGCACGTGCAGAAATGTCTGGATGCCGGGATAGATATGGTATGGATAGGGGCGCGCACGACCGCGAACCCTTTCCTTACCCAGGAAATAGCCCAGGCCCTTGGAGGAAAGGGGGTGCCTGTCATCGTGAAGAATCCCGTAAGCAGGGATCTGGATTTGTGGACGGGCGCGATAGAGAGGCTGATGCGCGAAGGCGTCGAAGACATCATAGCCGTACACAGGGGCTTTCCCGTGGAGCAGGAGTCCCTTTACCGGAACGACCCGGGGTGGAGCGTGGCGCTGGATCTGCACGCAAGGTTCCCGCAGATGCCGCTGCTCTGCGATCCGAGCCATATGGGCGGGGACAGGAAATACGTACGGAAACTGTCGCAAAGGGCGATGGACCTGGGGTTCGACGGACTGATGGTGGAGTCCCACTGCCGTCCGCAGGAAGCGCTTTCCGACCCGGACCAGCAGCTTGCCCCGTCTGAACTGCTGGAGATGGTCTCTTCTCTGAATCTGCCTTCCGTATGCTGCGACGACGAGAAGTCCGCAGGCGAGCTCAATTCGTTGAGGCTCAAGATAGACGACCTGGATGCTCGTCTGGTGGGCATATTGTCCGAGAGGATGGAACTTTCCAGAAAAATAGGGGAGGTCAAGAAGAGCGGAAATGTATCCGTGGTCCAGAGTGGAAGGTGGAACGAGGTGGTTTCGCACATAACGGAGCTTGCGGAATCCTACCACCTCAATCCCTCTACGGTCAGAAAAATATTCGACAACATACACGAGGCTTCCATAGCCGAGCAGAATTCAATTATTTCAAACGATGAACAGAATCAGGACAAAGCGTGACTTGGTGAAGTTATGCATCAGGAACAAGGTGGAGGTGCTCAATTTCCATTACTGCGGATGGGACGGACATCTCAAGACTCTCAACTTTGCAATCAGGGACCGCAAGCACCTTCTTTCCCTTCTGGAAGCGGGGGAGAGGGTCGACGGCTCGAGCCTTTTCCCGTTCATAGAGGCCGGCAGGAGTGACCTGTATGTAGTTCCAAAATACCGTACCGCCTTTCTCAATCCTCTCGAGGAGGTCCCTACCGTAGATGTGATGTGCAGTTTCTTCGACCGCGACGGCAAGCCCTTCGAGAGCGCACCCGAGACCGTCCTTTCCAAGGCTGCGAAGGCGTTCAGGGAGGTTACCGGAATGGAGATGTACACTATGGGCGAGCTCGAATATTATATCATCGGCCCTGAAGAGCCTTTGTACAAGGTGCCCGACCAGAAGGGCTACCACGAGAGCAAACCCTATTGCAAGTATGCGGACTTGCGCACTGATGCAATGAGAGCCATCACCGCAGCCGGCGGCACCGTCAAGTACGCTCACTCCGAAGTGGGGAATTTCACCCTCGACGGGATGAACTACGAGCAGAACGAGATAGAATTCACTGCAGTCCCGATAGAGCAGGCTGCCGACGAACTTGTGCTCGCGAAGTGGCTGATGGCCCAGATCGCGGCAAGGTACGGGGTCGAGATTTCATTCGCGCCGAAGATTGCCGCCGGAAAGGCAGGCTCAGGTCTCCACGTCCATATGAGGTTCACGCGCAACGGAAAGAGCGTGATGACCAGCGGAGGGGAACTTACCGATACGGCGAAAACCGCCATTGCCGGGCTGATGGATGCGGGCACGTCGCTCCCCGCCTGGGGCAACCCGTCCAAAATTTCTTTCCAGAGGCTTGTCCCGCATCAGGAAGCGCCCACTTCGCTGTGCTGGTCGTTCTCAAACCGTTCGGCGCTCGTAAGGGTGCCGCTCGGATGGACAGGTGACGTGGAGATGGCTTCAAAGTGCAATCCGGGGGAGAGGTTGCTCCGCAAGGACTTCTCCGACAAGCAGACCTTCGAGTGGAGGGCGTCGGATGCGATGGCGGACATCTATCTCCTGATGGCGTCGCTGTGCTGCGCCGTGCGTCACGGATTCGAAATGGATAACGCTCTCGGGATTTCCGAGAGGACTTACGTCGGACTTGGCGTGAACATCCACGATGCATCCAACTCCAAGCTTATGGAATCCCTCGAACAACTTCCCGCCTCCACCTCCCAGGCCGCGGACGAACTAGAAAAAGACCGCGCGATCTATACGTCACGCGGTGTATTCTCGGATTCGATGGTGGATTATCAGGAAAACTTCCTCAGGAACCTTTAGGCTTTCAGAGCCTCTACCATTCTGTCCAGGGCTTCTTCAAGAGTTGCCTTCGGACATGCTATGTTGATTCTGACATAGTCGGGACTTCCGTACATTGTTCCCGGGTTGAGCATCACCCCGCCTCGGGCTCTCAGGTCCTCGCAGAAGTCATCCGCATTCTTCCCGCTCGCCGAGATGTTGACCCAGGCGAGATAGGTTGCTTCGAGAGGGGATACCTTGAACTGCGGAAGATCCTTTTCGAAACGCTCCTTGAGAAGGGCGTAGTTCTCCCAGATATATTCGCGCATGCAGTCCAGCCAGATTTCCCCTTCCTCGGAATAGGCGGCAGGCAGTGCGCATACGCCTATGGGATTCACATCCCTGTGCTCCCAGTCGCGGATTGTATCGTTGATCTTCTCTCTCCATTCCGAATTCTGACAGATGATGTTCGAAATCTGAAGTCCCGCAAGGTTCCAGGACTTTGTTACGGAAGTGAATGATACGCACTCTCCGACAGTTGCGAATGGAACGTACTTCGTGCCGGGGGCGGTGATTTCCCCGTGGATTTCATCGCTTATTATCCTTACCCCGTTCTCGACGCAGATTCTGTTTATCCGTTCGAGCTCATCCCGTTTCCAGAGTCTGCCTGCGGGGTTGTGGGGGTTGCAGAAGAGCAGCAGCTTTGCAGTCTTGCACCTGCTTTCGAAATCTTCCCAATCAATCTTCGCGCAGCCTTCGCTGTCGAAGATGAGCCTGCATTCCGAGGCTTTGCGTCCCGTCTGCCTCACGTTTCCGAAGAAACAGTTGTATGCGGGGGTGAAGAAAATCACTTCGTCTCCGGGATTCGAAAGGGCTGTAATGGCGACCGATGCGGCGGGAACGAGTCCTCCGATGTTTACAATGGCCTTTCTGGGGATTTCAAGCTCGTATTTGTGCTTGAACCACCATCTGACCGCTTCGTAGTAGGCGTCGGGAATCCAGGTGTATCCGAAAATCCCGTGGTCTATCCTTTTTCTTATCGCGTCCATTATGCAGGGCGCCGCCTTGAAATCCATATCTGCAATCCACATCGGGATGCAGCCTTCCGCCTGCGGGATGTCGAATTTTCTGGAATTTGTGTTGTGCCTGTCGATGACGGTGTCAAACCATTTGCGCTGTTCTTCGGTCATATCTGGTTATTTTCTTGTTTTTCTTCTTGAGTGGCGGCGGAATTTCCTGACTGATTTGGCTATCAGGTAATATATTATTCCGGCCAGCGTTGCAAATATAACAATAAGTGTCCAGGTTGTGAGCTGGTTGCCCTTGACTCTTCCCCACATTTCTATGAGTTTCGGGGTCTCGTCCCCCCAGTCGTGCATAAGGGTGCACCTGTCCACAACCGAGATGTCTGGATATTGGGCGGGGTCGAGATGCTCGGCAACGGCATCCGTGCCGAAGAAGTAGGAAACGTCGACGGCTTCGGGGAAGTCCTCCTGCGAACTCATTTCCTCCAGGATTTCCGGAGTGCCTATCGAACTTACGTATCCGATTACGTCCATATTGCGTATCGCAACGTCCGGACGGCACAGAAAGTTAAGGAAATACCTTGCGGCTTTGACGTTCTTCGCATATTTCGGGATTACCCATCCGTCGAACCAGATGTTGCTGCCTTCCATCGGAACGGCATACCTGAGAGGCACTCCCAACTCCTCGCAGCCGTCCATCGCCCACACGGCATCTCCGCTCCAGGTGAAATTTATCCAGCCCTTTTCCTGGGTCATCAGTTCCTTTCCGAAATCCGCTTCCCAGCCGGCCACCCTGTAGCGCATATCGCTGAGGTACTCTTCCACATCCGCTATGCTTTCATCGGACGAGTCGTACATCAGTTCGTCCAGAGTGGTCTCCCCGCTTCTGATCCGGTCCTGACGCAGATAGATGAGAATGGGGCTGAACACGTCGCGGGGGGCATCCTTTACGAATATCTTGCCTTTGAACCTGTCGTCCTTGAGCACGTTCCAGGTCATCACGTCTTCCAGGGAAACGTATTTCTCGTTGTAGAGGAAGCCCGTTGTCCCCCACATATAGGGGATTGCGTAGTCGTTGGCATCCTTCCCGTGTCCGTCAACCTTTCCGAGAAGTGTCCTGATGAAGGGCGCGATGTTGCTGTCCATATAGTTGGGGGTGTCACCCAGGTCCTTTCCTATGGGAAGAAGGAGATCCGCACGAAGCATCCTCTCTATTATGTAGTCGGAAGGACAGACGACGTCATAGTCCTCGTGGCCCTTTTCGATTTTCGAGAGCATCGTCTCGTTGATGTCGAAGGTCTGGTATATGATTTCCACCGTTTCTCCCGTCTGCTCCCGGTACCACTGCTCGAATTCCGGAATGAGGTCCTCATCGATATAGTCGCCCCAGTTGTAGACTTTCAGGTATGCGCTCCTGTCCGATGTGCCGCAGGCGCTGACTGCAAGGGCGCCGAATATGATTGCTAGAAGTCTTTTCATTTCCTTGTTGCTTTTTTGGCAGCCTTGGCGCTGCGGACGTTGATGATGGCGAGCAGGATGAAGATGACCAGGAAAAGCAGCGTCATCAGGGGCCTGAGTTCAGGTGTGAGGCCGCCTTTGCGGGCATCGGCATAGATGAAGGTGGAAAGGGTCTCGAGTCCGACGGTGCCCCTCGTGAAGAAGGTCACCGCGAAGTCATCGATGGACATAGTGAATGCCAGGATGAATCCGCTTACCATTCCGGGCCTGAGCTGCGGCACCATCACCTTGAGGAAAGCCTTTGCCGGCGATGCGCCGAGGTCGAGGGCCGCCTCGTATATGTTGGGGTTCATCTGCTGGAGTTTCGGCATCACGCTGAGCACCACGTATGGGGTGCAGAAGGTGATGTGCGCAAGGATTACGGATGTGTAACCCTGGGTGAAGTGCAGGAAGACGAACAGCAGGAAGAGCGACACGCCGGTGATGATGTCCGGGTTGATCATCGGGATGTTGTTGAGGATCTGCATCGTACGGCGTCTGTTGCCCTTGAGGTTGAAGATGCCGACGGCGGCTATGGTGCCGAGGATGGTGGATGCAAGTCCTGCGACGAGGGCGATGAAGAAGGTGTTCTGGATAGCGCCGAGCAGTCCGCTGCCTGAGTTCATCGTGCCGTTGAACAGGTTGCCGTAGAGCTTGAACGAGAAGCCGGTCCAGTTTCCGAGCACCTTGGATTCGGTGAAGGAGCAGACCGCTATGAACAGGATAGGGGCATACAGCACTGCGAGAAGCAGGTAGATGTATATCTTCGCAAGTATCTTTTTCATTATACGAGTCCTCCTTCCTTGTCTGTCTTGTCGCTGTCCGAAATCAGGGTCGTCAGCAGGATTATTACCAGCATCACGAGGGAAAGTGCGGCTCCGTAGTTCCACATCGAGGAGTTGATGTTCTCCTGGATGATGGTGCCGAAGAGCTTGATCTTGTTGTTGGTAAGGAATTCCGAAATGGCGAAGGTGCTGACCGTAGGCATGAAAACCATAAGTATTCCGCTCCACACACCGGGCATCGCC
>JAKSJY010000100.1 GCA_024402025.1 Bacteroidales bacterium
CTGTTGGTGTTGCTGTTCACAAGAATGGGAAAATTGTGACTGCCGTCGGCAGGCGCATACGCATGACAATGCATATGGCCGCAGAGCATAAGATCCAGCCCACACCTGTTGAGAAGGGGAAGAAACAGCTCGTCGATATTCTTTGTGCCGTGCCAGTCGTCCAAAGTCGGGGGCATATGGAGTAGCGCTATCCTGCGCATGGAGCCATCGGCATCACCGATCCGGCCTTCAAGCCAGGCGGCCTCCTGGCGGCGGTAGAGGTCGAATTCGGCTATGCCGGCGTATTCAATGTCCGAATCCGGCTTGTCCTCTCCGCAATCCAATGCGATGAAATTGACTTTCCCGACATCGAAGGTATAATAGAAGGATCCGTCTGTCCTCGGAAAATACCTGTAGAGCCGGTCTGCGTAAGCGCCGCGGTTTTCGTGGTTGCCCCGCACGAACACTATGGGAATTTCGCTGGCAAAAAGGTCCACGCAGGCATCCAGCCAACCTTCGAAAATCTGCTTCTCGTTTTCGATGGTGGAGCGCATATCCCCGTTCAGGAGCACGAAATCATAATCCTTGAAGTTCTCTCCGGCGCAGAGATTGCGAAGCCTCTCGACATCGGCGTGTATATCGTTGAGCACGAAAAACCTGACACTGTCGTCCTGGGGGTCGAAAGTCGTGAATTCAAGCGGCTGCGCGTTATATACCGCCGTGGATGCAACATTTCCGAAATCGACGTAGTCGGCATAACTCCATCCCTTCACCTCCTGCGAGAACACCCTGTACTGGTATTTTGTTCCGGGTTTGAGGCCCGTGAGCCGGACGCTGTGGAGCGTTTCGTTGCACAGGCGTCTTCCATAGCGGGAGTCATACGCCCTTGGATTCTCCGCATTGTAGAAAGACTCGTCGCTGTACTCGCGGAACTCCACCCAGGACATCGCCGGGGCAGAGGACGTCCAGACGACAGTAACGGCATCGCAGGTCATATCCGTAAGCCAGGGACCGTGATTGATGCTGATTGATTCGTGGTTCTGCGCCCAGGCTGTCAGTACCGACAGGATAAGGATGAGCGACAATAAAATCTTCTTTGTTGGCATCTCTCTTTCTTTTTATGTCAAAAGGAAGGCTTGGATGCCTTCCTTCAAGTGGTCCCTGTAGGGCATGATCCTACGACTCCCTGATTATGAGTCAGGTGCTCTAACCAACTGAGCTAAGGGACCTGATATTGCAGTGCGGCAAAGTCAACCGCACTGCAAATATAGGAAAAATTTACCTATCAAACTTTGATCTCGACGTCAACACCTGCGGGAAGTTCGAGTTTCATCAATGCGTCAACGGTCTTTGCGTTGCTGTCATCGATGTCGAGAAGCCTGCAGTATGAATCGAGCTCAAACTGCTCACGAGCCTTCTTGTTTACGAAGGTCGAGCGGTTGACCGTAAAGATCTTCTTGTTCGAGGGAAGCGGAATAGGTCCGTTTACCTTTGCTCCAGTAGATTTAACGGTCTCCACGATCTTTGCCGCCGACTTGTCGACGAGCATATGATCGAAAGATTTGAGTTTAATTCTGATTTTCTGGCTCATATTAACAATTTTTAACTTTTTTAATCCTCATCATCGCCGAGTTTGTAACCGCTCTTCTCGATAATGTCCTTGGCCATCGTCGCAGGAACTTCCGCATAGTGGTCGAAGGTCATTGTGCTCGTAGCGCGTCCTGAAGACAGGGTACGGAGTACTGTGACATATCCGAACTGCTCTGCAAGAGGAACGAATGCCTTGACGATGCGGGCTCCGTTTGCAGTGGAGTCCATTGCCACGATCTGTCCGCGACGGCGGTTGAGGTCTCCGACGATATCACCCATATAATCCTCAGGCGTTACAACCTCGAGGTTCATGATAGGCTCCATCAGCACGGGCTTGCACTTGGGACAAGCGTGGCGGAATGCCATACGCGCGGCAAGTTCGAAGGAAAGCTGGTCTGAATCGACAGGGTGGTATGAACCGTCGAGGAGAGTTACCTTGAGGGACTGAACCTCATAGCCTGCAAGTACGCCGTTGGCCATTGCTGACTGGAAGCCCTTCTCCACGCAGGGAACGAACTCCTTGGGAACGTTTCCACCCTTGACCTGATTGTCGAACTGAAGTCCGGAGACTCCCTCGTCTGCAGGCCCGATTTCAACGATAATGTCGGCAAACTTACCGCGGCCGCCGGTCTGCTTCTTGAAGAGCTCGCGGTGCTGGGTCGTGGTAGTGATTGCCTCTTTGTAGTTAACCTGAGGTGCACCCTGATTGATATCGATGTTGAACTCCCTGCGGAGACGGTCAACAATGATGTCGAGGTGAAGCTCGCCCATTCCGCTGATGACGGTCTGGCCGGTTTCGTGGTCAGACTTGACGGTGAAGGTAGGATCCTCCTCCGCAAGTTTTGCAAGTGCAATCCCAAGTTTATCAAGGTCTGCCTGGGTCTTGGGCTCGACAGCGATTCCGATAACGGGATCGGGGAATTCCATCGACTCGAGTGAGATAGGCGCATTCTCGCTGCAGATGGTGTCACCTGTGCGAAGCTCCTTGAATCCCACAGCTGCGCAGATGTCTCCCGCCTCGACGAACTCGATAGGGTTCTGATGGTTGGAGTGCATCTGGTAGAGTCGTGCAACCCTCTCCTTCTTGCCGGAACGTACGTTGAGCACGTACGAACCCGCGTCGAGTTTTCCGGAATACGCCCTGAGGAAAGCAAGACGACCTACAAAAGGATCGGTTGCAATCTTGAACACAAGGGCTGCGAAAGGCTCTTCGGCACTCGGCTTGCGCTCGATTGCCTCTCCGGTCTTCACGTCGGTACCCTTTGTGTTGCCCTTGTCCAGAGGAGAAGGGAGGTAACGCATTACGGCATCGAGGAGGAACTGTACACCCTTGTTCTTGAAGGAGGAACCGCAGCACGCGGGAACAATCTGCATATTGATCGTACCCTTGCGCAGAGCGGCGATGACCTCCTCTTCCGTGAGGGATTCAGGATCCTCGAAATACTTCTCCATCAGGGCGTCATCGCACTCGGCGGCAGTCTCGACAAGTTTGTCGCGCCAAATAGCCACCTCGTCCGCCATCTCGGCGGGGATGTCCCCGATTTCGTAGTTTACCAGGTCGTCACTTGAATTGTAATAAATAGCCTTCTTGGCAATAAGGTCGACGATGCCGGCGAATTTGTCTTCCGAACCGATCGGGAGGCAAAGCGGCACCGCAGTTGCACCAAGTTTTGTCTTGATTTCTTCCACAACGGCGAGGAAGTCGGCCCCGACGCGGTCCATCTTGTTGATGTAGGCGATCTTCGGGACTTTGTACTTGTCCGCCTGACGCCATACGGTCTCGGACTGCGGCTGAACACGGCCTACCGCACAGAAAGTGGCGATGGTTCCGTCAAGCACACGGAGTGAACGCTCAACCTCAACGGTGAAGTCAACGTGGCCCGGAGTATCGATCAGGTTGATCTGATAGGTATCTCCCTTGTAGTGCCAGAACGCCGTGGTCGCAGCAGAAGTGATGGTAATACCGCGCTCCTGCTCCTGAACCATCCAGTCCATGGTCGCCGCGCCCTCGTGAACCTCGCCGATCTTGTGAGTTTTTCCCGTGTAATACAGAATACGCTCGGACGTCGTGGTCTTACCGGCATCGATGTGGGCCATGATGCCGATGTTTCTTGTGAACTTAAGATCTCTCTTACCCATTTAATACACTAACTAACTGAATTCTAGAAACGGAAGTGGGCAAATGCCTTGTTGGCCTCCGCCATTCTGTGCATATCTTCCTTACGTTTGAATGCACCACCTTCGTTGTTGTAGGCAGCGATGATCTCAGCACACAATTTTTCTGCCATCGAGTGGCCGGAACGCTTACGGGCGAAGACGATCATGT
>JAKSJY010000101.1 GCA_024402025.1 Bacteroidales bacterium
AGCAGCGAGATGGCACGCTCGGCGAATACTCCGTTCAGTTTGCCTTCTTCGTCACGATACATAAAACCTCCGGCTATCCGGTCACGGGTGACGTTGCCGTTTTCATCCAAAATGTCGGCATTGATCATCGCGCGTGTGTTGACAACCGTGCTGTGGTGGTCAAAGCCGGTGAGGAAAATGGGTATCTCGGTTGAGATTGCATCCAGGTCCTTGCGGTGACGGAGGTCGTGGCCGTTTTCCATCAAATTGGCAAGGCTGTATCCTTCGCCATACACATAGTCCAGATGCCGGCCGTCTTGTTTGGCCTGATTTACGAAATCACGAACCTGATCCAGCACTTGCTGATAGTTCCAGTCACCCCTGAATTGAAGATTGCTCGCACTCATCTGTTCGTTGATGAATTTCATCAGATAGTGCGCGTGTCCGTCGGTGATGCCGGGGATGATGATACCCTTGCCGGTGCAATCGATTATCCTGCTTTTTTCGGTTTTATGCTTGTTCGCCTCATCTTTGGTGCCCACACAGATGAATTTGCCGTCCTTGATTACCATTGCGTCCGCAATGACGTACTGGGCTGTGTCGGTGAGCATATCCTTGGCTTTGGATGAGTCAATTCTGGCTGTGTAGATTTTGCCATAAACGACGATGTTGTCAAAAACTTCAGGTTGCGGGTCATCTTGTTTCGTACACCCCGCCGCCACAATGGCTATGGTAACAGCCAGTGCAGTAATAATCTTTTTCATATACCTTCCGTTTCTATGCCTTCGTGACTTTCTCAAGCCACTTGACCATTCCCAGCATCACGCTCATAGCTACAAGGCAGATAATCAGGAATACCATCCAGCATTTCCAGATGCCCCAGGCGTTGTACATCAGCGGGCCTACGAAAATGAAGAGGTTGCCCACTGCGGTTGCACCGAGCCAGAGGCCCTGGCAGAGTCCCTGCATATTCTTGGGAGCCACCTTCGATACGAATGAGAGTCCGAGAGGGGAGATGAAGAGTTCGGCTACGGTGAGGAAGAAGTAGGTCAGAATCAGCACCCACCATCCTGCTTTCATACCTGCCGCTTCTGCTACGGGAAGGGCGCGGAACTCTTCTCCTGAAGGATAACCTGCGAAGATTGAATATATCATAAGGAACAGATAGGCCATACCTGTGATGCCCATACCGATTGCAATCTTCCGGGGTGTTGATACCTCACGTCCCTTGCGGCTGAGAGATGCGAACAAAGCCATTATCAACGGAGTGAGGGTAATCACGAAGAAAGGATTGACAGCCTGCCATATTTCGGGGGCGATTGCATCAGTCTTGACGAAGTCGCGTGCGAACAGGGAAAGTGACTGACCGTTCTGATGGAATGAAAGCCAGAAGAAGATGCAGATTCCGAGTACCGCGAAGAGGGCTGCCATACGCTGCTTGATTTCCTTTGCCATAGCGATTTTCTCTTCCTGAGTGTAACCCACTGCCGCTGATGCGGCTTTCTTTGCGGGTTCGGGAAGTCCCTTCTTGGTCGCCATAAAGATGACCAGTGAAATCAGCATCGCCGCTACGGAGGCGATGAAGGAGTAGTGGATTCCGGCGTTGAACACTTCCAGGTAATTGCTGCAGAAGGCTGCATCGGCAACTGCCTGACCGTTTATGGATGCCTGGGATGCGAGTTGTGTCAGGTTTTCCATCTGGCTGGCATCCATAGCTCCGTTACTGTTGATATATTGGTGGCAGAGGGCAGGAAGGGCGGCATTATAGAGGAATCCGTTGGCCTTGAGCCACCAGCTGCGGAGCAGAGGGGCGACGAAGGGAGCTACAAGACCTCCGATGTTGATGAACACGTAGAAAATCTGGAATCCGGAGTCGCGTTTGCCTTTGGCGGCTTTGAGAGCTTCTTCACCCTTTGCGGCGGCTTCGGCTTCGAAATTGTCGTAGAGTTGTCCGACAAGCGCCTGCAGGTTGCCCTTGAAGAGACCGTTGCCGAACGCAATCAGGAAAAGCGCGAAGCAGGTGAACGGCAGCAGCCAGGAGTGGTTGCCGGTCGTGGCGGTGATGGGAATCGCCAGTGCGGCATATCCCACAGCCATTGTGATGAGGCCGTTCTGGATAGTTCCCTTATAGTTCTGTGTCCTGTCGGCGATTATGCCTCCCACGAGGTTGAGGACATAGATTCCGCAATAGAAGCAGGAATAGATCAATCCGCTTGTCTGGTCTGAAATTCCGAATTTGGAGCAGAGGAACAGGAGCAGTACGGCGTTCATGATGTAGTAGCCGAAACGCTCTCCCATATTGCTCAGTGCGGCTGCAAGCAGCCCTTTGGGGTGATTCTTGAACATATTTATCTGAGTTTACTTCGCGAATTTACTCAATTGCATTGAAAATTTCAAATCCCGATGGCTATCCTCACCCCGAGAACTGAGGATGGCCATCGAAAATGAAAATCTCCCGGTATTCGGACGGGATACTATTCAGGATTTGTGACCGAAGCCTTGACTGTCGGCAGGAAGTCGGGCTTGTTCTCGCAACGGAATGAGCCCGTTACAGGGTTGTCCTGTGGCGGGCCACTGATCTCCAGTTTGTTCCAGCCCTGCGTCAGAGGAAGCTCGCGGAAGATGGTATCGCCTCCGCTGTCGTAAGATACCCTGGCGTCCTTTCCGTTAATCTTCAGCCTGCAGCCACCGCATCTGACGTGGAGGGTGAGCTTGGGCATATCCGGCTCGATGAGAAGGTCGTCAAGATGTCTGGGGCTGAATACATATAATTCCAGAGCTCCGTTCACCAGAGATTTCCTTGCCTTTGTCGGGAAGAAGAGTTCCCCTTCGCGCAGGAAGAAGAAACTGTCGGCGTCTATCTCGACTGCCTTGCATCTTACGCCCGCATTTTTCAAAAGGGTGGCCAGAGTCTTGAAACCTTTCTCCGAATCGGTGAAGTTCAACAGCGTGTTGACATAGACACCTCCGTTTTTCACAAAGACGGGAAGGGCTTCGGTACATTCATTTTCGCTCCTCAGGACAGATGCGGTCTTTGCATCCTCGCCTCTCCAGTTCCAGCTCCTCCACTCCGTGCGGCAGGCGTTCAGAAGCACCTTGCCGTTTTCGACGAATTCACCTTTGAGAGTGTATCTTGAGACATCGGAACGCTGGAGTCCGCAGAAATAGAAATCCGAGTTGCCCAGACCCCGTGTCCAGGAAATCTGCTCGGGAAGATATGTTGCGCGGTGCAGTTCGTCCATTTCGAGTTTGCCTGGGAGAAGCCCGCTGTAGCACCCGAGCGTTTCGGGAGTCAGCCCCCAGAGCAGGATGTTCGCGCCCGCAGCAATATCGGCGGCAATCTTCTTTCCGGTTGCCGGCGAAATCTCCTTTGAAGCGTCAATGATATAAAGGGCTTCTGCCGGAACCGTGACCTTGTCGGCAAAGATTACTCCCTGCACGTCCAGGGCTTTTTTCAGAGTCCCGGGTTCACCCACGAACACAACCTCCCGGTACGGCTTTGCAGGCTCTGCGGGAAGAGGTTCATATACGGATTTGTCTATTTCCGCCCAGGGAGACCACGCAGGGCCGCCGGGGGCATTGACAGCCCTCATCGCGTCATACATCGGCCAGGGGTCGTACAAAGGAAGAGAGGGGTCGTACCCCGGATTGAACGTCGTACAGTAGGGGCCGAGTCTTTCCGGCTGAACGCCCGGAACGCCCTCCACATACTCACCGAAGAACACTCCGTCCTCCAAAGAGGGGGCTTTTGTCAGGTCCTTGTGTCCGAGCGCAAGGGGTTTGAGAGAGTACCACGCCATATTGAACACGGTGGAATATGACGCGCCGTTGGCCCTTTGTGCAGAAATCAACTGATATGCCTCATTTGCAATGGCTTCCATACGGCCCTGCTGGCTTTCGTAGGCTCTTTCGCCGT
>JAKSJY010000102.1 GCA_024402025.1 Bacteroidales bacterium
GCAAGCCGTCCCAGAATTCAGGGATTGAAGGCCATTTTATGACAAGGCAGACGCACAGACTTGCGGCCATAAACAGCAGGGCGAATGCAAATATGGGGTAAAGGCGCCCGATCAGTTTGTCTATCGGGAGGATTGTCGCAAAAATGTAATAAAGGAAGATGAGCAGCACCCAACCCATTATGGAAAGTTTCTCTGTCTCCATGAAACCGGCGATGTCCCCGAGAATAAGGGCAGGGCTGTAAACGAACACCACCCCGACAAGCAGGAGAAGCACCATTGAGAAGACAAGCATCGTCGTCCTTGATCCACGGCCCAGATAGTGGCCTACGATGTCGGGTGCTACCGCACCTTTGTGGCGGATGGAAAGCATTCCGCTCAGATAATCGTGGACACCTCCCGCAAAAATGCTCCCGAGAACAATCCAAAGGTAGCAGGCGGGACCGAATTTGGCTCCCATTATTGCTCCGAAGACCGGGCCTGTTCCGGCGATGTTGAGAAACTGTATCATAAAGACCTTCCAGGCCGGCATCGGAACATAGTCCACACCATCGCTTTTGATTAGGGCGGGGGTGGGATTTGATGAATCAGGAACGAAACATTTTTCCACCAGACGGCCATAGAAGATGTAGCCGACGATAAGCGCGACAAGGCTGATCAGGAATGAAAACATACAGTATTGAACTCTTTTCCAATAAAAAAACTCCGAACTGACATCGAGTCCATTCCGGAGTTTCTTCGGTGGGAGTAATAGGATTCGAACCTATGACCCCCTGCTTGTAAGGCAGGTGCTCTGAACCAGCTGAGCTATGCTCCCTTTTCATTTGGGACTGCAAATATAGACATATTTTTGTTAAACCAAAAAAAAATCGCGGGTATGGTTACTTTTTGCCGAAAAATCCGGTTACCTGTTTCATCACTTCCAAAATCTGGCTGTCATCCTCAAGAACTTCTATCGGGAATCCGAAAGTGACCGCCTTGTAATCGGCACCATTATATGCTATACCTGCCGCCGTGTTGGAATCATCGTATCGGAGTATGACGTGCGTGCTCTTTCCTACGGGAGTCAGAGCATCCGGCGATTCTACGGAATAACACTTTTCATTGGGCCTTGTCCTGAAACTCAGTTTTCCGCTGAATTTGAATCCGAGAGGATTCTGCGTCCCTTTCGCAATGCCGGTAGCGGAAGCATTTCCCGTAAGTGTCTTATATTTAAGAACTCTGTACGCGAACTTGACAGCGGACTGGATGCCGTTGTCAGAAGCGACGTAGGAGCCTGATATCAGAATGTTTCCACCGGAGGTTGCATATTTGGCTATTTTTTCCTGAATCTCCGGGGTGAAGACTGTGTATTTGGCTGGATTGGAACCTTCCCTGCCGACAACCGTCGTCTTCTGTTTTCCGCATATCAGATCGAGCATTTCGTATTTTGAAGCGGGGATTTCATTTTCGCATAAAGCCTCCCTGCTTTGGGATACGAAACTGTATCCTGCCGCCATCAATGCCTTGCCGTGTACGAAAGGGTAATCGAACGTATTGCCAGCAACCAGCATCGTCTCATAATTCGAGTCGGACGCCCCAAACCCGGGATTGTCATCATTGAGCCATATTGAACTCCGTCTGAAATCGTGTTGCGCCCCGACGTATGCGACATTTCTCATATAAGGGACTCCGGAGTCCAGGTTGTCGGCAAATCCTCCGATTGTCGAATCCGGGGAGGCAAAGGACACCGGTGCGGATATACGGTCGAAATTGTTGACAATCAGCGCTGTCGGTGCAGATGAGGAGACGGCGCCCACCGATATGGTTTCGCTGGGGAAACTTTCGCCGCCGGCATTGACGGCCGTCACTCTGAAACTGTAGATATGTCCGGGTTCCAGAGGTATTATGGCGGAACAGTCATTGGTCATCCTTCCCCCGTCAAAAGCCTTGCCGTCAATCCTGGTGTAAAGAACGTAGCTGTCGGGCACCGCTCCCTGCTCCAGGGAATCCAGTGCGGGTTTCCATTCGAGCTTTGCCACAAGTTTGCCATTCTTCCTTTCAAGTTCTGAAGAGATGTTCCGTATCGGCAGAGGCTGCACGACATAGTCGAACCCATTCAGATAGGAGAGGAATTTCAGGATTCCCTTGTAGATTGCCCGTGAAACGGTGAATTGGAATGAGGGGTCAATTCCGTAACGCAGATCGGCCAGAGTCTGATGCGAGAGCATCGCCAGCAGCAGGGAGGGAATCTCCGGCTCTCTGGATTCGGCATAGTTGCGGCTCCAGAGTTCGCGACGGCTCCATAGCGGTTCGTATTGGGCCCGGATATCGTTTACGACGGAGGTCTGTACTATGTCGGCGAATTCGCGGCTCGATATGCGGCTTTCTCCGTTGAGGAACTCTTTTCTGTCGTCAGCGGATTTGGGTGTATAGATGGCCAGAGTCCCGACGATGGAATCGGTCAGAGAAAATCCCGCATCGCTGTGGAGGCCAAGGCACAGGTCGAGAGGGATGTTGTATCCGTCTGCGGACGGGTTGACGTAGGAGCCTCCGGTGAGAGCGTTCACCCAATGGCATCTCGCCCAGATGTCGTCGCGATAGTCGCTTTCACCCTCGGTATGTGTATAGACGGAGTCCACGAATCCGGCCCATTGAAGATAGTATCTCGCCCCTTCCGCGAAACGGGGATCGCCTGAAACTTCCGGTTCAACCCTGTATGCCGGTTTGTCGGGACGTCGGGCGATGTTTCCCATTCCGCCGCCGAATCTGATTGCGTCCGCGCTGACTATCGTGCCAGGCTGTGCGGATTCGTTGGTCAGAAGGACATACTGGTCGGGGGCCAGTCCTTTGTCAAAATCGAAATATCCCAGAAAAATCCAGGTCCCGCCGCCCATCTGCTGATTGATTTTGAAAGTGGTGCGACCTCCTTTGTGGAAAACTGTGTATCTGGCATCTGGGGCGCTGTTGGACACGGTCTGGTATGACACATATACTCCGTATCTGCCGGCTTCGGGGATATCCGGAGTCCATCTTACGGATGCGGTCTCCGTTTCGGAGGTGCTGCACATACGGGCCAGACCCATATTGAATGGGTTCTCGGTTGTGATGTATGCTGTCGTCGGCAAGGCAAATCCCGGTTTTCCCGAATCTGCCCAGGGGCCGGTTTCGCTGTAGAACCCGTTTCCTGAATCATTGTCCACTATCGCTTCGTTTTTCTGGAAATCCCTCTCTCTGGGGAGTAATACCACTGCTCCGGCATTCTCCAGCATAGGGACGAGGTAGGGGAGCACATAACTTTGAGTGAAGAGGTCCTCCACTGTCTCGAAAAATCTGCTGCGCTGCCATTTCCACATCAATGAGGTCTGATCGTAGAACCTGCCGTGGCTCTGCCATATCGCAAGATGCCTGTTCTGGAGGCCGGCCGTTATGGTGTATGGTCTGGACTCATTCGTAATCAGGGGGACGAGATTTTCTCTGGCCTGCGCAACTTTCTTCAGGTGATCGCCGACAAGGTTGTCGGACTCCTTTCCGGAGTAGAAACGGCTTTCCAGCAGATTGACGTTGATGTCGTCCGCAAACAGGATGACCTTGCCTTCATATTTTGTATAGGGTGAGGGCATCAGTCCGTCGATTATGGAGAGGATGGCAGTGATGACCTCCTTTCTTAAGGGATAATCCTTCAGATTTTTGTCGAAATACAATTTCAGTTTCTCTCCCGATGGGACGGCTCTCTCTATCCTGGTTTTGGAATCGACGGTCGTCGATATTTTCAGATAGCTGGTAATCGAATCGGACACGGTCTGGAACAACTTTATTGTCTTGGGGTCGCCTTTGCCTGCTGCAAATGTCTGATATTCCGTGGAAGAGGCGGCGAGTATGGCCACGCATAGAGCTA
>JAKSJY010000103.1 GCA_024402025.1 Bacteroidales bacterium
CAGACGGCTATGGCAAGTCTGTCGAACAGCCACAGGGTGTCGAAGTCATACGCCTTCCCATACTTGCGGGCATACCACAGAAGCGCGAGTATCACTCCGACCGTGCCCCCGTGCGAAGCCAGGCCTCCTTTCCACACCTGGAGAATTTCTCCGAAGTGTTCGGGGGTGAAATAGTAGTCGGGCTGATAGAAGATGCAGTGCCCCAGTCTCGCTCCGACGATTGTGCCGATAAGCAGTGCATAGAGCAGCGGTTCGAGTATTTTTGTGTCCAGTCCGGCCCGTGTGTAGAATTTTGTGAACATCCAGTATCCGAGAGGGAATCCTGCGATGAACAACAGTGAGTAATAGCGGATTGCAAGGGGACCGATGCTGACAATGACAGGGTCCACGTTCCATACTATCGACAAGAAATCCATCATATCTTTCTATCTTTCAAGTCTTGAAAAAACGCTCAGCGGCAGGGCTTTGCCGAAACTGTCCCTGAGCACGAGCTCTCCGTAGTCCAACGCCTTGAACCTGCCTCCGAAGGCGCTCCTTACGATGGTGTCGGCAAGGACGGCGGAATAACCGTTGGAGTAGAGGTTGAGCACCATGAAACTGTCGGACGGGGCCAGAATGGCGGCGCAGGCCTCCAGAAGTTCGAAAAGGCACTCGTCCAGTTTCCATTTCTCACCGTCGGGTCCGTGCCCGTATGCAGGAGGGTCGAGAATCAGGCCGTTGTAGAGATTGCCCCGTCTGGCTTCCCGTCTGGCGAATTTGAGGGCATCCTCGATTATCCACCTGATTCCGTCCAGGGAACTCAGCTCCATATTGCCCCTTGCCCAGGTGACCACCTGTCGGACGGAATCAAGATGAGTTACCTGAGCCCCTGCCTTGCAGGCGGCAAGGGAGGCGGCGCCGGTGTATGCGAACAGGTTCAGCACTTTCGGCGCTCCCTGCAGGTTGCCGGAGCTCTTCAGCCTCTGCACCTGCTTCCGGATATACTCCCAATTGGGGGCCTGTTCGGGAAATACTCCCACGTGTTTGAAACTGGTCAGCCCGAGGCGGAGATTGAATCCGCAGGAAGGGTAGGAGATTGCCCACTGGTCCTGCATCGCCTTGAGTCTGTTCCACGAGCCGCTGTCCTCTTTCCCGGCCTTCCCGAATCCCGCGCCCGGCTTGAATTCGGTGTGGGCCATCCTGAGCCACCGGTCGTCTCCTAAAGATTTCTTCCACAGAGCCTTGGGCTCCGGGCGTATCATCACGTAACTTCCGAAGCGTTCCAGCTTGCTGAAATCTCCGGAGTCAATCAATTCATAGTCTTTCCACTCCCGTGACGGCTCTTCTATCGTCATATTGTACCCTTTTATTGCAAATATATGCATTATTTTTGTACTTTTGTATGCATTGGAAACAGATACAAATCACCACTATATGAAAAACATTGAGACTTATGACTTTAATGGCAGGAAGGCCATTGTACGCGTTGACTTCAACGTTCCGTTGAATGACGAGTTTGAAATCACGGATGACACCAGAATCCGTGCAGCTGTCCCCACGTTGAAGAAGGTTCTCGCCGGCGGCGGAGCCCTCATCATTATGTCGCATCTCGGCCGTCCCAAGGGCCCTGCCGACAAATTCTCCCTCAAACACATCATCGACAGGGTAAGCAGTTATCTCGGAGTTCCCGTACAGTTCGCACCCGACTGCCAGAAAGCCGACGAACAGGCTGCGGCTCTCAAACCCGGTGAGGTCCTGCTTCTTGAGAACCTCCGTTTCTACGCAGAGGAAGAGGGCAAACCCCGCGGACTTGCGGAAGATGCAACCGATGAAGAAAAGAAGGCCGCCAAGGCTGCCGTCAAGGAGAGCCAGAAGGCTTTCGTTGCCAAACTCGCTTCATACGCCGACTGCTACATCAACGACGCATTCGGTACTGCACATCGCGCTCACGCATCAACTGCTTTGATTGCCAAGTATTTCCCCAATGACAAGATGTTCGGTTACCTGATGAACGGTGAGATCAAGGCCATCGACAACGTGCTCAAGAACGCGAAGCATCCCTTCACAGCCATCATCGGCGGTTCAAAGGTCTCTTCCAAACTCGAAGTTCTGAAGAACCTTGTCACCAAAGTTGACAACCTGATTATCGGCGGCGGTATGGGTTATACCTTCATCAAGGCTCAGGGCGGAAAAATCGGCAACTCCCTCCACGAGGATGAACTTATTCCCGATGCTCTTGATATTCTGAAGACTGCAAAGGAAAAGGGCGTCAACATCTCCCTCTCTGTGGAGACTGTTGTAGCAGACCAGTTCAGCAACGAGGCCAACACTAAGGTCGTTCCTTCAACTGACATCCCTGACGGATGGGAAGGTATGGATGCCGGCAAGGCTTCCCTGGAGAACTGGAAGAAGATAATCCTCTCTTCAAAGACTATCCTTTGGAACGGCCCTGTAGGTGTATTTGAGATGCCTACATTCGCAAAGGGTACTCTTCAGATTGCCGAAGACCTCGCAGAGGCCACGGCCGCAGGTGCCTACACTCTTGTCGGTGGCGGTGACTCCGTTGCAGCTGTAACCCAGATGGGTTATGCCGACAAGGTAAGCTATGTCTCCACCGGCGGAGGCGCGATGCTTGAGGCTATTGAAGGCAAGGATCTTCCCGGCATCGCAGCAATTCGCGAGGACTAGAAGTTGTCTCGAAATGATTTGAAAAGAGGTCTGCCCGTTTCGGACAGACCTCTTTTTCAGTGGTCATGACTGGCGGTCGATGGCCGCCTGATGGAGAAGTTGGAACAATTCCTCGACGAAAGCCGGGTCGAGGCCTCTGTTTTTCGCTCCTTCGGAAACAATCTGCTGAATCTGTTCCCATCTGGGCTGTTGCAGGATTGTCAGATTATGCTCTTTCTTGAATTCTCCCAGCTTTTCGACAACGGCCATTCTTTCGGCAATGACGTCAAGCAGGTTTTCGTCAATCACGTCTATCTGGGAGCGCAGCTGCTCAAGTTCCTTCTGCAGGGAACGTGACTCGGCGTAAATGTCCTTTATCGACAATGACCGCAGCAATTCACACAACGCATTCGGGGTAAGTTGCTGTTTGCTGTCGCTGAGTGCTTCGGAGGGGTTTATATGTGATTCCAGGAACAATCCCGCAAATCCGAGGTCGAGGGCTTTCTGCGCAACCTCCGGGATATATTCCCGACATCCGGTGATATGGCTTGCATCACCGTACATCGGCACTTCGGGTATTCTCTGCATCAGTTCGATGGGGACCTGCCATTTGGGCAGGTTGCGGTAGCGGCTCTTCTCATAGAAGGAGAATCCGCGATGGACTGCCGAGACTCTGGTCACGCCTACGGCGCGGAACCGGTCGATTGCTCCCTGCCACAGGTCGACGTCCGGATTGACAGGGTTCTTGACGAATACGGCAATGTCGCCGCATCCTCTCAATGCATCTGCTATCTCCTGAGTGTCAAATGGATTTGTCGCCGTTCTCGCACCTATCCAGACTCTCTTGAGTCCGGCATTGAGCACGGTCTCGACGTGTGAGGCTTTCGCCACTTCCACCATACCCTCAAGGCCAATCTTTTTCTGTGTGTCGGCCACCCAGCCGACGGCATCCTCGCCGGCACCTTCGAAACATCCCGGACGGGTACGCGGCTTCCACGCTCCGGCGCGGAAAGCCTCCAGTTCGAACCCTGCGGCTTCCATATCAGGGCGCAAAGAAACTATGGCACTCACCGTGCCATAGAGTTGAGCCGATGATTCTGCGCTACAGGGTCCTGCGATGAGTTTTATCTTGCGCACGGACTCTATACTGTCATTATCTCTTTTTCCTTGGCTGCAAGAAGTTCGTCAACCTTTTTG
>JAKSJY010000104.1 GCA_024402025.1 Bacteroidales bacterium
TAGCTTGACTTCCTGACACCTTAATTCCTTAGAAATTAACGCTCTCGAATTTCTTAATTTTTCTCGGTACTTGCTTGTACTTATCTTACAATATTTTCAAAGAACTCTTTCGCGTAGCGCGAAAAGGACTGCAAAGATACAACTTTTTTCTTTGCTGCAAAATTTTTTTTAAACTTTTTTCAAAAATTCTATCATACGCCTGCCGAGCCGCGGGTTTTTCTTGATGTAACTCCCGTGCGTGGCGTGTCTGAACACTACCAGTTCGGCCCCCGGAATCGAGTCCGCGATAAGCCTGGTGTGCTCCACGGAAATCAGATCCCTGTCCCCGCAGGTTATCAGCGAAGGACATTTTATCGCCGCAAGGTCCCTGGGGTCTATGTCCGGCTCGCTGAGCATCATCATCGCAAGAGGTGTCCCCTGCTCCAGAATCCAGGCCTTGAATTCCTCGAATCCGTCCCCGCAGTCTGGGTAGAGGTTGGCACCGGCGGCGACGATGGCCCTGCAGGTGCCCGGATGAGCCATCTCGAGCAGGAGGGCGTTGATGCCGCCGTCGCTCCATCCGCCTACGACCGGCCTTTCAAGTCCGAGCGCACGGATGAACTGATAGCAATCCTCCGCCATATCGGCGTAATGGTATTCTTCCAGTGGCTCGTTGGCCCCCTGCCCGCGCGAATCGGGACAGTACACCCTGTACCCTGCGCGCGCAAGCTGGATTTGCTGGGTGGCCATACTCTTGTGCGAACCGCCATTGCCGTGCATCAGCACTACGGGCGCACCGTCCAGCGGGCCGCGCACGGTATAAAGCAGGTCCTGGCCGTTGACCCGTATGCGGTCAGTGGTCTCGGGAACGCAACGGCCCGAGAGCAGAAGCGCCCCGAAATAGAAGAATCCGGCGACCTTGTTGAAAAGCGCCATCCCTATTCTACCGAGAAGTCGAACACCGCCGTGAATTCAAACCCTCCGAGCTTCGCGGGACGGAAGGCTATGGCATATTCTCCGGGAAGAAGTTCGGCATCGATCCTGAAGGAGTTGTCGGAAATGCGCTCCCACACGAAAGGAATCCTGACCTTTCTCTCCGCGTTGATGCCGGCAATTTCGACACCCTCGTCATAAAGCCTCTTGTTCTTCGCGACCTCGAGGGGTATTATGATCATATTGTCCGGAGTCATCGACTGCACGAAGACGTCATAGGTCTTGAGCGTCTGCTTGATTGTCTTCTTCGACATGTCGCATACGAGGACGAAAGTTCCCGCAGCCTTCGAATCGGACGTCTCGCCCTTGTAGCTGTACTTGGTCTTACCTATCTCGACCCCGAGGATCCCGGTGGAACTGTTGTTCTGGGCGGACATCACCGGAGTAAGAGGAATGTACTCGTCTCCGATTACCGAATAAAGACCGGGAACGTGTTCGTCTTCCTGGGCGAAAGCCAGGGACATCGCGGCAACGGCCGCAACGCAAAAAGCAAAAAATCTCTTCATCATATCATTCTGGTTTATTGAATATCCAACAGCATTGCACCGCGCACCTGCGCAGCCACCTCGGCGCCTTTTATCGCCTCGAGAATCTCCAATCCGAAGTCCACGGCATATCCGGCGCTGCGGCCCGTGACGATGCGTCCGCAACGGACGGCGGGCTTGCGCACGAATGCGGCACCCTGCGAAGCAAGCGCAGTCTCGAACCCGTCGAAACAGGTGAATTCCAGCCCCTCGGGGGCGTCAAGCTGGCCAAGGACCAATCCCGGAGCGGCACATATCGCCGCCAGCGAGCCTCCCTGTGCATAATGCTCGCGCATAAGACTTATCAGCGGAGCGCAGGCGGCAAGGTTCCGGGTACCCGGCATCCCGCCCGGGAAGATAAGGAAATCGCGGCGGTCCGTGCCTTCGTGCGAGGCCCCGTCCAACAGGTCGGAAAGAGTCCTCTCCACGCCGATGACGGTCCCGTGCGAGGACGTTACGAAAGGCTCGTCGCGCACTCCGATGAATTCCGCCTTGACACCGCCTCTTCGCAGAGCATCATACGTTGCGACGGCTTCGACGTCCTCGAAGCCCTCCGCAAGAAAAATAAATACTCCCTTCATTCCTTGGACATTTGTTTCGCTATCGGCAAAGATAAGCAAACAATGTGAATAATTATGGCTATATTTGTTGAACGGAAAAAAATTAATGACATGAAACTTATAATCAGAGACAACAGTGCAGCGGGATCCCTCTGGGCCGCTCACCACATTGCGGACGCAATCAACAGAAAAGCGGCAAAGAGCAACGAACCCTTCGTGCTCGGACTTTGCACAGGCTCCACCCCTATCGAGACCTACAAGGAACTCATCCGTATGGTCAAGGCCGGCGAAGTCAGCTTCAAGAACGTGATTTCCTTCAATATGGACGAATACGTGGGTCTTCCCGAGAGCCATCCCGAGAGCTATCACTCGTTCATGCACAAGTATCTCTTCGACCAGATCGACGAGCCCGCGCAGAACATCCACATCCTCAACGGCAACGCTGCGGACCCCGCGGCGGAGTGCGAGGCATATGAGAAAGCCATCGAGGCCGCTGGCGGATTCGACCTCTTCCTCGGAGGCATAGGCGAAGACGGCCACATCGCATTCAACGAGCCGTTCTCACCCCTCACTTCCAGGACACGCGTCGTCACCCTCACCGAGGATACCCGCATCGTCAACAGCCGCTTCTTCGACAACGACCCCAACAAGGTGCCCAAGCAGGCGATGAGCGTCGGCGTCGCTACGGTGACCTCCTCGCGCGAAGTCGTCATCCTCGCATTCGGTCCCAAGAAGGCACGTGCCATCAAGGACGCAGTCGAGGGCCCGTACAGCCATATGTGCACCGTCTCTGCCCTGCAGAACCACCAAAACGGCATCATCGTCTGCGACGAGGCGTCCTGCGGCGAACTGAAACTCAACTCCTATCGTTACTTCAAGGCCGTAGAGGCGGCTGAAAACATCTAGTCCGACAATGAAAAGAATCATTACCACCTTTGCAGCGGTTCTGCTCGGCCTGAGCGCCTTTGCAGCCGGAAACAGCCACGGGGTAGCCATCGTGGCCCATCGCGGATTCTGGAACAGCGCCATCGGAGAAGGCGGCACCAACTCCATCGCTTCCCTCAAGGCAGCCCAGAAGGAAGGCTTCTGGGGTACGGAATTCGACGTCAATATGACCAGGGACGGAGAACTTGCAGTATTCCACGACGGTGGCGTCAATGGAATGAACTTCTGCGACCACGACTGGGCTGACTTCAAGGACATCCGCATCGAGAACGGCGAGCCCATCCCGACTCTCGACCAATACCTCGAGCAGGCTGCCAAATGCAAGAAGACACGCCTTGTGTTCGAACTCAAATGGCATCCCGACGCAATGATGGAGGAAGCCGTCACAAGAAGTATCGACGCCCTCAAGGCCCACGGTCTCTTCGACCCCAAGCAGGTTATTTTCATCTCGTTCAGTCTCCGCCAGTGCGAGCTTCTCGTCAAGCATGCTCCCGGATTCACCGTTCAGTACCTGCATTATGACATCACCCCCGATGAGGTTTTCGCACACGGTGTGAACGGCTCCGATATGTACTTCCCCAAGTTCTACGAGCATCCCGACTGGTACGAAATGTGCCGCAAGAACGGTATGAGCGTCAATGTCTGGACAGTCGACAATGTCAGGGACATGAAGCGACTCGTCGAAATGGGCGTCGACCAGATTACCACCAACAACCCCGAGAAGGCCCGCGAGGTCCTCAAGCTGATGGGAGTGAAGGAGATCAAGGCAGGACAGAACCTGTAATC
>JAKSJY010000105.1 GCA_024402025.1 Bacteroidales bacterium
CCCGTCTCCTTCACGGTCCTGCGGACCGCATCAAGCCTGTCGGCGGCGTTGGCTCCGATACCCTTCTTGAAAGGATTCTCAGGAGACACCACTATTCCGGCCCGGCAATTCCGACAATTCTCAAGAACATACCTCAGAATCGCCAGATGGCCCTCATGCAGCGGGTTGAACGACCCGAACAACAGCGCAGTTTTAAGTTTTTCAGTGCCTGTCTTCATTTTCGCAAGCCAAAATTAGTCAAAATCCAAGAATTATCATTACATTTGTGGGATTGAGTTTGAATTTCAAGTTAAACACAAAAATATGGTTTCTTACAAAGATTTAGGACTGGTGAACACCCGTGATATGTTCGCCAAGGCAGTGAAAGGCGGATATGCCATCCCTGCATTCAATTTCAACAATATGGAACAGCTTCAGGCCATCATCCAGGCCTCAGCCGAGACCAAATCCCCCGTCATCCTCCAGGTTTCCAAGGGAGCCCGCAACTATGCGAACCAGACCCTCCTCCGCTATATGGCTCAGGGAGCAGTCGAATACGCAAAGGAACTCGGTTGGGAAAAACCCCAGATTGTCCTTCACCTCGACCACGGTGACAGCTTCGAACTCTGCAAGAGCTGCGTAGATATGGGTTTCTCTTCAGTAATGATTGACGGAAGTTCACTCCCCTACGAAGACAACATCGCCCTCACCAAGAAAGTCGTTGAATACGCTCACAAATATGACGTGACCGTAGAGGCCGAGCTCGGCGTCCTCGCCGGCGTTGAAGATGAGGTATGCGCGGAGGAATCACACTACACAAAACCCGAAGAGGTTGTTGATTTCGCAACCCGTACAGGCTGCGACTCACTCGCAATCTCCATCGGAACAAGCCACGGCGCATACAAATTCAAACCCGAACAGTGCACCCGCGACCCCAAGACTGGCAAACTCGTTCCCCCTCCATTGGCATTCGACGTTCTGAAGGGCGTTGAAGAGCAGCTTCCCGGCTTCCCTATCGTTCTCCACGGCTCATCTTCAGTTCCCCAGGAGTACGTTGACATCATCAACACCCACGGCGGCAAACTTCCCGATGCAGTAGGCATTCCCGAAGAGCAGCTCCGTCAGGCCTCCAAGAGCGCCGTCTGCAAGATCAACATCGACTCAGACAGCCGCCTTGCAATGACAGCGGCAATCCGCAAGGTGTTCGTTGAGAAACCCGGCGAATTCGACCCCCGCAAATACTGCGGTCCCGCCCGTGACGAGATGAAAAAACTCTACACGCACAAGATCGTGAACGTTCTCGGCAGCGACGGAAAAGCCTGCTAAGGAATACCCGGCGTGATATACAGAGAATTATCCAAGGAAGAATACGGAGACATCTCCGGCAGGATTCTCTATGAAGACAATCACCTGCTGATTTTCAATAAGTCAGCAGGTGAAATTGTCCAGGGGGACAAGACCGGAGACGAACCGTTGTCCGAGAAACTCAAGGCGTTCATCGCGCAGAGGGACTCGAAGCCCGGACACGTCTTTATGGGTGTTCCGCACCGGCTTGACCGCCCCGTAAGCGGACTTGCCGTTTTTGCCAAGACCTCCAAATGTCTGGAACGCCTCAACGAACTCTTCCGCACAGGAGATATTCACAAGACATATTGGGCCCTGACCTGCGGCAGACCCGCCCCCGAACAGGGGGAACTGACACACTTCCTCCGCAGGAACGAGAAGCAGAACAAGAGCTACCCCTTCGACCACAAAGTGCCTGATGCCAAGGAGGCCAGACTCAGGTACAAAGTCCTCAAGGATACGGACAGATATCACCTTGTCGAAGTGGAACTGCTTACCGGAAGACATCACCAGATCAGATGCCAGCTTGCAGCCATCGGTTGCCCCATCAAGGGAGACTTGAAATACGGCGCTCCGAGATCCAATCCCGACGGAGGCATCAGCCTGCACGCAAGACAGATAACATTCAACCATCCCGTCCGTCACGAGGAAATCAGCGTCACCGCTCCTGTGGACTGGGTACAGCTCCGATAATTATGAACAGCCTCAAAGCCTTCCTGCTCCCCTGCGCCCTGCTGCTCTTCACCCTGGCTTCCGCTGCGGAAACCGGAGAGGGGGATGCAACTCCGGCCAGTTACGTAGGAGGCTGGGAATTTATTGAAATCCACCACGATTTCAATAATTCCAAGTGGTACATCACCAACTATATGGAGCACGACAATATAAAATACAGCAAGTTCGACTGCGCATACAACCGCTTCACGGTAGGCTACAGGATTCTCCCCTGGCTCTCCGCCGGAGCTTGCTACGACTTTATGATTGAGCCGGGACATCTGACACACAGGGCTATAGCAGAATTGTCCGGCGCCTTGAAAAGTGGCAATTTCAAGGTCAGCATAAGGGAGAGATATATGCACACCTGGAGACCCGACAGTCAGAAAGATGAGCTGAGGTCAAGACTCAAGGTGCAGTACTATATCCCCGACAGCAAATTCAGCCCATATCTGGCGATGGAGGTGTTCACCTGGGGAGTCAAATGGATGCAGACACGTCACTATGTGGCCTGCGACTACAAGCTCACTCCGTGGATGCAACTCGAGTGGTACTATATGTACTATGCGTTCAAGAATGACCCGGCCGAGCACGTAATCGGCATAGGCCTCAACTTCGACTTATGACAAAACGGGGTTTCGAATTAAAATCCCTCACCACGCCACTTCCCGGGAAAATCTCCGAAGTCTCATCCGCAAGAGACTCATTCACTTCAAGATAAACAGCTCCTCCCCTCTTGAGCAGCAAGTCGGCCCAGGACTTCACGGCGCGATAGAATACAAGAGGGTCCTCATCCGGAACAAACAGGGCCTCTGCAGGCTCATATCCGAGAACATTCCTGTGCATTTCCGCGCGTTGGCTCTCCTTTATATAGGGCGGATTGGAAACGATTATGTCGAATTCCGGCAATCCGGCCGGCGGCGGAGAGCTGATATCCGCCCTGAACAGGACCGGACGGGCTCCGGAAAGCTTTATTCTCTGACGGCAGGCGATTGAAAGGGCCTCTTCAGATATGTCACAGCCATATACCATAGCTTCCGGGAAAGCCGCCGCCAAAGAATAGGCGATGCACCCCGAACCGGTACACATATCCAGAATATTGAACTGCCCGTCATCAGGTACGAACCCCTCGCAGTCACTGACAATCCGTCCGACCAACTCTTCTGTCTCCGGGCGGGGAATCAGACACCCCTCACGGACCTTGAACCGGTGGCCGCAGAACTCGGCAAAACCCAACACATACTGAATCGGGCGGCCTTCCGACAATTGTCCGAGAGCCTCTAAGATATGGTCCGAGGAGCGCAGTTCGGTTTCACCGCAGGAATAGAACACGGCCGGATTCATACCCTCATAATGTTCCGCAAGACGCAGAGCAAGCAACTTCGCCTCGCGCGGTGAATAGATGGGGGTCAACCTCTCCCCCGCCTGCGAAATCAATTCGGTGACGGTCATTCTATTCGAAGAAGTTGTCGCTGCCTTCGTTGCCCGACGTCATATCATCAAGGGAGCCGGTGCAACTGAAGTTCATATTCCACCCCAACGGCGGGACAAAATGGTCATCCTTTCCGATTGGAATCGTAGGATCCTTGTAAACCTTCTGCATGAACAGGCCCCAGAT
>JAKSJY010000106.1 GCA_024402025.1 Bacteroidales bacterium
AGCCTTGTCCGGGCACGGAGGTGTCAATCTCTCCGCAAACGTCGATGTCGGATATCCCGCCGAGTTTCTCGATGACGGGATTGACCTCCTCGGGGTAGGCGCCTGCCGCAACCTGAAGTTTCAGCGGTGTCTTGGGGGAGATGTTTTTCTGCTGACGTATTGCGCGGACGGATGCAATGGCCTGCTGCGCCGTTTCAAAACGCGCTATGACCTGCTCGTCGCAATCCGTGGCTTCGGGTATTCTCTGCAGCATTATGGTCTCACCCTCCTTTCTGGGCTGAAGGTTCTGCCAGAGTTCCTCGGTGATGAAAGGCATCACGGGGTGCAGCATCTTGAGCAGAACGTCGAAGAAACCCTTGGTGGCCTGATATGTCTCACTGTCGACAGGGTCCTGCACTCCGTCGTGATATGCCGGCTTGATTGTTTCGAGATACCAGGCGCAGAAGTCATCCCAGAAGAGCTTGTAGGTTGCCATCACGGCGTCATTGATGCGGAATTTGTCGTAGTCGGCGTCAATCTGTGCGAGAGTCTTTTCGAGTTTTGCCCTGAACCACTCCACTGCGACGCGGTTTGCCTTGCTCTGCGGAACGTCGGCCTCCTTCCATCCCTGGACCAGCCTGAAGGCGTTCCAAATCTTGTTCGAGAAATTGCGTCCCTGTTCGACCTGGCTCTCGTCAAAGAGTATGTCGTTGCCTGCCGAGGTGCAGAGAAGTATGCCGAGGCGGACGCCGTCCGCTCCGTATTTCTCTATCAGTCCTATGGGGTCGGGGGAGTTGCCCAGCTGCTTGCTCATCTTGCGGCCGAGCTTGTCCCTCACGATTCCCGTGAAATAGACGTTGCGGAAGGGGACGTCACCCATATATTCCTCGCCCGCCATAATCATTCTGGCAACCCAGAAGAAGATGATGTCCGGACCGGTCACGAGGTCGCTTGTGGGGTAGTAGTATTTGATTTCCTTGTTTCCGGGGTCATTGATGCCGTCAAACAGGCTGACAGGCCAGAGCCAGCTTGAGAACCAGGTGTCGAGAGCATCCTCATCGTGACGCAGGTCAGAGGCGGATATGTTCTCGTATCCCTTGATTTTTCTTGCCTTCTGCAGAGCCTCCTCTTCATTGAGGGCGACCACGAACGTTTCGTTCTCGCTTCCGTCTCCCGGCAGATAGTATGCGGGGATTCTGTGGCCCCACCAGAGCTGGCGGCTGATGCACCAGTCGTCGATGTTTTCGAGCCAGTTGCGGTAGGTGTTGACGAATTTGTCCGGGTGGAACTTGATATCCCCGTCCAATACGGGTTTGAGCGCTATCTGTGCAAGGTGTTCCATCTTGAGATACCACTGCTTGCAGAGGCGGGGTTCCACTGCGGTGTTCGGGTTCCTTTCGGAATATCCCACCTTGTTTACATAGTCCTCCACCTTTTCCATCAGACCGGCCTCCTGCAGGTCGGCCGCTATCTGTTTCCTGCAGACCATCCTGTCCATTCCGACATAAAGGCCGGCGGCGGGGGAGAGGGTTCCGTCAGGGTTGAAGATGTCTATGGTCTCGAGGTTATGGGTTTTGCCCAGATTGTAGTCGTTCACGTCGTGAGCCGGAGTGACCTTGAGGCATCCGGTACCGAATTCGACGTCGACATAGCGGTCCTCGATGACAGGAACGGCCCTGCCGACGAGGGGAACCGTCACCTTGTGGCCCTTCAGCCATCCGTTCTTCGGGTCCTTGGGGTTGATGCACATCGCGGTGTCACCCATTATTGTCTCGGGACGGGTGGTCGCCACGACTGCGTACCATCCCTTTTCATCCTTGTGGAGAACTTCTCCTTCAACTCCGGTGGGGACGACGGGATTGGTATCGGTGTCGGCCAGATAGTATTTCAGATAGTAGAGTTTGGACTTCTCCTCGCGGTAGATGACCTCTATGTTGGAGAGTGCAGTCCTTGCTTTCGGATCCCAGTTGACCATTCGCAGCCCTCTGTAGATCAATCCTTTGTCATACAGGTCGCAGAAAACTTTCAGAACGCTTTCGCTGCGGGGGCCGTCCATCGTGAAGGCCGTCCTGTCCCAGTCGCAGCTGGCGCCGAGCCTTCTGAGCTGCTTGAGGATGATTCCCCCGTGTTCGTTGGTCCAGTCCCAGGCGTGCTGGAGGAACTCCTCCCTCGTGAGATCCTGCTTCCTGATGCCCTTTTCCGCGAGACGGCCCACCACTTTGGCCTCGGTTGCGATGGAGGCGTGGTCCGTGCCGGGGACCCAGAGAGCATTCTTGCCCTTCATACGGGCGCGCCTTACGAGAACGTCCTGAAGGGTATTGTTCATCATATGTCCCATATGAAGGACTCCCGTCACGTTCGGTGGTGGAATCACTATCGTATAGGGCTCTCTTTCATCCGGTTCGGAATGGAAGAATTTGTGTTCGATCCAGTATCTGTACCATTTTTCTTCCGCAAGGGAAGGGTCATATTTATCGGGAAGTTCCATTATGTTTTCCAATTATGTATCCTGCAAAGATAGGAATCAGTTTTGACTTGACCAATATCAATTGCTCCATCTCTCGCCTGCCTTGAGATGTACCGGGCCGTTCGTGAACCCTTTTATCTCAAAATCTCCCTCGGTTGTCGCCTCAAGCTCTACGTCCGTCACCTTGCCGTCTTTCCAGCTGGCGCTCACTACGGCTCCGCCGCGGACGCACAGTCCCTTGAATGAGCCCTCCTTCAGTTTGCCCGGAAGGGCGGGAAGCAGTTCTATGAAGCCCTCGTGGCTCTGGACCAGCATTTCCGCGATACCGGCGCATCCTCCGAAGTTTCCGTCAATCTGGAAGGGGGGATGGGCGCAGAACAGATTGGGGTATGAGCCTCCGGCGTCAATATAGTTGAAGTCAGTGTCGAATACGGGGCGAAGCAGGTCGCACAGAAGCTTGTAAGCGTGGTCGCCGTCGTGGAGACGCGCCCAGAAGTTGATTTTCCAGGCCATTGACCAGCCTGTGCTTTCATCTCCGCGTGCCTCGAGCGTTTTCCTTGCACCCTCGGCGAGTTCCGGAGTCCTGTTCACTGAAATCTCATTTCCCGGGTGGAGCCCGAACAGATGCGAGACGTGGCGGTGATGGGGTTCGTTTTCCCCGAAGGGTTCGAGCCACTCCATTATCCTTCCGTCCGGTCCGAGCATTGTGGGGCAGAGCCTGTCCCTCTTCTGTCTGAGGGTGTCGGCATATTCCCTGTCCACGCCCAGTATGGCCGCGGCTTCCATCGTGTTGGTGAAAAGCTCACGGACAATCTGGTTGTCCATCGTGGATCCGGCACATACGTTGGCAACCGTTCCGTCCTGCATCTTGTATGCGTTTTCCGGCGATGAGGTCGGCGCAGTCACGAGATATCCGGTGCGGGGGTCCTCGGCAAGCATATCCACAAAGAAACGGGCAGCCTCTTTCAATACGGGATATATTTCAGCCAGATACTCCTTGTCGGGGGTGTACTGGTAATGTCTGTAGAGGTGCTGGCACATCCAGGCCGCGCAGGTGTTGGTCGCTCCCCAACTCGGGTTTTCACCGGGTGCCGTGAACTCCCACACGTTGCCCAGGAGATGGGCTGTCCATCCGCCGGCATTGTAGAAGTCGGCGGCAGTCTTGCGGCCGCTTTCGACCTGTCTCTTCGTCCATTCGATAAG
>JAKSJY010000107.1 GCA_024402025.1 Bacteroidales bacterium
GCAGTTTGTGCCGACTGTTTGTCTGAAATTTTCATCGAATCCGAACCGTTCGCCTTCAGCACCAGATTGGTGTTGTTCGTCTCTGCATTGAGGTTCAGGAAGCCTATAAGCAATTTCACGCGCCCTCCGACGGAAATCTTGTCACCTAAGGACTTTGACATTCCGTAGGCAAATTCAAGATATGACTGATTGCTAATACGGAAGCCCGCCAGGTTATACGGTTCTTCTCTGTTCCCCTCCTTCAGCAAAGCGAAGAAGTCCTTGGGAAGGGATGCATCCTGATATCCCCTGACATTGAATTCAATATTGTGGAAGAAGTTTTTCTCTGTCCAGAAGCCGCAGGACAATATGGTAAGACTCTCCACGACGCCTAGATTGTTGGACGGACTGATTCCCTCAAGGAAAGTTTCGGTAGGCAATGCTCTGTTGAATCCTGATATCATCTTGCCGCTGCTGTCCTTGAACACAAAATTGCTAAGGCCCAGAGAACTGTTGGCGCTGAGATCCACGTTGCTGATTATCTGGCCTGCAAAATTCTTTTCCGACGGTATGGCGGGATTTATTCTGTATCCGTAAAGGCTGTTGTCGAGGAAATACAGGGATTGCATATTTTGTCCGGTGGCGGTGATTGCCGTCATCAGTACCAGAACGATATTAACCAGTATCTTCCTTGACATTTACAGAATCGTGATTCCCTTAGGCAGCACCAGGGTAATGTTCGACAAGCGTATATATTGGTTCTTGTTAATCCACATATTTCCGGACACGTTCAGCTGATAGTCAATGCGAAGCATGGCCGGGATGTGCCCTTTGTCCTTGACCGACATTGTTGTGCTGAAATGTACGGGCTCCGGCACCTCTCCCGGTCTTGCTGTCGGGATGATGATGGAGCATTCCGACTCCAGTTCCACCTCTTTGCCTTTGGAGTCGATAAGGGAGAATTCCAGACGAGCCCCCATAGGGAGGGTGGACAGCACGTCAGCCTCGATGCCGAAGGGGTTGTTGGCAACGATGTTGTGAACTTCTTCCGGCAATGGGACCATTGAAGGTGACGGAATGATATTCACGTCATTTCCGAATATCAACGGCACTTCAATATTGTAGTCCGTCTGAACGGAATATGACGTGCCCGGAGTCAAAGGGCTCTGGTCCGCGGCTTTCAGCTTGAAACTTACTGTCAGCGAATCCGGAAGGGTCCTGAACAGACCGGGGATATCACGGACAGTAATGGTTTCGCTTACTGTTCTGGCGGGGTTGTCCGATATGGGGAGCGCTATGTCCTTGACAGCAACGGCTTCTTTCTTCCGGGGATAGGGAGTGAAGACCAGTTCTCCCGAAGAAGGCACGTTGAGATTGGTGCTGAAAGTAACGTTGATCACCGGGTCGACGTCCCATTCCACGTTCTTGACAGCAAGGGGAATCTTTCCGAAAGACTCGGTGCGCGAACCTTCAAGATCGGGAAGGGTCTGTCCCTGCGTTCCGGGAGATTGATGGGTCAGAGTCAGATAGTCGGAATATCCGAAATAATAGTTGCCCTGTTCGTCTGTTCTCAGGTGGTTCATGAACTTGGTGTGCTGTGCCAGAGCAAGAAGGGAATCAATGGTGACAGGCGCGACGTCGCCAAGCTTCAGATTCAGTCCGTTCACGAAGAAAGTCATCTCCGGGTTGTAGTTGTCGAAATCGTATCCTTCATCTATGCTGCAGGAGCATAGAATGACAGTCACGACGACCAGAACAGACGATAGGCGGGTAATATTCATCAAGTGCCAATATAGTGATGCTTCTGGAAAAAGTTAACGTTTGATCTGGATATCGCTCTGCAGCACTTTGGCGTTGAGGACGCAGGGGACAAAGTTCTCGCTCTCGACTACGCTTCCTATTATCTTCACGTCCGCCGGACGGGTGGGAGAGACTCGTAAGATGCTCTGCTCGCCCTTGCCTTTGAATGTTGTCCCGATCATCAGGATATGGGTGGTGTCATAGTGCAGTCCCTCCTGCATGTCATAGAGATAGATTTCGCTGCCGTTCAGCATACTGTTTATCAACTTGACATTGTTGATGGGGGTCTTTGCCTTGATGAGCTGGGAGATTGGAGCCTGGATGAAGATGTTCTCGAAAATCATGTTCTCCTGCACGGGGGGCGCGGAACCAGGATAGTAGCTGCGTGAGTACTTGTCTTTGTCGAAGTGCATCTGGAAGGCGATTGTGCGGGGTTTCTGGAGGAATATGTCCTTGAAGTGGATGTTGCGGCAGCCGACCCCGTACACTATGTCGTGGTCCTGCATCATCCACCAGGTTACGCCGTCGGAAAGGGTCTGTTCCCCTTTCGCGAATGTGGGCTGCACTGTGGATTTGTAGATGGTCCCGTCCGCCGGCCCGAGGACTCTGTAGATGCGTCCGTCACTCACCACGGTGTCCCCTCTCTGGAACTCCATTCCGCTCTCCCAGTCGCGCCACGCCCCTGCAAGGATACGGCAGAAGAATCCGGTGGTGCCCCTTTCGGGGTCGGCAAGGTCATAGCAGTTTTCCACAACTCCGTCCTCGATCCAGCCGTACTCGGAGATGTAGTTGACGTAGTCGTGCGCATTGAAGGCGAGAGGGTCGTCATAAGTCTTGAATATACAGTCCTGGATGACGAACTTCCTGCCGCTGGAGAAATGGATGGCGTCCTTCATTCCCTCGATATGCGCACGGCTGATGCGAACGTCCTCGAAACCGACGACATGGATTACATAGGTCCTCGGGGTGCCGTCCATCATAGTGAATCCGTCAATCTCCAGGTTGCGCACGTGGAAGAAGGCAAGATGGCCGTTGAGGCCGAACACGGGATGCGGGACCCTGTTTTCAAGGCCGTTGCAGGAGAGGTTCAGGTCCTTGATGGTAATGTTCTCGTTCCACATACCCTCGGATGCTCCCCGGTTCATGAAGGCGAATGAGGCAGTCTGCCCCTTTGAGTCGGTGGACTTGCGCAGATATACTCCCGCTCCGAACTCAAGCCGTGTGTTGGAATCCAACAGCATGGTGCCGCAGAACTTGTAGGTGCCGGGGACCATCACCTGAATGGTGCCGCCGCCGTTCAATGCCTCCTGAAGAGCTATGGCATTGCTGTCGGCGCTGTTGTCGGGACGGAAACCATAGTCCGCGGCGTTCTTGATGCCGGGTGCCGCCAATGCGCAGAAGGGAAGCAGCAGAAGAAGTGAGAGGATAAATCTTTTCATAGTGATTCAAAGGTAGTAAAAAATTTATCTATATTTGGGAGAATAAATTGTGAACTAATGAATAAGACAGTTTCTTTGATCCTTTCCCTGCTCGTCATAAGCGTAGTCAACGGGTATTCGGCCGGCAGCAAGTCCAACGTCGGAAGCAATGAGGCCGACGAGGGAATTTATCCGGTAATAGAAAAGTTCATTGCTGATTC
>JAKSJY010000108.1 GCA_024402025.1 Bacteroidales bacterium
TCGGAATTCAGGAACAGCACGTTCCTGCCCGACGCCAGTTCAAGTCCTCTGTTATTGGCACGGCCGAAGCCGAGGTTCATGTCATTATAGACGTAATTTATCCTCCCGTCGGACTGAAACAGGTCCCTGCTGCCGTCCGTAGAGGCGTTGTCAACTACAATTGCCTCGAAGTCCAGTCCCTGAGTTTTTGAGAAAACGCTGTCAAGGCAATCGGAGACCAGGCCTTTCGTATTGTAATTGACTATGATGACCGATACGTCTTTCATTTCTTCTTGGATAAAACGTCTATTTTCCACAGTACCCCGCTTTTACGGCGCCATTTCCACAACGTGCGCCTGTAAAGTGCTTTCCAGAGACCTCCGGGACTCATTCTGTATGCTCGCTCTTTGGCCCGTACCGATTCGAGATAACGTTGACCCCAGAATTCCCTGCTGCGACGGAATGCATCCTCCGGCTTCCGGTCAAAAATGCTGAAAAGGAAATCCTCTACAGGAGAATCCTCAGACAGAAGAGCCGGAGCCCTGAGCATATCAAGATAAAGGGCATCATCATTGTCTATCTCCTTCACCCGCTCCACTACGGCGTCAAATGAAGGATAATCGTTACAGTTTACGAAAGCATTGGGGTTGAAAGTCTCCACCACATCCGGAGCACCCCAATATATGGGAACCGTGCAGGCCGCAAATGACTGGACAATCTTCTCTGTGACGTATCCCGGATGGCTGCAGTTCTCGAATGCGATATCGAATTTGTGGGATGTCAGGAACTCTGTCTTGTCCTTTACAGGTCCTCCTGTGTTATTCCGGAAACGGCCACCGGATGATACTTGCTTATATGCACTCAACTTGTCAAAGAATTCCTCGCGCTCGGTCGAAGCAAGACCGTTGGAGCACACAAAACTGCAGAATCCTGTTTTCTTCCCGAATGACTCCTCCGCCCTTTCCGACTTGGACTTCATTCCTGCCAAATCCTTCTCATAGAGCAGATAGTTGGGATATCTGAAATACCTGTCACCGAACTCGATGCGGTCGAATCCGAGGGCATAGTCGAAAAGATTGAAATCCGGACTCTGGTTTTCACCGGTATAGAATATCTTCACACAATCGTAACGCAAGTGCTCCTCCCCGAATGTCGAGCAGAACAGGAAATCCGGATCATTGCAAAGCTCAATGTCGTAACGGGATTCGAGGACACGGTAAAACAAACTCTCCTCCGGCACGAATCCGTGCCAGAAATCCACAAATGCTATCCTGATCCGCTTTTTCATTCTGCCATCCATTCCTTGAATTCATCAAAACATTTACAGGTAAGACTCCTGGCCGCCGCCAACTGGGGAGAATCGCCGTATCGGGACAATGACATACCGTCAAGCAGGTCCATGACCGCAGTGGAATTCAGACCTCCGCGCAAATCGTATTCTGCAACAGAGGGCAGGCGGAAATTCTCCACAAGCCCTTTCATCTTGTCTTCATAGGTCAATGACAGGAACGGCACACCCGCCGATGCGGCGAACACAATGGAATGATATCGTGCACCGACAAGGAATTCCGCACCGGCCACGACAGAGCGCTGGGTGTCGGAATCGAGTGTGTCGGGAAGCACGCACAACTTTCCTTCCATACCGGCGGCATCGGCAATACGGTGGAAGAATTCCACGTCCCCCTGATTCAATCCGGGAGCGCCGAACAGCTGCGGAAGCATTACTATCCTGATATCCGGGAAACGCTTCGAAATGCCCTGTATGACACTGACGAAGAACGATTCCACACTGCCGGATCCCGATGCTTCCGTCAACTGGCGGAAAGCCGGATGCCATCGCAGGGAATTCGGAACCAGAACACAATATCCCGCATCTCCGGCAAAAGGTTTCCCGGATACGGAAAGCTTCCCGTCGGCAAAAACAATGTCCAGCATCTTATGCCATTCAAGTCCCAGTCTGTCGCCCAGTGCCCAGGACTTTGTATCACGCAGCGAGATGAATCCGCAACGGTGCAGGACAGCAGAGCTCAGGGAACTGAACCTGTCATCAACGAACGGACCTATCGAACGGCCGAAATAAGCCACTTTCGGAGCAAAACGAAGAGCCATACGCATCAGGAAAAGATGATGCCAGTTTCTGAATCCTCCCAAGTCCATCCCTCCGGGAGCGCATACCAGCACGTCCGCCTTCTTCATCTCCCTCGCCACGCGGTGTGCCGTTCCCGACAACACCCATAGAAAACCGAGACCTTTCTTCAACGCTCCGGCAGTCCATTTGTAATAAAAGCGTCCCGGACTGATATTGACATATTCCGCACCCGGCACTTTCATCGATGACAATGCCTGCTCCGCCACCCCGATGGTTACGACGCTCACCGCAAAGCGTCCGTCTCCGAGTATTCCCTTGACAAATGCCTTGTGCGCCGCCTCGTCACCGCGATTGCCGCAAGCCTGATTAATTATGACTATCCTTCGCAAAATGTGTTCGTTTCTAGTATTGACTTCCGTGTGGAAACCGCCACCTTGACCGTATCTTCAAGATTGCCCACACCGATTATCACTATTGGAGATTCTTCTTCAGGGATGCCGTAGCGTCTCAATTCCGCAAGCTTCGAATGGACGAAACCGCAGGATAGGGGGATGGTGCCGAGGCCCAGGGAATGGAATGCATTGACAAGATTCATTGCATACATCCCGCCGTCTACATATTGTTGGAAAGGCTCATAGTAAAGAAAACCTCGCATATCGGCACAGACAAGCACCGCCGTGTGTATCTCGTTCTCAAAGCCTGAGCAACCTCCCTGCCAGTGAAGAAGTTCCGACACTTTTTCCCCTTCAAAGACATGAGTCTTCCAAGCCTGACGGTTGCAGGCCGAAGGAGTATGCGCCGCCATTTCCAAAGCTTTGATCAACAATTGTCTGTCAACCATTTCGGGAGAATAGGCCCGTATGGAGTGACGGCTTTCCAGAACCTGGCCGAAATTGCCCGATGCGGCCCTTCTGATCTCGTCAGAAGGCAATTCCATCACCCCGGCAATCTCTTCAAGAACTACGCCGTCCAGCTCGCGAAACGCTGCCTCCAGAGCTGACACGTCAGTTCCTGAGGCACGGCTATAGGACAGGTAGACGGCAATGATGGAGCAGGGGTAAGCGAGGAATCCATCCTGCGCGCCATAGTCCCTGCGATATGACACAAGCGATAATATGAGGTGTTCCGCCTTTGCCGCTCCGAAGCCTTTCCTGGGATTGCGTAGGGACAAAGCCTTTTCCAGTGTATGGGCCTCACGCAAAATGAGATACCGCCGTTTCTCCTTGTCCTTCTCCGGATGGGAAGAGGCATTGAAACGGATGAGCCTCCGAAGATAATG
>JAKSJY010000109.1 GCA_024402025.1 Bacteroidales bacterium
TCTCTCACTACAGTGGAGGAGATGAAGGAATATTCGTGTCCCGCCGGGATGAATACGGTCAGCAGTTCCGGCTTCATCGTCCTGTTTGCCTGGGATATTACGCTCTCAAGGTCAAAGTCGGTGGTTGTCCTCAGCCCTCTGACGATGAAATCAGCTTTCTTATCCTTGCAAAGGTCGACGGTCAATCCGGTGTATGAACAAATTTCGACTCTCGGGTTCTCTCCAATTGCCTGCCTGATAATCTCCACTCTGGTCTGGGGAGGGAAAAACCCTTTCTTGCCGCTGTTGTAGCCCACTGCGACAATCACTTTGTCAAACAGTTTTAGGGCTGAATTCAGGACATCCAGATGGCCCAGAGTGAACGGGTCGAACGAGCCGGGAAATACTGCCGTACGCATAGGTGGGATTTTTAGATATACATATTGATGATTGTCTCGTAGAGCTCCTGCTTGCCGCTGACGGCTTTGGGCTCGCCTTTGCCTTTCGCGTATTCGACAACTTCCTCAAGAGTCAGTTCGCCATTCTCGAAACGCTTTCCGACACCGCTGTCGAATGATGAGTAACGCTCGGCGCGCATCTTCTCCACGGGAGATTTCTCCAATATCTCGGCGGCTACCTCGAGTGCGCGTGCCATTGCATCCATACCGGAGATATGTGCGATGAATATGTCTTCGGGGTCGGTTGAGTTGCGGCGCAGTTTAGCATCGAAGTTGCTGCCTCCTACGAGACCTCCGTTGCGGATAACGACCAGCATTGCCTGAACCAGCTCGAAAATGTCGATGGGGAACTGGTCGGTGTCCCATCCGTTCTGATAGTCACCTCTGTTCGCGTCGATGGAACCGAGAAGTCCGGCATCGGCGGCGCACTGCAGTTCGTGTTCGAAAGTGTGTCCGGCGAGGGTTGCGTGGTTCACCTCGATGTTGACCTTGAAGTCCTTGTCAAGACCGTGGGCCTTGAGGAATCCGATAACGGTCTCCGTATCAACGTCATATTGATGTTTGGTGGGCTCCATCGGTTTGGGCTCGATCAGGAACGTGCCTTTGAATCCCTTTTTGCGGGCATAGTCGCGTGCCATTCCGAGCATTGTTGCCAGATGTTCCTTTTCGCGCTTCATGTCGGTGTTGAGCAGGGTGCAGTAGCCTTCGCGGCCTCCCCAGAACACATAGCACTCTCCGCCAAGTTCGATGGTGGCGTCGATGGCGTTCTTTATCTGGACCATAGCGCGGGCCGCCGTGTCGAAATCAGGGTTTGTCGCAGCACCGTTCATATATCTCTTGTGACCGAATACGTTGGCTGTGCCCCAGAGGTTCTTGATGCCTGTTCCGGCCATCTTTGACTTGACATAGGCGACAACCTCCTTCAGATTGGCCTCATAGCCCTCGATTGTGTCGGCTTCGTCGACAAGATCCACGTCGTGGAAGCAGAAGTATTCGATGCCGAGTTTTGTCATAATCTCGAAACCTGCGTCAACTTTGTGTTTGGCACGCTCTACAGGGTTTTCGCTGTCATTCCAGGGGAAAGACTTGGTACCGCCGCCGAACTGGTCGGCACCTTCCGCGCAGAGGGTGTGCCACCAGGCCATTGCGAACTTGAGCCACTCCTTCATCTTCTTTCCGGCCACAACTTTTTCGGGGTCGTAGTAGTGGAATGCAAGAGGATTCTTTGATTCTTTTCCTTCGAATTTGATTTTTCCTATTTCAGGAAAGTACTCTTTTGTTGCCATAATTTATTAGTTTAGTGATTTGTCAAGAATTCGTTTCCAGTTGGCGTATGTCTCTTCAAGAGCCTGTTTCCAGGAGGGTTCGGGTTCAACCTCGCCGACTTTTGTCAGAGTCGAGAATGCTTCCTGTTCCGACTTGTAGATGCCTGCTCCCAAAGCGGCTCCGCGTGCGGCCCCAAGGGCTCCGTCGGTGTCGAACAGTTCGATTCGCGCGTCCGTCAGTGTCGCCAGGGTGGTTCTGAAGAGAGGACTTAGGAAGAGGTTGGCTTTGCCCGCCCTGATGACGGCAGGGGCAAGCCCGAGCTCTTTCATAATGTCGATACCGTATCTGAAGGAATATGCTATCCCTTCCTGCACTGCCCGGAGGATATGGGAGCGGTTGTGCCGGACAAGATCCAGACCGTTGAACGATGCTCCTGCAGTGGCGTTGCAAAGCACCCTCTCGGCTCCGTTGCCGAATGGAATGACGGAGAGACCGTCGCATCCGACCGGAGCGGTCAGTGCAATCTCATTCATCTCTGCATATCCGTTTTCGGGAGATATGTTGTGGTGGACCCAGGAGTTCATTATTCCTGTTCCGTTTATGCATAGCAGGACTCCGAGTCTGGGGGAGGAGGCGGTGCTGTTGACGTGCAGGAAGGTGTTCACCCTGCTCGCCGTGTCCGCCTTCGGGACGTCAGTGACTCCATAGACCACTCCGCTTGTCCCTCCCGTGGCGGCAATCTCTCCGGGATTGAGCACGTTCAGGGAGAAGGCGTTGTTGGGCTGGTCACCCGCCCTGTATGATACCGGGGTGCCTGCGGGTATTCCTGTCAGGCTATGGAATTCTTCCGTAGTCCGTGCCGCAATTCCGATGGAAGGGGCGATTTCCGGGATGAGGGATGTGTCAATCCCGAAATGTTCCGCGACGAAATCTGCACGGCGGGAATTCTTGAAATCCCAGAGAATCTGTTCCGACAGACCGGTTTCGGTTGTGGAGACTGCTCCTGTCAGCTTATGCACGATGTAGTCTCCGGGCAGCATGAATTTCCAGATGCGGCTGTAGATTTCCGGCTGGTTCTCCCTGACCCAGGCCAGTTTCGAGGCTGTGAAGTTGCCGGGAGAGTTGAGCAGATGTCCGAGGCATCTTTCGGGACCGAGTTCTTCAAAAGCCTGCGCACCTATGGACACAGCCCTGGAGTCGCACCAGATGATGGAGTCCCTGAGAGGGGAAACCTGTTTGTCCACTGCCACAAGGCCGTGCATCTGGTAGGTGACGCCGATTGATTTCACATTTGCAAGATTGCACTTGGAGGCAATGTCGTGGATGCCTTCACAGACATATTTCCACCACATTTCCGGGTCCTGTTCCGCAAAGCCCTTCTGCGGGGCGCTGATTGGCATTTCCCGGGAGGGATTGGTGGATGAGGCGGCGAGTTTGCCGGATTCGATGTCCAAAAGGGCCACCTTTATGGACGAAGAGCCAATATCAATACCTAGAGAATACATATACACAAATTTAATAAATTTTTACATTGCTGGCTCCTGTCTGTCAAGTAAGTCGGACTTCGCTTCGCTCACCCTCCCACTGCGCTTCGCTTGCGGGCCCCTCCC
>JAKSJY010000011.1 GCA_024402025.1 Bacteroidales bacterium
CTGGAATTCGAAGTATTCGGCGTTGTTGAATTCCTTGGCGCGTATGCTGCCTCCAAGGAAGATTCTGCCGAGTTTCCCCATATAGAATCTCATTCCGGCCCGCTCATACAAGCTCGATGTATTCTCACGCACACCGGCATTGTGGTACAGATAGTGGCAGACGGATAAAAATACGGACATACAACCGTAACGGAACTCGTGGATGGCTCCAATACCGACATTCCACGGATTGTAGCCTCCGGCGTTGTCGACAGCCTCGTCGCCGTTCAACTTGCGGTCTCCCTTTTCAATCTCGTCCATACCACAGCTGTAAACGGCATCCACCACGATTCCTGATGAACACATCAGTGAATACTGGTACTGGACGTCGGCGGACAGGCCGAATCTGGGATGGCTGGTATATACGGTACGCTTCTTGTCCGGGTCGGGTTCCTCCCAGTTGAAAGCTTCGAATTCGGTCTTGCAGGCATGGAATCCGGTGGTGGCGAAGATATCATACTTGAACCCCTTGGTGAAATCGTGCGGAAGTTTCAACTCCCTGGTCTGCCCCGTATAGGGAGCCTCCGGGGAATAGCGGACTCCAAGGCCTACAGCCAGATCGTTCAGACCGTAATTAGGCATAGCAACGTTGCCGTTGGAGTGATGGAACCAGTAAGTGTTGAGCATCAGTTCAAGATTGTCGGCGGGACGGAACTTGAACTGGGGGCCGAACGCAAGATATGCGGTGAAAGGCTCGCCCACATTGTAATAAAGCGGATTTGTGTACACGTCGTATATCACGTCGGTGATACCCAGACCGAGTTGGAGCGTGTATCCCACCGAAAACATCCGAGTCCTGTAAAAAGCCCCTTCCATAAAGGTGTAGAGGTCCACGTGATTGCCAATATGGGTGGCGGCCTTGAACTTCATTGTGCTGTATACGTCATAATTGACACCGAATCCGAACGTAGGATAGTTCAGGATTTCGTTGAAAACGTCGTTCCGGCTGCCGGGCGCAGTGAAGAATGCCATCTGGAGATTAGCGCCGCCGTGGCCGTTTTTCAAAAGATAAGGCTCGACAAGACCGTCAGTGTTGGTCACGTGCGCAGCGTATCCGCCTATTGAGAAAGCCGGCTTGGGCAGTTTGACCACGGTCTTCGAAACGCTGTCCGCCGCATCCGACAATCCGGGCTCGGACGCCACGGCCCGGAAAGGGGACAGCAGCAGCGCACACACTGCGGCCGTAATCCCCAGAGACTTGGCAATGGAGTTTTTTTGTTTTGGGGAATGTGAGAAAGAACGGCGGGGCCCTTCTGCCTCACGCCAGTATTTTTCATCAAATGCAGCATCGGAAGGATGCACGAACTCGCCTTTGTGATCTATCATAAATGAAAGGTATGTTATCTTGTATCCCTGGTCAAGGAACATTTTTTCGTAAAAGGTTTTGACTTCGTAAACTTCGGGTTCGACGGACCCGTCAGTGTTTGCAGACCCGTAAAGGTCTGACGTGCAGGCAAGCATTTTCAAAGCGTTGGCCTCAACCACCGCCTTGGTGTATTCGTGGAGGAATCTCGAATCCGTCTTCAGGTGGACAATCCCTCCCGGCTTGAGTATCCTGCGGTATCTCTCGAGAAAAAGCGGGGATGACAGCCTGGAATTCTCGCTTTTCATCTGCGGGTCGGAGAAAGTGAGCCAGATTTCATCGACCTCCCCTTCACCGAAGAACGAATTGAGGAATTCTATCCTGGTACGAAGGAAAGCGGCGTTCGAGAGCCCTTCCTCCGTAGCGGTCTTGGCGCCTCTCCACAATCTGGCGCCTTTGATATCCACCCCGATATAGTTGGACGAAGGATTCCTGCGCGCAAGGTCAAGAGTATATTCCCCCTTGCCGCATCCAAGTTCCACCACTACGGGGGCATCCGGGGACGAAGAACGGAACATATCCCTGTTCCAGCGGCCCCTTATCGGATGTTCTCTCAAATTGAAATATCCGTCCGCAAGTATTTCGGACGCAGACGGCTGAAGGAGGCACGCAAATGTCTCGTTCTCCGCAAATTTTTTCAGTTTTCCGTGTCCCATCTTTTCTTCTTTGTCACTGTCAGACCCAACCCGCAGAAGCCGTCAGGCGCTTCGGGCACTTCAACACTTAAAATCCAAACTCCGTTCGAGGGAGGGACCACCCCGCTGCGGTAAGGGGCGACGATGCCTTCCGCCCCGAAATCCGGCAGAAATACGGATTCACGGACGCTGTCACGCTCCGGAGAAATCCACGTAATGTCAAGTTTCACGTCAGACGCGTCGCCTCCGGCCATAGTATAGAACTCCAGGTCGTATTGTGCAAGCGAATCGGACATATCCACCTCGTACTCGTACGGAGAATCCTGTGCGGAGATGAAAAAATCCCGGGCCGCAGGCTCGTTGCAGGACGTCGCGAAGACCTGGAACGCAAGACTAAGCACCATTATTCTCCTTACGACGCTTTTTACCTCCATGGTGTTTCTTTCGTTTGGGTGAATCGAACCGTGAAATACTGCCCTCTCCTGCTGCAGTCACGAACTCCGGCGAAGCGACCTCCGGTTCTTTGCACAGCGATTCGGGTTTGATTCCGTTTCGGTTCATCTTTATAATCTCCCTCACATCCGATGCGCTCAAAGGATAAAGAACGGCATCCGAAGATTTGTCATAGGAGAAATACATGGTCTCGGCAAGAATGTCGGTCTTTCTGAGATATGCCGGTCCATCCTCGAATTCGAGAGGCTCCTGAACCCTCGGAATGCGGCTCTGCGCATCCAGATATGTGGCTACTTCATAGTTGATGCAGCATTTCAGTTTTCCGCACTGCCCTGCGAGTTTCAGAGGATTCAGAGACAGGTCCTGGCAACGCGCGGCTGCAGTGGAGATGCTCTTGAAATTGGTGATGTAATTCGCGCAGCACAGTTCCCTTCCGCAGATTCCGAGGCCCCCGATAAGGCCGGCCTCCTGACGCGCTCCGATCTGTTTCATCTCTATCTTGATGCGGAACTCCTCCGCATAGACCTTGATAAGCTGCCTGAAATCGACACGTCCGTCCGCGATATAATAGAAAATGGCCTTCGTCCCGTCTCCCTGGAATTCCACGTCGCCAATCTTCATCTGCAGACCGAGTTCCGCGGCGATTCTGCGGGCCTCGATCATTGTCTCCTGCTCACGCGAGGTCGACTCCAACCATTTCTCCACATCTATCTGACGGGCTTTGTGCAGTATGTTCTTGAATTCCTCCGTTTCCGGATTCACCTTCTTCGCCTGCATCTGGCGTGCCACAAGGGGGCCTTCCAGCGTCACGATACCCAAATCGTGGCCACTGCTTGCTTCCACCACAACCATATCCCCAATCCGGATGCTCTGGCCGGAGACGTTGCGGTAGAACCCTTTTCGGGTGTTCTTGAAGCGCACTTCATATATGTCGGCATAATCTATTGCCGGGACGTCCTTCAGATAATTGCGATCGCCGAGTTTGCAGCAGCCTTCGCGGTAGCGGCAGGTAACGTCCCCGCCATCCATAGGGGTGACAATCGTACACCCGCGGAAGCAATCCTGTTTAATAGTTTCGCTCATACGATAAAATATAGTCTGTTCACCAGGTCGGTGAAAATGATTTTAGGGTTCACATTCCTGTCCACCAAAGTGTTCGCCCGACTGATTGCCTGCAAGGCATTGCGCGCGAAAGTTTTTTTGCAGCCCTGAACCCATGGGCGCATCTCCAGTTCCTTGTCTCTGCCGGCCATATCGCCCAGTCCCTGCTGGATCAGGAACAAAGGACGCAACTGCCGGGCCGCGAAACGGCAGAATCTCTTCATCTGCTCTCTGGAGCCGAGCGACGATATTGCATCCCCGACCTCGAGTGAGGCAAGCAGATCCCGTCCGAGCAGACTTTGCATCAGCGCAGAAAAAAGTTCCCTGTTGCGGTAATCCGCCTCGCTCTCATCCGCAATGGCGGCTTCTGCGGCAGGTGCAACCCGTATACGCTGGCAGCGTGATGCAATGGTAGGCAGCACGTTTTCGAGCGCATGCGTGATGAACACGAACTGCGTCAGCGCAGGCGGCTCTTCTATCACCTTGAGCAGCCTGTTCGCCGCTTCGCGGTTCATCTTCTCGGGGAGGTATATCACGACAGCCCTGTATCCACCCTCAAGCGCGGAGAGTGCAAGGGTGTCGATCAGCGCCTTGCTCTCCGCAACAGCGATTATCGAGGACTTGCCTCCCGTCTCCAACGCTTCGGTAAGACTGTCCTCCCCGAAACAAGGGTTTTCCAGCACAAGTTTCCTCCACACGTCGATATAATCCCGGCTGCATCCCGAATTCACGGGAAAAACGTAATGTACGTCCGGGTGAATCATCCTGGATATCTTGTGGCAGGAAGGGCATTCTCCACAGGAATCCCCGCTTCCCCTGTTCTTGCAGAAAAGGTACTCGAGGAAAGCCTGCACTATCCGTATCGCCCCGCCTCCGTCATCTTCGCAGAACATGATGGCGTGCGGGACCTTGCCGGAATCCACCATCCCGACCAAAGCCTTTGTCACCTGCTCATTGCCCTTGATCTGCGAAAAACTCATATTGCCCTGTGTGAATTGTACGACGCTATCTGGCACAGGAAGTCCTTTTCCGGACAGAACGGAATCCCGTCCAGGGCGGAGCAGGCCTGGACGATATACTTTTCCAGCACCTCGGAGGCGTATTCCACGCCTCCGTTTTCCATTACGAACCTGTGGATTTTGAGAACATTGTCCGGGTTGGACGGAATCTCCCTGACCATCTTTCTTATTTCTCCCTCATCCGGACAATTCTTCAACGCACCGATAAGGGGAAGCGTGATTTTTCTTTCGCGAAGGTCGGAGCCCACGGGTTTTCCAAGCCTGACATCCCCGTCATAGTCGAGAATGTCGTCCTGAATCTGGAAAGCGAGTCCCAGGGCGCGACCATAGTTTTCCGCCGCCTGCCTGTATTCCAGACCGGCATCCACGGACAGCGCGGCACCTGCGCAGGCGGCCTCGAAAAGGGATGCCGTCTTGCAGTAGATGATTCTCAGATAATCTTCCTGCGTTGTGTCCGCCGAATCGGCCTTTTCCAACTGGAACATCTCCCCCTCGGAAAGGTCCACCAGTGTTTTTGAGAGCAACTGGACGATGTCATCCCTGTGGCCGGTATCCATCACCGCCTTCACTGCGCTTGCAAGCCAGAAATCCCCGACAAGCACCGATGCGCCGGGTCCGAGGACGGAACGGGTGGTAGGCTCCCCGCGGCGGGTGTCGCTCTGGTCGGCGACATCGTCGTGCAGAAGGGTGGCATTGTGCAAAAGTTCGCTCGCAGCCGCAAATCTCAGGCAGTCGTCATTGGACTTCCCATCATTGCAGGCCCTTCCCATCAGGATTGTAACCATAGGCCGCAACTTCTTGCCTCCGTGGGCAAGAATCCGCTCGTTGGTCCTGGCCAGAAGGGAGACATCAGTGGACAGAGTCTCTGCAATCAGGGTGTCCACAAATCTCCAATCCTCGCCGAGGAAGCCTATTATCTCATTCCTATCCACGAATCAGTTCCTTATATTCTTCGATGCTGCTTACAAAGTTTATCATCGACCTCGTTGCGCTGTCAAGGGTGTTCATCTCGACAAACTTGTCCAGAAGATCCCTCAAGGGGTCATAGACTCCATCTATGTTGACCACCACAAGCTTGGCATTCAGTATGCCGAGCTTCATAAGAGTGTAAGTTTCCGCAAGTTCATCCAGGGTACCTATTCCTCCGGGAAGAGCGACGGCAAGGGAAACCCCCACCCTCATCGCTTCCTTTCTCTCGGACATCGTGTCTGTCCACACGACCTTGGTCAAGGCCGGATGCACCAGTTCCTTCATAAATCTGGGGATGCATCCGATGTTTTCTCCGGGGAACTTGGAAGCTTCGTCCGCCACCGCATTCATAGTGCCTTTGATTGCGCCTCCGGACACAATATCATAACCCTCGCGGCAGGTCGCGGCGACAAATTCCCTTGCGATATCGTTGAATTTCGGGTCTATGGTGTAGCTCGCCGAGCAGAAGAAAACGGCTCTTTTCATATCATAACAGTTTTTCGATTCTTGAAACCAATTCCTCCTTCGGGACAAGCCCCACGCTCCTGTCGACAAGACTTCCATCCTTGAAGAAAAGCAGGGTCGGGATGTTGCGGATGCCGAAAGATGCGGCAATCTCGTCCTGATCGTCCACATTGCACTTGCAGACCACCACCCTGCCGTCATACTCACCGGCGATTTCCTCAACCGTCGGGGCAAGCATCCTGCAGGGTCCGCACCAGGCGGCCCAGAAATCCACGACAACCGGTTTGCCGCAGGACATGACATCCTTGAAATTGGCTTTTGTAAGTATGGTTTCCATAACTATATCTCTTCTTCTATGTTCCAGGTGAATGCCCTGAGACCGAGGTCGGGACTTTCCGCATCCTTCTTTTTCAGAGCCTCGAGTATGTCGGCGACCTTCCCGTCAGGGACGACGGAAAGTACGGCCTGATTGAGCACCGGCCATGCGTGGTTGCCGAAATGGGGCTCGCCGTTGAACCCGCCCTTTCCCTCGACATCCTGCCAGCGGGTGAAGCCCCTCTGCTTGAATGAAGCGAGAAGTTCGACTATCTCCTCGTTATAGGCCTGGTTGTATGATATGAATATCGCTTTCATTATGCTGACTGTTTTTTCTTTCGTTTGTCTTCACGGGTGGCGAAAACGCAATAGACCGTAGGGATGAGAACAAGTGTCACGAGGGTTGAAACCGACAGACCCCAGCACACCGTAACACCCAGGGACTTCCACATCTCGGAGCCCTCACCGGTACCCAATGCCATAGGGAGCATACCGAGCACGGTGGTAAGGGTAGTCATAAGAATAGGTCTGAGTCGGCTGCGTGCCGCAGTGACCGAAGCATCCAGGGCATTCATTCCCCTCTCGCGGCAGAGAATGGTGTAGTCGATAAGCACGATACCGTTCTTCACAACCACACCCAGCAGGATTATCACACCGATAAGGGACATCACGCCGAGCGCGATTCCGGAAATGGAGAGGCCGATGAGTACACCGGTAATCGCAAACGGAACGCTGAACATGATTACGAAAGGCGAGATGAAGGACTCGAACTGGGACGCCATCACCATATACACCAGGAGGATGATCAGGATGATGAGCACAAGCATATCCTTGAACATCTTCTGTTGCTCCTCATAGTCACCCGCAATGTCTATTGAAACCTCAGGAGGCGCCCCCGCCGCTGCGATAGCCTTGTTTGCGGCATCCACAGCCTCGCTGAGTGCGTATCCCCTGGCGACGATTCCGGTAGCCTTGATTACCCTGGAACGGTCCTTCCTCTGGATTGTTGGAGGCACCTGGGTCTCGACTATGGTGCCGAGCTCCTTCATACGGATGGTGTTTCCGTAAGCATTGGTCACGAGTATGTTCTCCATATCCTCGATGCTCTGCCTGAATTCGGGAGCGTAACGGACACGGATGTTGTATTCCTCTCCTTCCTCACGGTAGAAAGACATCGTCGAACCGCTGATGGCGGCACTGAACGCCGCGCCGGCAGTAGTTGCCGTAAGTCCGTTGAGGGCAAGTTTCGTGCGGTCGAAATCCATCTGATATTCCGGCGTGTACTGATCCCTGCTCAGCACGACCTGGGCGAATGAAGGGTCGTCAAGCATCGCGTCGCGTATCTGCTTGGCAACGTTGTCGGTAGTGGCGAAGTCATAGCCATACACTTCCACCACGACGGTGGAGGCGCCGCCCATACTCATTCCGCCGCCTTCGGTAACCGTTGCCTTGCGGATTTCGGGGAACTTGCGGATATCCGCACGCACGACGTCGGCCAATTCGGCAGAAGAGCGCTTTCGGGTGCTGGAGGTACCGATGTTGATGGTCATGGACAGGATGTTGGTTCCGTTGCTGCGCATGGAAGCGAAGAGGTTGTCGGAGTCGGCCTGGCCATAAGTGAAATTGAAAATCTTTATCTCGGGAACGTCCTGGCAGATCATATCGTAGAGTCTCGCGCTGAGGTCCGCGGTGACGCTCTGGGCGGTTCCGGCAGGCAGCTCGATGTCGATGGTGAGCCTGTCCGAATCGGAACGGGGGAAGAACTCCGTCTTGAGCCCCGGAGCGAGGAACACGACGGACGCAAGGAACACGAGGGCGAAGATGCCTATGGTTCCCTTGCGGCGTTTGGTACAGAAGTGTATGATGTGCGCGTAGCCGCGGGAAATCCATTCGATGAACCTGTTGATCGGAACGAAAATCGCATTGAATGCCTTGCCGTGGTGCACGTTGGGTTTGAGCCAGCGCGAGCAGAGCATAGGAATGAGGGAAAGGGCCGCGGTGGTGGAGACGATCATGATGATGCTGACTATCCAGCCGAGCTGGCGGAACATGATTCCGGCCATTCCGTTGATCATCGTCAGGGGCAGGAACACGCAGAGCATCGTAAGCGTGGACGCGATGACGGAAATGCCCACCTCGGAAGTCGCGTGCACCGCGGCCTCCTTGGGCTTCTCTCCGCGCGAAAGGTGCGTCGAAACGTTTTCAAGCACCACTATGGCATCATCCACAACCATACCGATCGCAATGGAAAGCGCGGACATCGAGATGATGTTGAGCGTGTTGCCGGTTGCGAAAAGATAGACCAGGGACGCAAGAAGCGCAATAGGGATGGAAAGGACGATGATGGTCGTCGATTTCCAACTGCCGAGGAACACGAATACGACAAGCATGACCACCAGGAAGGTGATGATGATAGTGTCGCGCAGCGTCTTGATAGTGTTTATGATTTCCGTGGAGGAATCCACGACAGTTACAATCTCTATGTCCGAAGGGAGGTTCCTTTCGATTTTGACGAGTTCCTTCTTGACGGAGCGGATCACGTTCACCGTGTTCGCCCCGGCCTGTTTCTGGATGGTGATTCTCGCCGCACGGGTGCCGTTCGTGTAGGATTCCTGCTCGCGTTCTTCGGCGCCGTCACGGACTACGGCCACATCCTTCAGGAAGACCGTCTTTCCATTGAACGACCCGACTACCAAGTCATTGAGTTCCGACGGGTCCGTGAATTCCTTCTGGACCCTGAGGGTATAGGTTTCCGAACCGATGTCGATGTTTCCGGAAGGGATGTTCCTGTTCTCGGAGGCAATGGTCTGGGATATGCCGGTGACCGAAAGATTGTACGCCTGAAGCTTGACCGGGTCGCAGTACACCTGGATTTCTCGCGTGGGCGCACCGCTGACGGACACGGTACCTACTCCGGATACGCGTGCAAGAGGGGTGGCGAGCTTGTCATCCAGAATCTTTTCAAGTCCCGGAAGCGATTCCTTTGCCGTAGCGGAGAGCATCATGATAGGCATATCGTCCGCACTGAACTTGAAAATCATCGGGACGCTCGCTCCGTCCGGCAGATTGGTGTTGACCATATCCAACTTGTCCCGGACATCGTTTGTCGCCGTCTCAATGTCGGTTCCGTACTCGAACTCGAGGGTGAGGAGGGAAACGTTCTCCTTGGAGGTGGAGTTGAGACTCTTGAGGTTGGCGACGCCGTTCAGCGCATTCTCAAGGACTTTCGTAAGGTTGTTCTCGATATCCGAAGCATTCGAGCCGGGATAGGAGGACATGACCATTATGACGTTCGAATCGAACTCCGGGAACTGTGCAATGCTCGTCTTGGACAACGAGAAGATACCGAAGATGGCAAAGGCGATGAACACCAGAGCCGTCGTTACGGGGTTGTTGACCGCTTTACGATATATGCTCATTGCTCAACCTGCACTTTTATTCCACTCCTGAGGGCCGAATGTCCCTTCACTACGACCATCTCACCTTCGGCGAGACCTGAAACGATCTCATATTCACCACCGGTGTGGCGGCCGACTTCCACAACTTTCAGCGTTACGGTGCCGTCATCCTCGAGGACGTAAACCGTCCTCTGGCCGGAGCCCTGCTGCTTGATGACGGCAGCGTCAGGTACGACCACCGCATTGCGGGTATCGAAAATCACGTCCGCGCTGACATACATTCCGGGACGGAGACGCCTGTCCCTGTTGGGGACCTTCACCTCCACGCTGACCGTATGCGAACCGGCATCGATTACGGGGTAAACGAGGGATACGGAACCCGAAAACACCTCTCCGGGCACTGCGGAGGCTACAACCTCGACCTTGTTGCCCACCTTGACATTGGCGTAGTCCTTCTCGGACACCGCCACCATCAGCTTGACGGGACTTATCTGCTGGACCACGAACAAAGGCTGCCCCATCACATACATATCCTCTATGTCATAATTGCGGGCACTGACCACACCGTCCACCGGGCTGCGGAGGATAGTATTGGTCAGAAGGTTGTCGTATGTGCTCTTGCTGACCTTGTACTGAAGTTCGATGCTCTCGAAATCAGACGTGGAAACCGCGCCTTTCTTGTATAGGGCGGACATACGTTCATATTCATTCGAAATGTTCGAAAGCTGGAGTTCGGCCTGCACCAGCTGGAGGGGATCCATTTCCGCAAGGACCTGACCGGCCTTCACGAAATCGCCCACCTCGACGTTTATCTTGCGGATACGGCCTGCAGACTGGGGTGCGATGTTGTTGATCACGTTGGCTTTTACAGTCGCGCTGTATGTGCCGCTGTAAGGCACTTTCTTGACTTCGGCCCTGCTGACCGTAACCAGAGGGGTCACTGCCTCCTGCTGGGGTTGAGCCGCATCCTGAGCGGCATCCTTCTTATTGTTCCCGCATCCTGAAAGGGATACGAGGACCATTGCTGAAATGATAAGTATTCTGTATTTCATAATTCTACTGTTCCTGATAATCAATTCCAAGAGCCTGCTCGAGACCCGACTTGGCGGAGAGATAACTGAATATCGACTGGCACACCGAGAGCCTGGTCTGGACAAGGGTCAACTGGGCGTCATTGAGGTCGGTCAACGTGCTGCGACCGACGAGATAGGACTCGTTGGTGATGTCGAAAGCCTTCTTTGCAAGGCCGAGAGCGCTGTTCGCCGAGTCATAGCTCTTCATCGCAGTCTCCATCGAATTTATCGACTGGCGTATGGAGATCTTCAGCTGCCTTTCGGTCTCCGCACGCTGCATCGCAAGCTCGGCAGCCTGTATTTTTGCAACCTTGATGTTGCTGCTTCTCCTTCCGCCGGCGAAAATAGGTATGTTCAGGCTGAGTCCGACATATGAATACGGAGTCCAGTTGTACTCGCTGAATTTGAAGTCGTTCGCCATTGCGTTGTAGTTGTAGGAGAATGCAACCGCAAGCGACGGCAGGCAGGCGAACTGCTGGACCTTGATTGCCGACGCAAGCTGCTCCGCCTGGATTGCAAGCTGGCGCAGGGAGGAGTTGGCATCCAGATTCAGGTCTTCCTCAAGGAAAAGCGTACCCATTGCGCCCGCATAGTCTTCGAGCCTTCCGCTCACTTCCATTTCCATCTCCAGGTCAACGCCCATCACAGCCTTCAGCTGCCACATCGCAATCTGTATGTTGTATTCGGACTCGTAAAGCGTAGGCACCACGCTGGCAAGGTTGGCCGCAGACCTCGCGAGTTCGAGGTCGGACACCTTCTGCGCATCGTACTTCTGCTTTATGAGATTGAAATTCTCAAGCGCATTGTTGTACACTGACTTGTATACCGCAAAAGCCTCCTTGGCAAGCAGAACGGAATAGTATGCGTTCTTTACCTGGGTGACCATCGACAGGCGGCTGGAGCGAGCCTTCTCGACGGCGAGTTCCACATCCTGAGCGCTTATTTTCATACTCTCCCACAACTGTGCGTTCACTATGGGCATCGATGCAGTAAGGCCCATCGTCCAGGTATTCCAACGGCCTACGGATATTCCGCCGTTGCTTGAACTTTCCTCCTTCGGAGTTTCGGAGGATGAAGGAGGGAAAGGGATTCCGGGATGCTGGGCATAGAGAGGCGCGAGATATTCCATCATCGTGTCCCCGAGCATTGAAGCGAGGCCGCCTCCGCCATTGTCCATATACATCACCTGCTTTTCTATTGTACGCTGGAAAGCCGCAGATCCATCAATCTGCGGGAAAAGGGCCGCGTAGGTGCCCTTTTTCGCATATTCGCTACGTTCTATCTCCATATCCGCCACCTTGACGGACACATTCTCGCTGAGCGCGATCTTGATTGCATCCTCAAGAGTCAGGACGACGGATAATATCAAACTGACCAACAACATTTCTACTTACTGACGTGATAAAGGTTTTGCATAATGTGTCTGTCCCCGTTTGGGTTTTTCAGGGACGATCCTCTTCGCAGGAACCTTCTTCCTGCCGGCCGCAATCAGTATGACGATACCCGCCACTATGAACGGAATACTGAGAATGTGGCCCATGTTGATAACCGTGGAACCGATTGTAAATACGGTAACCGACGGATTCTTGGTAAACTCGAGAAGGAAGCGCATAGTAAAGCACGCTATCAGGAAAATCCCGAGGAACTGTCCCCGGTACATCCTGTCAAGGCGCTTCCTGTAGACTGTAAGCAGGACAACACCCAGGGTGATATATGTCAGCGCTTCATACAGCATGGTGGGATGGACCGGAACCGGGGAAACCCTTTCGAAAACGACTCCCCAGGGCAGATCGGTGGGGAATCCGTAAATCTCCGAATTGAAGAAATTTCCGCAGCGTATCATCGTCCCCGTAAAGCAGGTCACGATGGCGAGCCTGTCCATCATCCACCAGAAATCGATGTGCTGGCCTGCGCCGTACTTCTTCGAGTACCATATCATCGCAATAATCATTCCGATGGCCCCTCCGTGGCTGGCGAGTCCGCCTTTCCACGGCTGGAAAATCTCGGCGAACCCAGCCCAGGAGCCGAAATAGTACCCGGGCTGGTAGAATATACAATGGCCGAGACGGGCTCCGACTATCACTGCGATGAGCATCGAGTAAAGAAGCGGATCAAGCAGTTTTTCATCGACCCCTTCCCTGCGGAAGAATCCGCGGAAGATATGGAGTCCCACTATGAAACCGCCCACAAAAAGCAACGAATACCATCTGAGACCGCCCATCCCTATGTGGATGAGTATCGGGTCAGCATTCCAGTGAATAATCAGAGCGCCAAACATTTTTCAAAATAAATTATCCGCGGATAGCTGCGATGCCGGGGAGGTCCTTTCCTTCGAGAGCCTCAAGCATTGCGCCACCGCCTGTGGAAACGTAACTTACCTTTGAAGCATATCCCATCTGGGTAACGGCTGCGACGGAGTCGCCGCCGCCGACGAGCGAGTATGCTCCCTTCTCGGTAGCCTGTGCAAGGAGCTCGGCGACCTTGAGGGTTCCCTTTGCGAAAGTAGGCATCTCGAACACACCGACAGGGCCGTTCCAGAGGAGGGTCTTCGAACCGAGGATGACCTTCTCCCAGCAAGCGAGGGACTTCTCTCCGGCATCCATTCCTTCCCATCCCTCGGGGATGTTGCTGGAATCCACCGTCTTGTAGTTTGCATTGTTGTCGAATGCGTCGGCAATTACGGTGTCCTGGCTGATGTAGACGTTCACACCCTTCTCCTTGGCCTTTTCGAGAATACCGAGAGCCTGAGGCATAAGGTCGTCCTCGTGCAGGGAATTGCCGATGTTGCCTCCCTGGGCCTTGACGAAGGTGTAACCCATACCGCCGCCGATGATGAGGTTGTCAACCTTCTCGAGCATATTCTCGAGAACGGCAAGCTTGGAACTTACCTTGCTGCCGCCGATGATCGCGGTGAAAGGACGCTGCGCATTCTTGAGGACGTTTTCGATAGCCTTGATCTCCCCTTCCATAAGGTATCCGAACATCTTGTCGTTCGGGAAGTATTCTGCGATGAGGGCTGTCGAAGCGTGAGCGCGGTGTGCGGTTCCGAACGCATCGTTGATATAGCAGTCGGCGTATGAGGCGAGCTTCTTGACGAACTCCTTCTGGGAAGCCTTTACGGCAGCCTTTGCCGCCTTCTTCTCCTCGTCCGTTGCATCCTCTGCGAGTCCGCGCGGCTTGCCTTCCTCCTCGGCGTAGAAGCGGAGGTTCTCGAGCATCAGGACTTCACCCGGCTTGAGAGCGGCCGCCTGGGCGTCAGCCTTCTGGCAGTCGTCGGCAAACTGGACGGGAGCTCCGAGTTTCTCACTGACGTGAGCTACGATATGTTTGAGTGAGAATTTCGCATCCACTCCCTTGGGACGTCCGAGATGGGACATGATGATAAGCGAACCGCCGCCTTCAAGCACCTTCTTGAGGGTAGGGATAGCCGCACGGATACGGGTATCGTCCGTAATCTCGAATTTGTCGTTCAGAGGGACGTTGAAATCGACACGTACAATGGCTTTCTTGCCTTTGAAATCGTAAGAATCAATCTTTTGCATAATGTTTTTTATATGGATTTTTAACTTTTGGTTGCTGCATCGTAAATTCTCTGGAGGCCGCCCCTGATGGCATCGGCCACTTCGACATCCCCACCCTTTTCGGTAATGTCCGCCAGGTGATAGATGTATCCGGCAACGGTCTTGAAATCATCCTGGAAATATTCGTAATACTCCAGATAGAAGACGGTGGTCTCGAAAAGCGAATCCGAGAGTTTCTTCACGAGGTCCTGCGCCTTTTCCCTGGCGCCGAGACCGTAATACCCTCCGATTATCTCCATCACCATATAGTCGTTGTTGTCGAACCCGAGTGAAACGGTTTCCAACGGATATCTCCAGGTGACCTCGACGGCCTTGTCGTACATCTCCATCGCCCAGTCGTCGTGTCCGGCCTTGAGGAAGGCCCTTGCCGCCGAGACGAAAACCTGGCGCACCGACATCACGCCAAGGTTGGTGTAGAGGTTCTGGTAGTCGATGAAGTAGCGGGGCGCCGCAAGCGCATCCCACTTGAAGCTCCCGTCCGTCATTCTGGCGTACAGGGCATCCACATCGCACCATCCCGCATCCAGCATGGTAGGTGTGTTTTTGAAAGGAATGAACTTGTACGAATACCCGCAGAATTCCAGATATTCCCTGAGCCCGATATTCAGGTCCCCTCCCATATTAAGCATATGGATGGGTCGGCTCCAGTCATAGCCTGCAAGCAGGTCGAGCATGAAGAGTTCCGGCTTCGAGATGAAATCCTTCCCTTCCGGAATGGTGAGCACGATGCTTTCAGGTATCATTGAGGCGTACTTGGGGGATATTATTCCGCTGGAAACGGCATTCTCCGCATTGACCGGGATGAGGATTCTGCGCGCCGGGATGTAATCCACCCTGCGGCCGCTTGCAAGACCCACCTTCATCTTCGGGTCCTTGAAACAATCCATCACGAGGTCTATCGGCATCGGGGTGTCGTCATCCGAGACGATGGGGACATACTCGTTCGTCCCATACAGGTACTGCGCATAGGGAACGGTAAGCGGCAGCGGCGACGATGCGTTGCTGGCCCATTTCATCTGGTCGATGTGCCAGTCGGTGCCGAGCAGCGACGTGTTGCACAGACGCACGTCCGTACGTATGCTTTCCACCTCCTGGGCATACCATACCGGGAAGGTGTCATTGTCCCCGTGGGTGATGAGGATGCCGTTCGGTCCCACCGACTCGAGGTAGTTGGACGCCACCTCGACGGCAGTCTTCCTGCCGGACCGGTCGTGGTCGTCCCAGTTCTGCGCGGCCATCAGCACCGGCACGCACAGCATACATACCAGACAGGCGGCAACCGTCGCCCACAGGCGCTTTCCACCCTTGAGGGTCTGGGAAATCCACTCGCAGAGCGCGGCGACCCCGAGTCCTATCCAGGCAGCGAAGAAATAGAAGGACCCGGCATAGGCGTAATCCCTCTCACGCACCTGGTACGGAGGCTGGTTCAGATATATCACGATGGCAAGTCCCGTCATAAAGAACATAAGGAAAGTAAGCCAGCAGCCTCTCTTGTCCTTTCCGAACTGGAAGCACAGGCCTATGAGTCCAAGTATCAGCGGGAGGAAGAAATAGTGATTCTTGCCCTTGTTCTCCCTGAGCACTGCAGGAGCATCGTCCTGATCTCCCAGGCGGGCCTTGTCAAGGAAGCCGATTCCGCTTTCCCAGTTGCCGTAGACCAGATTCGCGGACGGTGCGTGTATGTCATTCTGACGTCCGACGAAATTCCACATGAAATAGCGCCAGTACATCCACCCGCACTGGAAATCCAGGAAATAACAGAGATTCGCACCCATAGTGGGTTTGCGCGTCTTCGAACCGCTCACCCGCGTGCCTTTGCCGTGCGTGTAAGTCTTGTAGAACTCTTCGTTCCTGCCGTCGGAGGAACTGCTCCACATTCTTGGGAAGAGCATCTTTCCCGCCTTGGAGTAGTTCGCGTCAAGCGGTCCGTCCACCTTCTTGTATTTCCCGTCCATCGGGGCCCAGTACTTCGAGTTGGTAAGTTCATACGGGGCGTCGTAATACTGGCCGTAGAGCAGAGGGGTCTTTCCATACTGCTCGCGGCTGAGATAACGCACGAGGGTGAACGCATTGTCGGGCTGGTATTCGTTGGTAGGAGTCTTCGCGCAGGAGCGGATGATGTCGATGCTGAATACGGAGAATCCTATGATGATCGTCGTCAGGCACAGCAGAGCCGTGTTCCAGAAGACCTTTCCCTTGTCCAGGGTCCTGAAAAGTCCCCAGAAGCACAATCCAAGCACAACGACCATGAAGAAGGCCGCTCCGGTATTGTACGGAAGCCCGAAAACGTTGACAAACAGCAGGTCGAAGTATGCGGCAAGCTTCGGCAGCAGCGGGATTATCGCGAAAAGTATCACGGCGAGAATCACCACTCCGACAAGAAATATCCTTATGAGTTCCGAAGTCTTGAAAGGCCTGTCTTCCCTGCGGCGGTAATAGAAGATGAACACCAACGCGGGAATTGCAAGGAGGTTCAGCAGGTGCACACCTATGCTGAGCCCCATCAGGAACGCGATAAGTATTATCCACTTGTTCGAACGGGGCTCGTCCGCGGTGTCGTACCACCTGGTCATGGCCCAGAATACGAAGGCCGTGAAAAGGGAGGACATCGCATAGACCTCGCCCTCTACCGCGGAGAACCAGAAAGTGTCGGAGAAGCAGTACGCCAGGGATCCGACAAGGCCGGATGCCAGCACTGCCATCGCTCCGGGCACAGAATACCCACCGTCAGCTTCTCTGGGCACGAGACGTTTGGCAAGCCAGACTATCGTAAGATAAAGAAGGAAAACGGTCAGCGCGGAGCACACGGCGCTCATCGCATTGACGAGAACCGCCGCGTGGGAGGCATCTCCGAATAGGGTGAAGAAGCGCGCGATAAGTTGGAAGACCGGGTTTCCGGGCGGGTGCCCCACCTCCAGTTTGTAGGATGAGGCTATGAATTCGCCGCAATCCCAGAAGGATGCGGACGGTTCGATGGTAAGAAGGTATGTAACTGCTGAAATCAGAAATGAGGACAGCGCACAGACCTTGTTCCACAGATTGAATTTCCTATTGTCCATATTCGCGCAAATATAACGATTTTCTTCCTTATCTTTGCAAAAAATATGCCTCATACCCATCAATGGACAACGATTGGAAAAAACGTCTCGGCGTAGTGTATTCCACCAACCCCGACTTCGAATTCACCGAAACCTCCTCCCCTCGGCAGGAAGCCACGCTTCCCCCTTCGCAGCAGAAGCTGACAGTTCGGATAGACCGTTCCCACCGCGCCGGGAAACAGGTCACCCTGGTCCAGGGATTCGTCGGAAGCGATGAAGACCTCGCAGCCCTCGGGAAAGCCCTGAAGGTCAAGTGCGGAGTCGGCGGCACGGCAAAGGATGGGGAAATCACGGTCCAGGGCGATCTCAGGGACAAGGTGACCGCTCTCCTGGTGGGGATGGGATACAATGCCAAAAGAGGAAACTGACGGATGATACAGGACTTTCCGAACGGTACGCTGCATCTGGCGCAGTCTCCGGGAGGCATCGCGGAGACAAGCCAGGTCTGGACGGACAACCCGCTGGCGCTCTTCGCCTGCATCCTGTCCGCAGTCTGCCTGGTTCTGGCTATCCGCCCCCTGTTGGGCGTATGGCATAAGATAGTCCGCGGCACGCTGTACGGCCGCACCCATATCGAAATCGAGCGCAACCTTTCGATGAAACGGAACCTGACCATGTCCGTCGTGCTCCTGGCGGTCCCGACAGTCAGCGTGTTCGCAAGGTTCAGCGTCTTCGGGAAGAACATCCTGTCTTCAATAGGACTGCTGGCCGGATATTTCATACTGAGGGCTATCATCTACCGTCTGCTCAGGCACAGGAAAACCGACAAGGACACCTGGACTGCGACAAGAAGATGCGTCCTGCCTACGATTGTGCTGATTTCCGTAATGACCCTCGTGACTTTCGCGCTGTGGTTTGTCTTCAAATGGGATGAAGAGCTTATGAAGACCGTGTTCCACATCGAAATCGCCCTATGCTTTCTTTCCGGATTGAGGCAGATTGCCGAAATTTTAGGTCTCGACCACTCGCGTTTTTCAACATTTTTGTATCTTTGCGCCCTTGAAATTCTGCCGCTTTCGGTTTTTTCCGCAGCGACGGTTTTTCTGCAGAGATAAAGACGCCCCACGCAATGACGAACGTAAAAAAAATACTTGTGTCACAGAATACCCCGACCAATATGGCGCCGTATTCCGCTCTCACCGAGAAGTTCGGTGTCGAATTCGACTTCAAACCGTTCTTCCTGATAGAGCCGCTGTCCTACAAGGATTTCCGTACCCAGAGAGTGAACATCTCCGAGTATACCGCCATCATCTTCTCCTCGAGACACACGATCGACGCCTACTTCGCCCTCTGCGAGGAAGCCCGGTTCAAGGTGCCTGAGACGATGAAATATTTCTGCACGACCGAGCTGGTGGCCACCTATCTGCAGAAGCACATCGTCTATCGCAAGAGAAAAATCTTCTTCGGCGACGGCAGGCCCGAATCCATCATCGAACTCATAGGCTCGAAGCACAAGGGCGAGAAATTCCTCATCGCAACTTCGGATGCCGCCAACGCCAGCAGGATGACCGATTCGTTCACGGCGGCAGGCATTGACCACTCTGTGGCCGAACTTGTCCACGACGTACCCCAGGACCTCCACGGACTGGACTTTGCTTCATACGATATGGTGGTCCTCTACAACCAGTTCGACCTGAAGTCGCTGCTTATCAATTTTCCGGAATTCAAACAGGGCTCCCTTAAATTTCTGGCATACGGGAAAGGCATCGCGAAAGCCCTCGAAGATGCATCATTCAGCGTCGAGGTTCAGGCCCCCACACCCGAAGCTCCCAGCGTAGCCCGCGCACTCGAGCTCTATCTCGGTGCATAACCCCCGGAACACCGATGGACCATACACTGACCAAGCAGGAACGCATCAGCTCCAAATCGGCGATTTCCGCCCTGATGAAGGACGGGAAGTGGTCTTCATACACCCTGATGCGCAGCTGCGTGCTTCGCAGAGAGGGTGAAAGCCTCAACAGGATAATGGTCAGCGTGCCCAAGAAGACCTTCAAGAGGGCCGTCAAAAGAAATCTCCTGAAACGCAGGATCCGCGAAAGCTACCGGCTTTCAAAGGAAATCCTTCCGCAAAGCGGCTATGACATCCTGTTCTTTTACAAAGCGGACAACGTGGCGGATTTCAGCGAGATCAGCAGCGAGATGAAATCCATCCTCACAAAACTTGCCGGATGCTGAAAAAGATTCTCACAGCCCCCTTCATCCTGCTGATAAAGTTCTACCAGCTCTGCATCTCCCCGCTCAAACCGACTCCGACCTGCAGATTCACCCCGACCTGCTCGCAGTATGCACTCGAGGCATTCCGAAAATACGGCCCGTTCAAGGGATTCTGGCTGAGCGCCAAAAGAATTTTGAGATGCCACCCCTGGGGAGGAAGCGGATATGACCCGGTACCATAATTTTTTGCTATATTTGTAGGCTATGAAAATGGAGAACATACGCAACTTCTGCATCATCGCCCACATCGACCACGGCAAGAGCACCCTTGCGGACCGTCTGCTGGAACTGACCCAGACCCTTTCCCAAAGGGATATGGAGAATCAGGTGCTGGACGACATGGACCTGGAAAAGGAAAAAGGCATCACTATCAAGAGCCACGCCATCCAGATGGTCCATACCTTCAACGGGCAGCAGTACAAGCTCAACCTCATCGACACTCCGGGCCACGTCGATTTCAGTTACGAAGTCTCCAGAAGCATCGCGTCCTGCGAAGGCGCGCTGCTCGTAGTGGATGCCTCCCAGGGCGTACAGGCCCAGACCATATCGAACCTTTATATGGCCATCGACCACGGGCTCGAAATCATCCCCATCCTCAACAAAATCGATATGGAATCCGCCCAGGTAGAGGTGGTTACGGATGAAATCTGCGACCTTATCGGATGCAAACCCGAAGATGTGTTCAAGGTCTCGGCGCGTACCGGAGAAGGCGTAGCACCCATCCTGGACGCCATCGTGGAAAAGATTCCCGCCCCGCAGGGTGAGCCGGACGGCCCCCTCCAGGCACTGGTGTTCGACTCCGTGTTCAACCCTTTCAGAGGAGTCATCGCATATTTCAAGATAAAGAACGGCTCCATCCGCCGCGGCGACAAGGTCAAGTTCTTCGCTACCGGGATGGACTACGAAGTCGAGGAAGTGGGCAAGCTCAAGATGAAGCTGGTGCCATCGGACGAGGTGGGATGCGGAGACGTAGGATACATCATCACCGGCATCAAGAGCGCGGTGGAAGTCAAGGTGGGTGACACCATCACCTCCTTTGCCAACCCGTGCGCCCAGGCCATCGGCGGATTCGAAGAGGTGAAGCCAATGGTGTTCGCCGGAATGTATCCCGTCCAGGCCGACAAGTTCGAGGAACTGCGCACCGTGCTCGAGAAATTCCAGCTCAATGACGCATCCTTCGTTTACGAACCCGAGAGTTCACTCGCGCTGGGAAGCGGATTCAGATGCGGTTTTCTAGGACTGCTCCATCTGGAAATCGTCCAGGAAAGGCTGTTCAGGGAGTTCGACATGGACGTCATCACCACCGTCCCCAACGTATCCTTCAAGGTATACACAACGCAGGGGGAGGAAACGGACGTGCACAATCCTTCAGGTCTGCCCGCCCCGACAATGATAGACCATATCGAGGAACCCTACATACGGGCGCAGATCATCTCCAAATCCGAATTCTTCGGGCCCATAATGAAACTTTGCCTGGACCGCAGAGGTACTCTTGTCGGCCAGCACTACATCACGGCGGACAGGGTAGAGCTCAACTTCGACATGCCGCTGAGTGAAATCGTCTTCGATTTCTACGACAAGCTCAAAACCATTTCGAAGGGTTATGCATCCTTCGATTACCATATTACCAACTTCCGTCCCGCAAGGCTCGTCAGGCTTGACATTCTCCTCAACGGAGAGCCGGCGGACGCCCTTTCAACCCTCATCCACGAGGACAACGCGTATGACTTCGGAAGGAAGATGTGCGTGAAGCTCAAGGACCTCATTCCCCGCCAGCAGTTCGACATCCCCATCCAGGCGGCCATAGGCGCGAAGATCATCGCGCGCGAAACCGTCAAGCAGGTCCGCAAGGACGTTACGGCGAAATGCTACGGAGGCGACGTGACGAGAAAACGCAAACTGCTTGAAAAGCAGAAGGAAGGAAAGAAAAGAATGCGCCAGATAGGCACCGTCCAGGTGCCCCAGTCCGCATTCATGGCTGTTTTGAAACTAGATTAGAGATGAAAGACATTCTGTTTCTCCAGAATCTCGGGACCGGCGAACTGCTGATAATAGCGCTGGTGGTCCTGTTGCTGTTCGGCGGGAAGAAGATTCCCGACGTCATGCGCAACCTCGGCAAGGGCGTACGCAGTTTCAAGGACGGGATGAACGACATCAAGAAGGAAATCGAGGACATAGACCCCGACAAATAGGGATGGATGACAAGGAGATGACATTCTGGGACCATCTCGAGGTCCTGAGGTGGTCGATACTGAGAACCGGCATCGCAATAGCCGCCGCGTTCTGCGTATGCTTCGCGTTCATGCCGAAGCTCTTCGACGCCGTCATCCTCTCCCCCACGAAGAATGATTTCTTCATGTACAAGGCGCTGGGAGGACTGTTCGACGGCAACTTCAACGTCGATATCATCAACATCAACGTCACCGCACCTTTCTTCACGCATATGAGCACCTCCCTCTGGGTGTCCCTGATCCTGGTGTTCCCGTACATACTGTGGGAAGTGTGGAGGTTCGTCGCCCCCGCCCTATACCCCTCGGAGAAGAAAGGCGTCAAGGCGGCATTCACCGGAGTGGGAGGGTTGTTCTACCTGGGCTGCGCCCTCGGCTATTTCATCATCTTCCCCATCACCTTCCGCTTCCTGGCCGGCTACCACATCGGCACCGGCATACTCACACAGATTTCCCTCAACTCCTATATTTCGACCTTCCTGTCGATAATATTCGTGATGGGACTGGTCTTCGAACTCCCCGTCCTGGCATTCCTGCTCTCTTCGCTGGGAGTCCTGCACAAACCCTGTCTCAAGAAATACCGCAGATATGCAATAGTGATACTCCTCATAGTGGCGGCGCTGATCACTCCGACCGGCGATCCCTTCACGCTGATGGTCGTCACCATCCCGCTGTACCTGCTCTACGAAGTATCAATATTGATAGTGAAACCTTGATATGGCTGACATACAAAAACTCACCGACATCGCATCCCAGGTCAGAAGGGATGTCATCAGAATGGTAACTGCGGCCGGTTCCGGGCACCCCGGCGGCTCGATAGGCATCGCTGATGTGATGACCGTACTGTTCTTCGACGAAATGCATCACGAAAGCGCCACCTGGACCCGCGGCGCCAAGGGCCAGGACGGTTTCATCCTGTCCGCAGGCCACCTCGCCCCCGTGCTGTACAGTGTCCTCGCACGGACCGGATATTTTCCCCTCAGCGAACTCGGGACCCTTCGCAAGATAGGGTCGCGTCTTCAGGGCCACCCCAGCGTAAGCGACGGTCTTCCGGGCATCAACATTCCTTCCGGTTCACTCGGACAGGGACTTGCCGCCGCGGCCGGAATAGCCCTCGGAAAGAAAATGGACGGGGAGGAAAACAGGGTGTACGTGCTCTGCGGAGACGGAGAATGCGAGGAAGGGGAAATCTGGGAAACTGCGATGTGGGCTCCCCACAACAAACTGGACAACCTCATAGCATTCATCGACTTGAACGGTCAGCAGATTGACGGAGAGACAAAGACCATCACCGGCATCGAAGACCTCGGAGAAAAATGGTCTGCCTTCGGGTGGGAAGTCATCGAAGCGGACGGACACGATTTCGAAAGCATCCTCAAGGCATTCGGGATGGCTCACGCACGGAATGGGAAACCGAAGATGATTCTTTTCCGCACGGAAATGGGCCACGGGGTGGACTTTATGGCAGGCACCTGCGAGTGGCACGGAAAAGCTCCCAAGCCGGACCAGGCGGAAATCGCACTTTCACAACTTAAAGAGACTCTCGGAGATTATGAATAAATACAAGGATACAGGCAGGAAAGATACCCGCAGCGGCTTCGGAGAAGGTCTCCTGGAAGCCGGAAGGAAGAATCCGAACATAGTGGCCCTTGCGGCTGACGTGAAAAGTTCAGTGAAGATGGGCGCGTTCGCAAAGGAGTTCCCCGACAGGTTCTTCCAGTGCGGAATAGCGGAAGCCAATATGGTCGGAGTGGCGGCGGGACTTTCCCTCACGGGCAAGATTCCCTTCATCGGATCCTTCGCGGAGTTCGCATCCGGAAGGATATACGACCAGATTCGTCAGGGGATGGCATATGCGCAAACCAACGTGAAAATCGCCTCCTCCCATTCGGGCATCACCCTCGGCGAAGATGGAGCCACGCACCAGACGATGGAGGACATCGCCCTTATGAGGGCCCTCCCGGGGATGGCGGTCGTAGTCCCCTGCGATTTCAACCAGACAAAAATGGCAACCCTCGCCGTAGCGGAATATGAAGGCCCCGTCTATCTGAGATACGGACGACCCGCAGTGCCCAATTTCACGGAAGAAAACGCTCCCTTCACCATAGGCAAGGCCTACGTGATGCGCGAAGGCACCGAAGTGACCATCCTGGCCTGCGGCCACCTCGTATGGGAGGCCCTTGAGGCGGCATCTGCTCTCGAAGACAAAGGCATCAGCGCCGAAGTGATAAACGTCGCTACCATCAAGCCCCTCGACGTGGAAACCATAGTATCCTCTGTCCGCAAGACGGGACGCGCAGTGGTCGCGGAAGAACACAACTGCGCAGGAGGTCTCGGAGAACTCATCGCAGGCGTGCTTGCAAGGGAATATCCCGCACCCCTGTCATTCATAAACGGCGGAGACCGTTTCGGAGAATCCGGCTCGCCCGCAGAACTGATGGCCGAATACGGACTCGACGCCGCACACATCACCGAAGCAGCGGAAAAACTGATGAGGAGGGGATAAAAAAGTCGGGGTACCGCGACTCGAACGCGGGACCCCCTGCTCCCAAAGCAGGTGCGCTAGCCAACTGCGCCACACCCCGATTTTTAAGGACTGCAAATATACTTCCTTTGAGAAGAAAAGCAAAATAAATATGATACTTGAGGCCGGTGGAATCAAAAAGGAATTCGGCACCCTGCAGGTGCTCAGGGGCATTGACCTGTCTGTCGAAAAAGGCGAACTGCTGTCCGTGACGGGAGCGTCCGGCGCGGGAAAAAGCACCCTGCTCCAGATTCTCGGAACACTGATGACCCCCTCTGAAGGCACTCTCAGCATAGACGGCTACAAAATCTTCGAGAACGGGAAGAGTTGTCTGTCCGGAAAAGATCTGGCGGCTTTCAGATGTCTCAAAATCGGCTTCGTTTTCCAGTCGCACCATCTTCTTCCGGAATTTACGGCACTTGAAAACACTATGATGCCCGCCCTCATCCGCGGTCTTTCAAAGGCTCAGGCCAGGCAGAAGGCCGAAAAACTTCTTGAGCGCGTAGGACTTGAGCGGAGAATGGACCACAAGCCCTCCGAACTGTCCGGAGGCGAACAGCAGAGGGTCGCTATCGCAAGAGCCCTTGTCAATTCCCCAGCCGTTCTCTTCGCCGACGAGCCTACAGGGAATCTCGATTCCGCGACCAAGGAGGAAATCCACTCTCTCCTTCGCGAACTGCGCAGCACCCTCGGCCAGACCATAGTCCTTGTAACGCACGACAACTCCCTGTCCTCGATGTGCGACAGGTCGGTATTCATCGCCGACGGACTTCTTACGCAGAACGCATAGCAAGGATGTTCCGCTTCCAGCAATTCGATATAGAGAATTCACGCGCCGCCCTCAAGGTGGGCACCGACGCCGTACTGCTCGGGGCTTCGATGTCCATTCCCGGGACTGACGCCCTGTGCGCGCTGGACATAGGCACCGGCACGGGGGTCCTCGCCCTGATGGCCGCCCAACGTATCGAGGCAGAGGGTATCCGGGAATGGAAAGTTACCGCCATCGACATCGACAAGCCCTCCGTAGACGAGGCTGCCGACAACTTCGCCCGCTCGAAATGGGCGGCAAATCTCTGCGCGATACATTCCTCCCTGTCCGAATATGCGGCAAGGCTGAGGGAAAGCGAACGCTTCGGACTGATTTTCTCCAACCCGCCGTATTACGATTCATCACTGAGGAATCCTGATGCCAGAGAAGCGGCCGCGCGCCACACGGACAATCTTTCCTACCGGGAGATATGCTCCTTCGCCGCTGAAAGGCTGACCCCTGCCGGAAGGCTGGAGATGATTCTTCCCTCAGACCAGGAAAAGCAGCTTCTGCGTACGGCGGCATCCTTCGGACTGTATGCGTCCAGGCTTGTCCGGGTCAGCACCACGCCAACAAAGCCCCCGCGCCGGCTGATTGCCGAATTCCTGCGGACCAGAACGTCTGTAAACGAAGAAGCGCTTGTCATTGGAAGTGACAAGTACTCCGGTCTGGTAAAGGATTTTCTGATCAGCGCAACTTGACGAGTTCGACCGCGCCCTCACAGACGTCCTCTTCCTTGGGGGTAAGATAAATGATTCTCTGGTTCGGCGAGCCGCGGAAAAGCAGCTGAGTGTCCCTCTGCTCGAGTATGAAGGGCCCGTCGACAAGCGTGTCTATGTATGGGAGCATCTGCGCGAGATGCTCGTCAGCGCGAATCTGCTCGATGGTGTATCCTGTCCAGCACCAGATGGTCTTCCGGGTCTCGGACTTGATGCGCCTGGCAAGTTCGGTAAACGCATCCGCCTGACAGAAAGGATCCCCTCCGGAGAAGGTGACGTTCGAAAACTCGTCAGCCTTGATGACTTCCATTATCTCGTCAATGGTCATCCACTTCCCGTTCTTGATATCCCAGGACTGCGGATTATGGCAGCCCGGGCAATGGTGGTTGCAGCCGGCGCAGTATATAGACGTGCGCAGACCAGGGCCGTCGGCCATGGTCTGCTCCACGATTTCCAATACGCTTATTTTATTTATGCACGACACGGTCCTTGAGTTCGGCAAGTTTGGAACTGTTCCAGCGGTTTGTCGTACCTACAAGATAACCGGTAATGCGCTGAAGGGTGTCGATGTTGTGGCTGTGGCAGATAGGGCACTCCTCGAGGCCTTCCGTAGCATCCTCATATCCGCAGTCGAGGCAGCGGTTGCGGTTGTGGTTGACCGAGCCGTATCCGATGTTGTACTTGTCCATCAGGTCCACGATGCTCATAATAGCCTCGGGATTGTGAGTGGCATCGCCGTCGATTTCCACGTAGAAGATATGTCCGGCTCCCTCGAGAGCGTGGTACGGGCCTTCGATCTCGGCCTTGTGCTGAGGGGTGCAGTGGAAGTACACCGGGATGTGGCTGGAGTTGGTGTAGTACTCCTTGTCGGTAACACCGGGGATAGTGCCGAACTTCTTGCGGTCAATCTTGGTAAAGCGGCCTGAAAGTCCCTCAGCAGGTGTTGCAAAGAGGCTGAAGTTGTGCTGGAAACTCTCGGAATATCCGTTGATGCGCTCACGCATATGCTTGACGATTCTGAGCCCAAGCTCCTGAGCCTCGTCGCTCTCGCCGTGGTGCTTGCCGATAAGCGCGATGAGAGTCTCGGCGAGTCCGATGAATCCGATGGCGAGGGTACCCTGGTTGAGCACACTCTCCACGGTGTCGCAGTCTTCGAGGTCGTCCGAACCGAGCCACAGGCCGTTCATCAGCAGAGGGAACTGCTTCTTGAGTGCGGTCTTCTGGAATTTGAAGCGGTCATCAAGCTGCTTTGCGGCAATGTCCAGGGTCCAGTCCAGTTTCTCGAAGAATTTGGCAATCCTCTCGTCCTTGTCCTTGATGCCCATACACTCGATTGCGATGCGCACGATGTTGATGGTGGTGAAGCTGAGGTTTCCGCGTCCGATGGAGGTGCGGGGGCCGAACTTGTTGTCGAATACGCGCGTACGGCATCCCATGGTGGCAACCTCGTGGATATAACGCTTGGGATCGTCAGCCTTCCAGTCGGGATCCTGATTGTAGGTGGCGTCGAGATTCAGGAAGTTGGGGAAGAAGCGGCGGGCAGAAACCTTGCAGGCGAACTTGTAGAGGTCGTAGTTGGGGTCTTCGGGCAGGTAGCTCACTCCGCGTTTCTTCTTCCATATCTGGATGGGGAAGATGGCGGTGCTGCCGTTGCCGACGCCTTCGTATGTGGTGTTGAGGATTTCGCGTATGATGCAGCGGCCTTCGGCCGAGGTGTCGGTGCCGTAGTTGATGGAACTGAACACAACCTGGTTGCCTCCGCGTGAGTGGATGGTGTTCATATTGTGCACGAACGCCTCCATACTCTGGTGAACGCGACCTACGGTCTGGTTGATGGCCTGCTGGATCACGCGTTCATCCCCTGAAAGTCCCGTAAGCTCGTGCTTGATGTAGTCGCGGATGGGAGCGTCGAGAAGGTGGGTGTAGTTGGCATTGTCATACTCCTCGAGTTTCTTTATCTCTTCGTGGAAAGTCTTGCGCACGAAAGGAGCGAGGTAGAAGTCGAAAGCGGGGATGGCCTGGCCGCCGTGCATCTCGTTCTGGACCGTCTCCATCGAAATGCAGGCAAGCACCGCCGCGGTCTCGATTCTCTTTGCGGGACGAGACTCGCCGTGTCCGGCCTTGAGCCCGTGCTCGAGGATTTTGTCGAGAGGGTGCTGGATACAGGTGAGGCTCTTTGTGGGGTAGTAGTCCTTGTCGTGGATGTGGATATATCCGTTCTTCACGGCCTCACGCACGTCGTCCGCAAGAAGGCACTCGTCGACATAGGTCTTGGTGGACTCGGAAGCGAACTTCATCATCATTCCGGCAGGGGTGTCGGCGTTCATGTTCGCATTCTCCCTGGTGATATCGTTTGCCTGGGCGTCGATGATTTCCTGAAAAATCTCGCGGGTCTTTGCCTTGCGGGCGAGATTGCGCTGGTTGCGGTATGCGATATACTTCTTTGCGACTTCCTTGCGCGGGCTGTCCATCAGCTCGTTTTCCACGCAATCCTGAATTTCTTCCACGCTCATCTCTTCCTTTTCGGAGCGGGAGATTGCATCCGCAATCTTTGCGGCGAGGACGATGTCTTCTCCGTCCTCCGTGACATTCATCGCCTTGAGGATGGCACTGACAATCTTCTGATTGTTGTACTCAACCTTGCGGCCGTCACGCTTGACTACTGTTTTAATCATATGGTGTGAATTTTTATCGTCATAAAACATCCCGCCCTCAAAAAGGGCAGAAACCAGCATTCATTGGCAAAGATAGGAGAAACAATACACCATTGTTCGGAAGCTCTCGGGAAAATTTATTAACAGTTACGACAAATGCCTGTTAACTATATAGCTAACAGGCATTTGTCCTTATATCTAATTTGGAATTATTCCAATTTGATAACTATTTTGTTACTTGATGTTGAAAAATTGTTTATAACTCCGCTAATCCGTAACCCAGACAACCACGTGGCCGTCAAAAGTCATATACCTGAGCTCCAACTCCTGCTCGTACCCGTCCTTGTCAGTGAAAGTCGCGTCCAACTCCCCTTCTCCCTTCAGGCGGAAATCGTCTATCTCTATCTGCTCGGCGAAGTCCAGGTCATATTGGGAAAGAAGTTTGTAGATGGCTTCCTTCGCGCACCAGTAGATGGCGAGCTGCTCGTTGCGTTTCTCGTCGTCAAGGTCCTCGATCTCTTCGTCAGAAAGGGCCTTCTTCTCCACTGCGGAGAAATCCCTGGAGAGGGATTCGCAGTCGACCCCGACCTCGTTGGTGTCGCTCAGCAGAACGGCGACATACTTGTCGGTATGGGTAATGCTGATGTTTGTAGCGTTGTTCTCGATGTAGGGTTTGCCGTTGTCGTGGTGCGAAAGGTAAACCTTTTCATCGAACATTGCGTCAAGCAATGCACGTACGGCAAGCTTCTGCTTGCGCTGTGATTCACTTTTTATGTAGGAAATCTCCTCAAGTTCGTCTGAAGGAATGGACGTCAGATTGCGAAGCTCCGCCTCGCTTTCCGAAATTTGCCAGATACCCAAGCGCGATCGCGCGGGGTCATCAAGGTCTAATACATTAAATAGGGCCATATATGATATACAACTCCGCAAATATAAGGAAATTTTGTTAAATTTGCGATGCTTTTTCCAAAGCATCAACTTTAACATTAACATACTGACATGAAGTATTTGACAACTGAAAAGCTTACCATCGTAGGAGCCGGCGGAATGATCGGTTCCAACATGGTTCAGACCGCCCTTACGCTCGGTCTTACCCCCAATGTATGCCTCTATGACATTTTCGAGCCCGGCGTACACGGCGTTTACGAGGAAATCTGCCACTGCGCATTCGAGGGTGCGAACGTTTCCTACACTACGGACCCCGCGGTAGCATTCAAGGATGCGAAATATATCATCTCGTCCGGTGGCGCACCCCGCAAGGAGGGAATGACCCGCGAGGATCTTCTCAAGGGCAACTGCCAGATTGCAGCTGAATTCGGCGACCTGATCAAGAAATACTGCCCCGACGTAAAGCACGTTGTCGTTATCTTCAACCCTGCGGACGTAACCGCCCTCACCGCTCTCATCCACTCCGGATTGAAGCCCTGTCAGCTTACCAGTCTCGCAGCCCTCGACAGCACACGTCTTCAGGAAGCCATCGCCGCCGAGTGCGGAGTTCCCCAGTACAAGGTCACCAATGCCCGCACATACGGCGGACACGGAGAGGCAATGGCTGTATTCGCATCCAAGACCCTCGTTGACGGCAAGCCTCTCGCTTCCTTCAACATTCCTGCCGACAAGTGGGAGGAAATCAAGCACAACACTATCCAGGGAGGTTCCAATATCATCAAACTCCGTGGCCGTTCATCCTTCCAGAGCCCTGCATACCAGGCTGTGAAGATGATCGAGGCCGCTATGGGCGGTGCTGAGTTCAACTGGCCTGCAGGATGCTACGTCGACTGCGACAAGTGCGGATACAAGAACGTAATGATGGCCATGCCTTCGAAGATCGACGCCAATGGCGTAAGCTTCACCGCACCCGAAGGGACAGCCGAGGAAATGGCCGCACTCCAGGCTTCCTACGAGCATCTCTGCAAGATGCGTGAGGAAATCATCAGCCTCGGAATCATCCCTGCCGTTGCAGACTGGAAAACACTCAATCCGAATCTCTAGTCGGGATTCCCAATAACAGAAAGAACCCCGGGCGTGATTCCCGGGGTTTTTTCACAGCTTGTCTGTGTAAAGTATGCCGAGCAGGTGGTCACATTCGTGCTGGAAGATTACCGCCGTGAATCCCGTGATTCTCTCCGTCGTATCCTTCAGGGTCTCAGGATTGGAATAGCAGATCTCGATGTCCTGCCAACGGGACACCTCGCCGCGACGGCCCGGGACCGACAGGCAGCCTTCCGGGCCGGGAACAGGTTCCCCGAATACTTTGGTGATGCTTATGTTGGGATATACCTCGAACGGTTCTCCGCACTTGTCGAAACGCTGTACGGCAACAACGCGACGGAGAATTCCCACTTGCGGTCCGGCTATTCCGACGCCGTCCTGAGAGGGGGAAGTGACTGTCGCAACCATCTTCGATGCCAGTTTCCGGTATTCTTCACTTTGAAGCATATCGGGCGTTATCGAGGTGGAAAGACTGCGAAGCAGGGCCTCTTCCCCGGGGTCTTCGACAGTATAGACGTGCAGGGTGTCAGATACGGAGTTGATGATACGCTTTTCGCCCGAGGTCCAGTTTTCGGAGCAGCCGGAAAAAATCAGAACCATCAAGGCAATCAAACGCAAACGGGAAGGTGTCATAAGTGCCATATTTTTGCAAAGATAAAAGAAAATGAGGGTTTGAGTTTAATGTCTTTGAGGATTAATTGCTAACTTCACCCCGACAATTTGCAATTTGATATGGAAGATTTCCTCATTAGGTAAGCATCGACAGATTATAAAAAACCCGGGTTCATCATCAGCACTTACATCTGAGAGAGGAGCAACCGGGACTGCTATTTCTTATCAAACTCTCCCATCCACTGGGAGTCGATTCTG
>JAKSJY010000110.1 GCA_024402025.1 Bacteroidales bacterium
CCTGAATTTGACAGGAATGCTGTTGTCTTTCTTGCGATCCTTTTCATAGACAACATAAGTGACTTTGATTGATTTCATGTAACTTTGAGGACATAAAAACCAACTGTGTATTGCTACACAGAATAATTTCCGGCTAATGTCCTTAGAGAGACTGGGGCACGACACGGGGTTGGGGTTAGCCAACCTGAAATCGGGAATGGACGCTGCGGAATTCAGCACAATACAAAAGCTTCATCGGCCCGTCATCGCCTCTCAGAGATGTGGTTGCAAGGTAGGGAAATTTCCGAAAAGACCAAAAAAATTCTTATAACTTTTCTTATAACTTTCGGCCCTATAAAACAAAAAAAGACCGATTTTTTCAAAATCGAGAAAGAGGAAAGAAAGGACTGTTTTTACGGAAAAAGCCCCTCCAGGGCGTTCTGGAAGGGCTTATTTGAACAGTTGAGATACCAGGATTCGAACCTGGGCAGACAGAACCAAAATCTGTAGTGCTACCATTACACCATATCTCAATTCCGGATTGCAAAGATAGTAATTTTTTTTGAGGCTGACAGGGTTATTCCACAGTAATTTCATCTATGAAGGTGAAACCCTTGTCGCCGTAGCCTCTGTGCCAGGACGGAATCTCCCCGAAATGGTGGGCAATCACGCGTACATAAGCGGCTTCGACGGGCGGGAATTCGACTTTCCAGTTGTCGATGCGGACCTCGGAGTCGTCTATAGCCATATCGCTGAGGCGTTTGCCGACCAACTTGAAATCCTTTCCGTCGGAGGATACGTACACCTCCATATCCTTCGGCATCCAGATATAGTTGTCCATATCCTGGAGGAATTCTGCGCAGACGCAACTTATCTTCCTTGTGCCGAGCAGGTCGAGTATGACGTCAACGTCGTTGTGGCGGTATCCCTGCCATTTGCCGGCCCTCCAGTTTATCTTGCCGTGCTTCCCGTCAACCAGGGCGGATGCTCCTCCTGCTGAGTATGAATCGTAGTATTCCGTCAGGGTGACGGCTTTCATTGTGGGGACGAAGTCATCCTTGACCGGTTTCCCGAAATCCGGGCCGAACTGCGCGTCATATCTGAACGACGGGTCGATGGATGTCACCAGAACCGGCTCGACGCCGAATGAGGAAGGGCTGTCGCAGGTCTTGAAGGCAAGAGTGCGGCCGTTCAGAATCCCGGAAAAGCTTATCGCCATCCCTTCCGCCTCGCGACCGTTGAGCACGGCGGATTTGACGTAGGTCCTTGAAGGGTTGTCGGACGTGACGGTGAACCTCCTGTCGCCGAGATTGATAACCGACTTCCTGAACAGCGGGGAAGTCAGTGCCATAATGTCCGTGCCCGGAGTCAGGCAGAACATTCCGATGGAACTCAGGACGTACCAGGCGGACATCTGTCCGCAATCCTCGTTGCCGCAAAGCCCGTCCGGGGCGGAGTTGTAGAACGTCCGGCAGATGTGTCTCGTGAGTTCCTGGGTTCTCCAGGGCTGCCCGGCGAAATCGTACAGATAGGCCACGTGGTGGCTGGGCTCATTGCCGTGGGCGTACTGTCCCACGAATCCGGACACGTCAACCAGCTGTTCGTTAATGCCCTCGTGGCTGGCGCTGAAAAGGGCGTCGAGCTTGGCGGTGTAGGCTTCCTTGCCTCCGAACATCGCGATGTGCCCGGCGATGTCGTGCGGCACAAAGAAACTGTACTGCCAGCTGTTGGCTTCCGTGAAATGGGAGGATACCCGTGTCGGGTCGAATTCGGGAGCCCAGCAGTTGAGTTCGCGGGGCCTCATGAATCCCGTCGCGGGGTCGAATATGTTTTTCCAGTATTGTGACCTCCGGATGTATTCGGAATAGTCTTTTCCCTCCCCCAGTACCTTGGCTATGCTCGCCACGCACCAGTCGTCATAGGCGAATTCCAGAGTCTTGGATACGCTTTCGCTGTCTTCTCCGGCAGGGTCGAAACCATATTTGCAGAATAGGGTGTGGCTCTCGTCAGAGCCTTCTGCGGTTGCTTTCATTGCATTGTAGTATTCGCGCAGTCTTCCTTCCGGCAACGTGCCTTTCACATAGGCGTCGGCGATTATGGAAACGGCGTTGAAGCCTATCATCGTCTTTGTTTCGTGGCCGGCCAGCTCCCATTTCGGCAGGCTCCCGCCTTCATTGTAGATGCAGAGCATCGATTCCAGGAAGTCCGGCATATAATCCCGGCCGATAATGTTGTAGAGAGGGAAGCAGGAACGGAACACGTCCCATACGGAGAATACGGTATATCTGTCGAAGCCTTCAGCCTTGTGTACCTTCCTGTCCATTCCCCGGTATTCCCCGTTGCAGTCGGAGTAGAGGCTGGGGTGGATGGCACAATGGTAGAGCGCGGTGTAGAATGTCCTTTTGTCTTCCGTGGAGGCGCTGATGTCGATTCTGGAGAGCCAGTCGTTCCAAGCCGATTCCGTGGCGGCCGCGAGGCTTTCGAAATCCCAGTCATTGTCCGCCTTCTCGTTCAGAAGATTCTGCCGTGCGTTTTCGCAGGATACCGATGATATGGCTATCTTGACCTTCAGGGGCCTGCCATTGCCCGCGAATGACAGCCTGGCGAATGCGGAGTCCGCTTTGGCGAATCCTTCGACAGGCTCCGAGAACTCCGCATAGAAATAAACGTCCTGCGATTTGGCCCAGGAACGGGATTGCCTCCAACCCTGGACGGAATTGCCGCCGACTTTTTCCAAGCTGGCCCCCAGCAGCCTGTCGCGGTGGTGGAGGTCGATCACAAGCTCCTGTACGGCCCTGTCGCCGTAGTCATATTCGTGCATAGCCATTCTCCGGCCCGCCGCAATCCTGACGTTTACCTTCGGACGCTCCAGATAGACCTGATAATAACCGGGGGAAGCGCTTTCCCTGTCGTGGGAGAAGGCGGACGGCACGGTGTCGTCAACGACCGGCATCAGCAGGATGTCCCCGTAGTCGAGGCATCCCACTCCGCTGAGGTGGGTGTGGGTGAATCCCAGAATCAGCGAATCACTGTAATGATATCCGCTGCAGCCGTCCCAGCCTATGGTTCTGGTATCCGGTCCGGCCTGTATCATTCCGAATGGATAGACGGCGGCGGGGAAGGTGTGGCCGTGTCCGCCCGTTCCAGTGAACGGGTTCACGTATTGTGTATAGTCTCCGGATGAGGCCGTCAGTGAGAGGGCGAGCGCCCCGGCCGTCAGCATAAACCGTTTGATGGCAGTGTTCATATTTTATCTTCTTTCTTTGAAAAAATCACTTACAATCGCCGAGCATTCATCGGCCAG
>JAKSJY010000111.1 GCA_024402025.1 Bacteroidales bacterium
AAGCCCGGAAGCACAGGGTAGGGGATGTAGCGTATGTATTTGCCTATCTTGAGGACTCCGAAAAGGATTTGGAAAAGTCCGCAGAAAATGCCTGCAAGCGACATCGAGACGAGTACGGAGGAGAAATCCCCGTACTGGCTCCAGGCTCCCGCAAGCAGCGAAGCCGTTATGACGGTCATCGGGCCTGTCGGGCCGCTGATCTGCGACGGAGTACCGCCGAATAGGGATGCGAAGAAACCGAGCATCATCGCTCCCGTAAGGCCTGCAAGCGCTCCCAGAGAGGGGGCGAGAGGGTCTTCTATTCCGCTGAAAGCCTGTATTCCGAAGGCAAGAGCCAGGGGAAGGGCCACGATTCCGGCTGTTATGCCGCCGAAAATATCTCCCTTGAGATTCTTGAAATTGACGTATGCCATAGTTTGATTATAATTTTCATTTTCTTCCTGATGCAATATCGAAATGGTATTCGGCTATGCCGAGGCTGAGCTGCTCATAATCCTGCCCGGGAGCCGAAGCCTTGACTTTCTTCCCGTCCCAACTGAAGGTGAAAGTCTGCCGGTTCATTGCCGTGGGTGCCAGAAGCGCGGCCTCCACACCGTCGACAAACCACTCGGGAAAGTCACTGCCTTCGGTGACTGCATCAAAGCTCTTGCTTGTACGCACTTTCCCGGAATCCTTGCCGTACCCTATGGAGATGACACCATACAGGTGATAACCTTCGGGGAGGGACATCGTCTTGTCAACCTTATTGTATGAACCTGCGACCCAGCAGGTGTTCAGGCCGTTTGCCTGAGCCATAAGGACAAGCTGCTCGCCGTAATATCCCACTCTTCTGGCAGCATCGGGGGCATCCTTGGCGGCCAGAACGATATAGTTCAGGGCATTTGAGAAGTGTCCGATGCCCTTGAAAGCTTCGGGCTCGCCGGTAACGAGCGTGAGGGCGAGGTCCCCTTCCTCGTTGCACAGCTTTATCTCCTCCTGCAGGAATGCGATATGCTCCGCAGAGAGAGGCTCATCCTTATATTGCCTGACGGAGTGTCTCTGAGGGATTGCCAGATTCATCTGAATGGTCCTGAACTGTCGGGCCGATACCTTGAATGCGGTTCCGTGCCTCATCCCTTCGGGAAAAGAAAGGTCTTCGTCCGGAACGTCGGTCCAGCTCCTTCCGTTGTCGCGGCTTACGGCAGCCCCGTACTTCCCGTCAATATATCTGTCAAAATAGACGATGAGGGTCCCGTCTGCCAGGAACAGAGGTGCCGGTCCCTCGGCCCAGTACTTGCCGTGGATGGGCTCGCTCACGGCAGTCGGAAATCCTTTCCTTATGTCATCCGTTCTTGTAATGCGGATATTCTTTTCCGCGGGAGCGGAATTCTCGTTCTTGACGAACATTATCAGATCCTTGTTTGTCCCGTCCCTTACTATTGCCGCATCGATGACGCTGAAATCGGGATTGAAGAACATCTCAGTGGGGGAGAACGTTTCGAAATCCTTCGTCGTAGTGCAGTAGATTCTGTGGTTCAGCCCCTTTTCATTCTCGCTGACGGGGACATACGAATGTCTTCCGGGGATTGTGGTGGCCCAATAGATATAATAAGTTTCCGACGGCGCATCATAAAACAGTTCGGGGGCCCAGCAGTTTTCGGCATCCGGCTCGTGCATCATCACGGGAATCGCTTTCTGTTCGCTCCAGTGGACGAGGTCCCTCGACGAGGCGTACCCGATGATTCTGTCGTGCCAGCTGGAAGTCCATACCATATGGAAGGTGCCGTCCGGTCCCTGGCAGATTGAAGGGTCACGCATCAGTTTGTCCTCTCCGACCTGCGGGGTCAGAAGGGAGGCGTTGCCGGCGAGAGGTTTCCAGTGGTAACCGTCGCTGCTCCAGGCCAGGTGCAATCCGTCCGCCTCACCGACAAAATAGGAGAAAAGGTAGACAGGGTCCGGATTTTTCGCAAGCAGTACATTCAATGGAAAAAGTGCGAGCATGAAGAGCAGTGCCAGTTTTTTCATACGAAGAGATTCAAAAGGTGTTTCAATACACAAATTTAATTAAATTTGCTTCGAATCGAAAGCGTCGGTTATGAAATCGGATTTGTTGAAATATGACCTCGGTCCCGGTGTCGAATCATTCACCACGATGCGGGATGCCGCCCTGCCCTGTCCGGTTGTAATCGGCCATCAGGTTCACGGATGCAGGGTGGCGAAGGTTGACCGTCCGGACTTGACGAGGGAGGATCTGGAAGGGTATGATGCACTGATCACAGACCTTCCTGTGGCGATAGGTGTCAGGACTGCCGATTGCATCCCTGTTCTGCTGAATGATCCTGTGCATCACGCGGTTGCGGCGATTCACGCAGGGTGGAAGGGAACTGTGTTGAAGATAGTGTTGCAGACGATTTCGGAGATGTCCTCCTTGTATGGGACAGACGCCTCGCAGTTGAAGGCGGTTATCGGTCCGGGCATCAGTTTCGACAGTTTCCAGGTCGGTGAGGAGGTTGTCCGGATTTTCAGGGACAACTGTTTTCCGATGGAGCGGATATGGCGGTGGGACGGAAGTCCGCTGTACGGCTCCATGAAAGGCGGTCATCATATCGACCTCAAGTCGGCGAACGGATGGCTTCTGGAGCAGGCCGGAATACCCGCCGCTTCCATACTGGTTTCTGAAATAGATACTTATACGGATGTCCGGTTCTTCTCGGCAAGGCGTGAGGGGCAGCAGTGCGGCAGGAATATAAATGCAATCCGGATATCAGGTCGTTACTGAAAAGTTTGGGAATATGCGGAAGAAAAAGTAAATTTGCTTATGAAGCAAAGGAAATATGACGGAGATTAATGTAACAAGGAAGGGCCTCATCATAGGGATTGCTATCATCACCGTGTTGACCGGGGTGTTTACTTTTCTGCATTTCAGGAAGCCGGCGGCAACAGTGGCGGAAAAGATTTCCGAAGTGCAGTCCGACAATGGGGACTCGGTTGTCAGGCCGGTTCCGCTCCGGATTGACGTGAACAATTTCGATGACGGAATTTATCCTGTATCATTTGACCGGAATGAGATGGAGAAGGCGGAGGGTGGCTGCAACATAACGTTTGAGGTTTTCAATATGGACCTGTATGATGCAGTGGAACTGCACCGTATGGAGGTCGGCGGATATATCGAGATTGGCGGGGAGATTGTGAAGATAGAAAGTCTGTCCAAGGATGGAAACGTCATCATAAACGG
>JAKSJY010000112.1 GCA_024402025.1 Bacteroidales bacterium
CCTGGGAATCTATTCGCTTTGCAAGTCGAGCGCTACCGGAGATGCCTTCAAGGACGGAGGTGCTTCATACGAAGCGGTATTCTTCGAACCCTGGAACTCCGAAACCATTCTCGGATGGTGGACACGCACATCTGCAGCATATGACTGGATGGGCGGCGCAGGCGGACTTCTCGGAACATCCTGCCCCGGACTGACAAAGAACGGAGCAATCTATCAGGGATATGCAGGTATCTGCCCGTCACTCAAACTTGTGGACGCATACCCGATGTGGGAGACAGGGCGTTATCCTGTCACCGGATACAAGAACAACAACGATTATTCGCAGCCCATCATCGACGAACTGTCAGGCTACCAGGCAACAGGATTCACCGAAGGCTACCTCCAGCCTCTGGATGCCGACTGGGCGCCCGCTTTCAAGGCTCACAACAGTTGCGTTGGCCGCGATCCCCGATACTATGCCTGCCTCGTCCCGAACGGCTTCTACTGGCCCAACAAGACAGACAAGGAGCGCTTCACCTGCTACAACAACGACGAATGCTCGGCTCCCTGGAACAAGTCCGAAGGCTGGGTTACCCGCGTAGGATACACCTGGAGAAAATGGTACAAACCGGACAAATCCCTGCGTCTGGGGTCGGATTACACAAGCTACAGGCTCGTGCATCCCGAAATCCGCCTCGCGGAAATCTATCTCAACTATGCGGAAGCCTGCAACGAAATGCCTCAGCGAGACGAGGCGGAAGCACTCAAATACCTCAATTTGGTCCGCAACCGCGTAGGTCTGAACAACATAGAGGTTGCATACCCCGAGATCATCGGCAACAAGGAACTTCTCCGCTGGTGCATCAAGAAGGAACGTATGGTCGAACTCAGCATGGAGACCAACCGCCACTACGATGCCTGCCGTTGGATGGATGCAAAGGCTGAATATCCTTGCAAAAACTGGACACTCCACGTCAGCGCCGAGACCTACGAAGAGTCATACGAAAGAGTCAGCACAGATTTCGTCGGAGGAGACGCAACCTTCAGCGACCGTGATTACCTCTTCCCTATCAGTGTCAACCAGCTCAACGAGATGGTCAACATCACACAAAACTATGGATTCTAAAACAGGACAGAAATGAAAAAGATTTCCATAATAGCATTATTCGCAGGTCTTCTTGCAGCAGGCTGCACACCTGACCTGAACAACGGAATGATATACGACAAACTCGGGTTCTCGAAAACCGAACCCGAGTTCGAAGTGTCCATCTTCAAGGGGGGCACCGACGTCGCAGTCATCAAGAGCAGCAAGGGCTTCTACGATGCCACTGCCGAAATAGCAGTTTGCACGGAATCGGAAGTCAAGGCTGTCAATGATACGCTTTACACAATCATACCTTCCAATCTCTATTCCATCGACCGCACTTCCCTTTCATTCGGAAAGGATGATACGAGGGACGTGATTCACGTATCCTGGAACGTGGACCCTCTCGCGGCATTCTGCAAGGCCCAGACTCTCAAGCCTGTGATTCCCGTAAAGATTGTAAACAGTTCGATTGAACTCGACACCCTCAGGAGCGTACTTCTGATATATCCCCAGATTTCGAAAATCAGTTTCGAAGGAGAGGATATCAAGAATGTCTTCCCCGCTGAAAAGAAGGATGTTGAGACTGTGTTTGAAGGATCGTCCAACATTCTTCTCGACAAGGCCATCGCTACCGATATGACAATAAACGTCGATATCGACAACTCCCTGATTGCCGCCGTATCTGAAAAACGCAAAATTGAATACACCCAAGCTCCGAAGGGTCTTATTACTCTGAAGAACAACCAGGTAACAATCAAGGCCGGAGAACTGTCCGGAAATGTCGAGTACACAATCGATGAAAGGATGCTCTTCAATGAAAAGGGTAATTTCAAATATGATCCCTGCAAGTTCATTGCCCCCGTCAAGGTCGTTTCCTATACACCGGAAGCGATTGAACGCGGAGAGCATACAGTCGGCTACATAATCGTGAACATCAATGATTCAGGTGTTGTGGATCCTCCTATCGGGATACCCGTAAAACTCATCCACGGGCCTTGGGAGGTTGTTGCCGGCGAGGAGAATGATATGACTCACGATCCTGCAAATGATAATCCTTCCTGGTATCAGTATGGTTCGCCACGCCTTGTCGACTGGTCGTTCAAGAACACAAGCTCCGACAATTCCAGCGGCTACTTCTGCACCTGGTGGTGGACCGAGCCCGTATTCCCTCTGGAGTTCGTATTCGACTGCGGCGAAGACCACACATATATCTTCAACAAGTTCTACAAAGTCGATGCACCTTCCACACAGGGACAGCTCCGCGAGTTCAAGGTTTATGTTTCGACCGAATACGTAGGAGCGGATACCGACTGGCATCTGGCCGCTGAAGGAACGACGGAATACAAGGGCTGGCAGGCATTCCCTGCAGGAGACAACAATACCGATGATGCTATAAACAACATTATCTCTACCTTCGGCTACGAAATTCCTTTCAAAGCCTACACAAGGGGCCGCTTCATCAAACTTGTAATCGTCAGCAAGACCGACATTTACGCAAAAGACAATGTAAAGGGCGGTTATCTTATGGAATTCTTCGCTGACGGATGGGAACAGTAATGAAGATTGGAACAATGATCAGCTTATTTTCTCTTTTGCTTTGCCCGGCGCTGCTATCCTGCACGCCGGAGCAGGGCAAGACCGATATCAAGCCTGCGGTCCAGGTTACGGTGACAAGAACCGACGTGGACAACGCAACTCTTAAAATAGAGAAGCTCAATGCAGACGGAGCCTATGTTTTGGTTCTTCCAAAGAGTTCCAGCGCGCCATCCGCCGACCAGATTCACAAGGACGGCCGGAAGGTGGAATTCGAGGGACGTTCATACAATTGGACCGCAACGGGACTCAAACAGAAAACCGCCTACTGCGCCTATGCTGTAGCCTATACCAAGAAAGGAACTTTGTCTTCGGTGGCCAGTGCCGCATTCAACACGGCAAGGGGCGCGGGAGAGATGTATCCCTGGGAGTCTGAGAGAACCAGCCTCCCCAAGTACAGCAACCTTGCACTCTGCTACGGAGGAAGCGCACATCGCAGCGCATTCATCTGGGACGTGGACAGGTTCCAGTCACACGTAAGTTACAAGGATGAAAACGGCTACGAGCACTGGCTGTTCGATGCATT
>JAKSJY010000113.1 GCA_024402025.1 Bacteroidales bacterium
TCAACTGGGAGGTTCTCTGGTTGGTAGCCGGAGGTTTCGCACTCGGATACGCCCTTTCCGGAACCGGGCTTGCAAAATCCCTCATCGAGTCCATCGACTTCAGTTCGATGAGCATCATCGTAGTGTTCATAGTCGCCGGCCTCATCTGCTATCTGCTCAGCAACTTCATCAGCAACTCCGCAACTGCGGCGCTCCTCATCCCCATTATGATTGCGATGGGCAAGGGTCTGCTCGAATCGTCCAATGCCGATGCCTTCATCGCTTTCGGCGGACAGGCAGGCCTCTCGGTATTCGTTGCGGTCTGCGCATCAGTAGCGATGTGCCTCCCTATCTCCACTCCTCCGAATGCCATCGCTGCATCCACCGGGCTTGTCGAGACAAAGGATATGACCAAGGTTGGTCTTATCGTCGGCATCGTAGGACTCGTACTCGGATTCTTCTGGGTTACCAAGTTCTTCCCTTTCGCTTAATCTGAAAAAAAATGAAAAAGACTATATCAATAATTGCAATGGCGCTGCTTTTGACGGGCAGCGCTTTTGCGCAGACGCCGACATTCAAACTGTACGGCTTTATCCGCATGTATGCGGCATATGACACCCGCGAAAGTTCCGCAGGTACAGAAGACCTATATTACTATATGCCTAAGGACAAGTCCCTAGACGCGGACGGAAACGACCTCAACGGCATACCGTCCCTGCGCTATGCAGCCCTAACGTCGAGGATAGGACTTGATGTCAACGGCTACGAATTCGGAGACTACAAGTTCGGAGCGAAAATCGAAACCGACTTCTATTCGGGAGTGTCCGGCGTTACCGGGACCGCACAGCTTCGTCTGCGCCAGGCATATGCAACCGTCGCCAAGGACAACCACAGCTGGAAAATCGGTCAGGCCTGGACCCCGATGGCAGCCGACCTTCCCGACATCTTCAGCCTCGAAAGCGGTGCTCCTTTCAACCCCTTCAGCCGCAGCCCCCAGTTCACTTTCGACTGGAAGTTTGCAAAGAATCTCACCCTGGAGGCATCCGCTATCTGGCAGATGCAGTACACCAGCACCGGTCCATCCCTCACTTCAAAGGAAGTCCTGGGCGTAACCACCTACAGCTACGCCGCCAGCGCAAGCGCCAACTACATCAAGTACGGATGCACTCCCGAACTGTATCTGGGATTCCACTACAAGAAGGACGGCAACGTACTGAAAATCGGCGGGCAGATGCTCAGCATCAAGCCGCGCAATTATGATTACAGCATGATTACCGGAAAGGCCGTAAAGAAGGTCAACGACCGTCTTACCACCTTCAACTTCTTCGAGTACGGCCAGTTCAAGTGCGGAGACGTCACCGTCAAGGAGAAAGTCACCTACGCCAATGACGGATCGCAGATGAACCTCGTCGGAGGCTATGGCGTACACGAAATCAACGAAGACGGCAGCTGGAGCTACACCGCTTCCCGCTCGCTTTCAGCCTGGGCGACCTTCCAGTACAAGCCGAAGGATTCCAATTGGGTTCCTTCCCTCTTCGTCGGATACATCAAGCAGTTCGGCACACCTGAGGAAATCGAATCCGCGAGTCTCTGTTTCACAAAGCAGAGTGCGGAGAAGATCAATCAGATGTACAGGATCCAGCCCGAGATTATCTACAACCTCGGGAAATTCCAGATCGGTCTCGAGTATATGATGACCGCCGTAAACTACGGCAAGCCTGATTCACATATGCTCGCCACAAACGATCTCCACTGGATTGCGAACCACCGCATCCAGATGCTGTTCAAATACAACTTCTAGGCCCATCCGGATTGCAGTCCGGATACGGCAGTGCCCTTTTGAGAACCGGGTCCCCGGAGCAAGTCTCCGACCCGATTTCAAAAGGGCACTGCCGTATCCTGTTCAGTAGCGTCCGTTATTCCCGCAATCAATCCCTTGATACGTACTTTCAGCCTCTCCCTTGAAAACCCCGCCGGGTATCCGGCCCAACACTTCCATCAGACAGGATTCGGGCCATATCCTGCTCGACGGCCCCTTCCAGGCCCTGACCTCTATGCAACAGGATTTTCAGATCCTAAACACAGGGTTTTGCAGGTGAGGCGATAAAACGTACATTATCGAGTACGCGCAAAGGAAATCACGGCCTCGACTGCACTTTCTTCTGCCCGAGGATCCTTGTCATAAAACAGGGAATGTGTCCCGTTCCCGATGATAACATAATTCTGCCTTTCTCCCACGGCTTTCTTATATAATTCGAGGGAAGGGAGCGAAATGACTCTGTCCCGCCCGGGGCATATCACAAGATGCTCGTGGTGGTTTTCCCCTATTGCCTTCAATCCCAGCTTCATCAGCTTGTAGTATTCCTGGAGTTGACGCGTGAAGAACCAGGTCCAGTATTCGCCTCCCAGGTACAGCTCGTCACAGGGAGCATCCTCGTAGTGCAGATGGTATTTCGAGCTCGGATGCCAGTGACAATTGACCTTGGGTGTGAAAACAGAAAGCACCCGCAGCGCCACTCTTGCAGTCCAGGGCATCTGAAGGTTCTCGAAGCTGGGACTGACATACACGATTTTCCCTATTCCGGGGTCGCCGCAAGCAAGAATCGCCACCATCGCCGTACCCATCGAATGCCCAAGCAGATGCACTTTGGAATACCTTTCCTTGAGGTCGGCGATAGCATTTGCGGCAAGTCCCATCCAGTCCTTCGAATGGGATCTGATGAAATCCTTCCCGCAAGTCCCGTGGCCCGGAAGCCTTGGAACAAAAACATCATATCCCTCCTGGAAAAGGTCAACGGCAGGCCGCACGAATTCTCCGGGATAGCCTCTGTATCCGTGGATGACAAGCCAGCACTCATCTGCTTTCCGTTTGTGGAGGAGGCTGAAAGAACGCGCCGCCTTGCGGCACTGCATCCTATCATGATACACGCCCTGATACCATTGCCCCGGCACCGAATATTCGAAAATCGAAAAATCCGGTAATGCAAATTCTGCTGAATTTTTCATTGTTCAACTGTTTCTGCAAATATAGTCACTACATATGTGTTGAACAAACGTACGCGGCTATGCGAATGTTTCAGATTCTGTTTATTTGAGCTATATAAAAAACGATAACTACTATCTGAACAACTCGGAATGACTGCCCAGTCTAACGAGCTTGATTATTTTA
>JAKSJY010000114.1 GCA_024402025.1 Bacteroidales bacterium
GCGGACTTGTCCACGAGCATATGATCGAAAGACTTGAGTTTAATTCTGATTTTCTGACTCATATCATTAACTTTAATATATCCATTATTCTTCGTCTTCAGGGACTTTGAACCCGCTCTTCTCGATGATATCCTTGGCCATCGCCGCGGGAACTTCCGCATAATGGTCGAACGTCATGGTCGAAGTGGCCCGGCCGGAAGACAGGGTACGAAGCACCGTCACGTATCCGAACTGCTCAGCGAGCGGCACGAACGCCTTGACGATTCTTGCGCCGTTAGCTGTGGAGTCCATAGCTACAATCTGTCCGCGACGACGGTTCAGGTCTCCCACTATGTCGCCCATATAGTCCTCCGGGGTAACCACCTCGAGATTCATAATAGGCTCGAGGAGAACCGGATGACACTTCGGGCAGGCGTGGCGGAAAGCCATCCTCGCCGCAATCTCGAACGAAAGCTGGTCGGAATCGACAGGGTGGTAGGAGCCGTCGAGGAGAGTCACCTTGAGCGACTGCACCTCATATCCGGCAAGCACACCATTGGCCATCGCGGACTCGAAACCCTTCTGAACGCAGGGCACGAACTCCTTGGGCACGTTGCCTCCCTTGACCTGATTGTCGAACTGCAGGCCGACTGTCCCCTCGTCCGCAGGGCCTATCTCCACGATGATGTCCGCGAACTTTCCACGACCGCCGGTCTGCTTCTTGAACAGCTCGCGGTGCTGGGTCTTGCTGGTAATGGCCTCCTTGTAGTTGACCTGGGGGGCTCCCTGATTGATCTCGACGCCGAACTCACGGCGCAGACGGTCAACTATGATGTCGAGATGCAGCTCACCCATACCGCTGATGACGGTCTGGCCTGTCTCGTGATCTGACTTGACCGTGAAGGTCGGGTCCTCTTCGGCGAGCTTGGCAAGAGCCACCCCGAGCTTGTCGAGGTCAGCCTGCGTCTTGGGCTCGACTGCAATACCGATAACAGGGTCGGGGAACTCCATCGACTCGAGCGAGACGGGACGGTCCTCGGAACAAATCGTATCTCCGGTACGCAGGTCCTTGAAGCCGACCGCCGCACAGATATCTCCGGCCTCCACGAATTCTATGGGGTTCTGGTGGTTGGAGTGCATCTGATACAGGCGCGCCACCCTCTCCTTCTTTCCGGAGCGCACGTTAAGCACATACGAGCCGGCGTCAAGACGGCCCGAATACGAGCGCAGGAACGCAAGACGTCCCACGAACGGGTCGGTCGCAATCTTGAAGACCAGCGCGCTGAACGGCTCGGAAGCGGAGGGCTTTCTCTCCACTGCATCTCCCGTCTTGGGGTTGGTACCTGATACCGCGCCCTTGTCGAGAGGAGATGGAAGATAACGCATAACCGCATCCAGAAGGAACTGAACGCCCTTGTTCTTGAATGACGAGCCGCAGCAGGCGGGGACAATCTGCATTGCAATCGTCCCCTTGCGGAGCGCTTCGATAACCTCCTCTTCCGTCAGGGATTCGGGATTCTCGAAATACTTCTCCATCAACGCCTCGTCACATTCGGCAGCAACCTCGACCAACTTGTCGTGCCAGATCGCCACCTCGTCCGCCATCTCTGCGGGGACTTCCTCGACCTTGTAGTTGACAAGGCTGTCGGAAGAGTCATAGATTATGGCCTTCCTGGACAGCAGGTCAACAATGCCGCGGAACTTGTCCTCCGCCCCGATGGGCAGGCAAACGGGCACGGCATTGGCGCCAAGCTTGGTGCGAATCTCTTCGACCACCGCGAGGAAGTCGGCTCCGACGCGGTCCATCTTGTTGACATACGCGATTTTCGGAACCTTGTACTTGTCGGCCTGACGCCATACGGTCTCGGACTGCGGCTGGACACGTCCAACGGCGCAGAACGTCGCTATCGTACCGTCAAGTACGCGCAGCGAACGCTCTACCTCGACCGTGAAATCGACGTGCCCCGGAGTATCGATAAGGTTTATCTGATACGTCCGGTTGTTGTAGTGCCAAAAGGCGGTCGTGGCGGCAGAGGTGATTGTTATACCCCTCTCCTGCTCCTGGACCATCCAGTCCATTGTGGCCGCACCTTCGTGCACCTCGCCGATTTTGTGCGTCTTGCCCGTGTAGTACAGGATACGCTCCGAGGTGGTTGTTTTTCCGGCATCGATGTGGGCCATGATGCCGATGTTTCTTGTGAATTTAAGGTCTCTGTCTGCCATCTGCCACAGCAATTAGAAACGGAAGTGCGCAAAGGCCTTGTTGGCCTCGGCCATACGGTGCATGTCCTCCTTACGTTTGAACGCACCGCCTTCGTTGTTGTACGCGGCGATGATCTCTGCACAGAGCTTTTCTGCCATGGAGTGGCCGGAACGCTTGCGGGCGAAGGATATCATATTCTTCATCGACAGCGAGACTTTTCTTTCCGGACGCAACTCCGTAGGCACCTGGAAGTTGGCTCCTCCGATACGACGTGACTTGACCTCAATCTGAGGGGTGACGTTCTCGAGAGCCTTCCTCCAAATATCGAGAGGAGCCTTGTCAGAATCTTTCATCTTCTCGCCTACCATGTCAATGGCATCGTAAAAAATAGAATACGCGATACTCTTCTTCCCCTGCAACATAAGATTGTTCACGAAACGGGTAACCTCGGTGTCGTGAAACTTAGGATCAGGAAGTAGAATCCTCTTCTTAGGCTTTGATTTTCTCATTTTTTGAAAAATTAAAATTTAAAACCATTCCCGGCTTACTTGGGTCTCTTGGCTCCATAAAGGGACCTGGACTGGGTCCTTCCCTCTACGCCCGCCGTATCCAAAGCGCCTCTGAGAATGTGGTAACGTACACCGGGGAGATCCTTGACACGACCGCCGCGCACGAGCACAATAGAGTGCTCCTGCAGGTTGTGTCCCTCGCCGGGGATGTAGGCATTGACCTCTTTCGCGTTCGAAAGACGTACACGGGCCACCTTACGCATAGCGGAGTTAGGCTTCTTGGGGGTTGTTGTGTAAACCCTGACGCATACGCCACGCTTCTGAGGGCAAGCATC
>JAKSJY010000115.1 GCA_024402025.1 Bacteroidales bacterium
TCCGGCAGAAGTTCCCGTTGGGCCAATGCCGGGATTGTCTGTTCCGTGGAGCCGGCGGATGTGCCTGAGTTTGACAAATACGGCCCCTTCGGACTTATGGAGTTCCAGAAGTCGGTCGAAAGGGCGATGTTCGGTTTCTCCTCTTCGTTGAAGGCCCCCGGACAGCGTATGATGGATTTCTGCAGGAGAAAGGATTCGGTGAACCTTCCCGTTTCGTCATATCAGCCGGGAGTTCTCAATGCTCCTCTTTACGAGATGTTGCCGGAATTCGTCTACAGCCGGCTCCGTGTCGCCTTCTCCGAATTCGGACGGAAAATGAAAGGCTATTATACGAACGATGCCCTTGTGCTGGCCGTAGAGTCCAGAACCTCTTCGCCAGTCCGCATCCCCAGAGATGAAAACACACTGAATGCCGCCGGACTTCCCGGCCTTTACCCCTGCGGGGAGGGTTCCGGGTATTCGGGCGGCATAGTTTCCAGCGCTGTGGACGGTATCCTAGTGGCAGCCTCCATTGCAGGATGAGCAGTTGCCCCCGCAATTGTGGGCAAGTTCACCGTGCAGGCCTTCTTCAAGTTCTTTGTCCGTCGCGTTTCTGACTGCTGTGATTTCTCCTGTGAAGTTGAGGACCTTGTCCGCGAGCTCGTGGTTGAAATCCATCTTTACGGTCTCTTTGTCGACTGAAACCACCTTACCCTGCATTATTCCTCCCGCCTGATTCATCATCGGGATGACGTTTCCGACGAAGAGAATGTCTGTGCGTACCTTTCCGTCCTGTTCGAAAATCTTCAACGGAAGGTCCACGATTGCCGAGGGGTCGCTTTTTCCATACCCTTCTTCGGGAGAGAGGGTGAACTCGAAGCTGTCTCCGACCTCCTTGCCCTTGATGTATTCTTCAAATTTGGGCAGCAGACTCCCGACTCCGAAGATGAACTCCAGAGGATTCTCTTTCTTTGCTTCGTCCTTCACCTGTCCGTCCACTACCAGACGATATGTCAGTGAAACCACTTTTTTCTCTTCAATTCTCATAGTTGTTCAATTTCATTATTTTGTTGTATATCTTTTCATTGTAAATCCGTATCGGATAACTCAGGCCCCCTTCGGCCACCTTAAGCCTCTTGGAGTCGGAGTTGTCGATTATCAGCCAGTAGTTGCAGACCGGTATGTAGATGTTTCTCAGGTTTTCCAATCCTTGAGCGTATCTTCTGACGATGGTTTCCCTCTCGATGTCGTGTCCTCCGGCAGCCACTCTCATTGCAACTCTCTTTATTGCAAGTTCCGGGCTCCTGAGCCAGAAGAAGACAACGATAACCATATATCCCTTCCTCTGAGCCTCTACGATGGTTTTTGCAAAGCTTCTGGTCGCAAGGGTGGTCTCGATGCCGAAATCCTCGTTCTTGTCAATCAGTTCCTTCACTCTTTCCATCATCAGCCGGCTGGCTCTGAGCGCCTCCTTCGCCGGATTCTCGGGGGAGAGCCTTTCCGCTATCTCGTCAGCGTTTACATATTCGTCCACGTTCAGCATATCGGGCAGCATAGTGTAGGTGGCGGTTGTCTTTCCCGCCCCGTTGCATCCCGCTATGATGTACATTCTGGCCATATCCCAGCAAATTTAGGAATCTGTTTCCGCAATTCCAATCAGAATGAGGCCGTCCTGAAGTTGAGGGCGAAGGATTCCGCAGCCATACCCTTCGGCAAGGTGACCGTGACTTTATCTCCGGATACCTTGTATCTTACGCTCTTTCCGGTTGAAACAAGCGACATCTTGCCGACAGGGACATTGCCTTCCCATTCGATTGTGGCCGGAATTTCCTCCCCGTCATAGGCATATACGGCATTGATGCTTCCATCCTTTGATGCAGTGAACCATATCTTTCCGTCATTGAAGATTTCGGTAATCCTTGTGTTGTATATGGCATTGCCGTATTTGCGCATCCATTTTCCTATCTCTGCAAGGATTTCCCGCGCACCTTCGTCAATTGTCCCGTCGGGCTTGGGACCGATTCCGAGCAGGAGGTTACCTCCCTTTGCCACTATCTCAATCAGGTTTGCGATGACCTTCCCGGCGCTCTTGTATTTGGGATTGTCCGACCATCCCCAACCTGCAAGAACGTCGCAGGTCTCCCAGGGAAAGTCCATCTGGCAGGGGGGGATCGTACATTCGGGAGTCTGATAATTCTCGAATTTATTCTTCCTTGCACGGTCCACGCAGATGAGTCCGGGATTGGTGCGGCGCACCTCGTCGAGTACTTCTCCCAGTCCGACCTCGGATCCGTCTATCCACCCTCCGTCAAGCCAGAGGATATCCATCTTCCCGAGGTCCGTGCTGATTTCCTTCAATTGGTTTCGGGTGAAGTCGACGTATGAACGCCATAATTCGGGGTAGTGGGCGTGGTCATAGTTACTGTGTCTGTCAGGAGCGGCGAAACCGGGGTTCCAGAATCCGTGGTGATGCCAGTCCGGCTTGGAGAAATAGGCGCCCACCATAAAATCCTTCTCCCTGAAGGCATCGAACACCTCTTTCGCATAATTCCGGTCGGCCTTGAAATCCGTGTATTTGGTGTCGTACATACAGAAACCGTCGTGGTGCTTGGTGGTGAAGACCATATATTTCATACCGGCATCCTTCATTATGTCCGCCCATATCTCCGGATTGAAGTCCGAAGGATGGAATTCCTTGTTCAGATTCCAGTACCACTTGCGGAACTCATCCAGATTCATATTCCTTGCTCTCCGATCCCTGTATTCGAATTCGAAATCCTCCGAACACAATGGCCAGGATTCGACAATGCCGGGAACGGAATAGAGCCCCCAGTGGAATATGACGCCGAACTTCAGGTCCTGCCATTCGTCGAGTCTGGCAAGAACCGCATCCTCCGTGGGCTGGATGTAATTGCCGTACCAGTTGTCAAGTCGCTCGTCGAGGAATTCTCCGATCCGATCGAGCCAGGTGTAGCTGCCTGTTCCCGGAGAGGC
>JAKSJY010000116.1 GCA_024402025.1 Bacteroidales bacterium
TTGGTTAGTAAAAGGCTCGATTTCCTCACCGTTGGGGGTTTGGGAGTCGTTTGGTTAGTAAAAGGCTCGATTTCCTCACCGTTGTTCTGTCGGTGCTGGCTCGCAGCCTGAAATTTTTCGGAACCTTCCGGGCCCGTCACTCGCCGTAACGGCTCCCGGCTTTCCAAAAATCTTCCAGGCAGTCTCGCCGGCGCACCGTTCGGCTCCGCGATATCGGGTTGTGTGTGGGTCTCAATACCTGATGTCCGACAGGAAGAGGGCGTGGCCGGGAACTGACTGGCCGGCGTCGGAACGTGTGCCTTTCTCAAGGAGTTCGCTGATGTAGGCGGGCTCGTGGACTCCGCGGCCTATGTCCACAAGAGTGCCCACAATGGCCCTGACCATATTGCGGAGGAAACGGTTGGCCTCTATGGTGAAGACCAGGCATCCCTCTTCCGTCTTCTCCCAGCGGGCATAGGTGACGGTGCAGATGCTGGTGGCATTGTCCGAACCGGTCTTCTCGAAACAACTGCAGTCGTGCGTGCCGAGCAGCAGAGTGCAGGCTTCGTTCATTCTGTCCACATCCATCCTGTAGCGGCAGTACCAGCTGAAAGCATTGCGGAACGGGTCCTTTCGGTTGTGGATGTAATACTTGTACTGGCGGTTTGTGGCACTGAAACGTGCGTGAAAATCGTCGGGGACCTGCGTGATGTCGGAAATTGCGATTTCTTTGGGCAGGATGGCATTTAATTTGTAGCAGATTTGCTCCGGTTCGAAAGTTGCGTCGCAGTCAAAATGCGCTACGTAGCCTCTGGCGTTCACTCCCGTGTCCGTCCGGCCTGCGCCCACGACTTCGACCGCAGCTCCCAGCAGGGTGGACAGGGCGTTCTGGAGAGTTTCCTGAACGGAAGGGGCGTTGCTCTGGATCTGCCATCCGCAGAAGGCGGAACCGTCATAGCACAGCGTGACTTTGTATCGCATTTTTTATTATATTTGTAAACTTGTTGCAAAAGTAAAAATAAAAAACCGAAATGGATAGTGTAAACATCAAAGAATTGAACGACCGCATTCAGCAGGAAAGCCAGTTCGTCGATATGCTCACCCTCGAGATCAACAAGGTCATCGTGGGCCAGAAGCATCTCGTGGAGAACCTGATGATAGGTCTGCTCAGCGGAGGACACATTCTCCTCGAAGGTGTTCCCGGTCTTGCCAAAACATTGGCCATCAACACTCTGGCCCAGGCTGTGGACGCAAAGTTCAGCCGTATCCAGTTCACTCCCGACCTTCTTCCCGCCGATGTCATCGGTACCCTTATCTATTCGCAGAAGAACGAGGAGTTCACGATACGCAAAGGTCCCGTTTTCGCAAACTTCGTGCTTGCGGATGAGATCAACCGAAGCCCCGCCAAGGTGCAGTCAGCCCTGCTCGAAGCGATGCAGGAGAAGCAGGTGACCATAGGTGAGGAGACATTCAAGCTCCCCCAGCCTTTCCTGGTAATGGCTACGCAGAACCCCATAGAACAGGAGGGTACCTATCCTCTGCCCGAGGCCCAGGTGGACCGTTTTATGTTGAAGGTCATCGTAGGCTATCCTACCAAGGAAGAGGAGAAGGAGATCATCAATCTCAATCTCAAGGGCCAGTTCCCCAAACCCAATGCGATTCTCAAGCCGGAGGATATCATCCGCGCCCGCGAAATAGTCCGCGAGGTGTATATGGATGAGAAGATAGAGAAATATATAGTGGACATTGTTTACGCCACACGTACCCCCGAGGCGTACAAGCTCGGCAAACTGAAGGATCTCATTTCCTACGGAGCTTCTCCCCGCGCCAGCATTTCTCTCGCCCAGGCGGCGAAGGCCTATGCGTTCATCAAGCGTCGCGGATACGTGATTCCCGAGGACGTGAGGGCCGTATGCCCCGAAGTTCTCCGTCACCGTATAGGTCTTACCTACGAGGCCGAGGCCGAGAACGTAACGACCGAGGAAATCGTCCAGGAGATACTCAACGCAGTAGAGGTTCCTTAACGGGTATAAGCGGATGGAAGCAAACGAGCTGCTCAGCAAGGTCAGGAAGATAGAGATCAGGACAAAGGCTCTGTCCCACCAGATATTTGCGGGTGAATACCACTCCGCCTTCAAGGGGCGTGGTATGACTTTCAGCGAAGTCCGCGAATACCAGTGGGGCGATGACGTGCGCAATATGGAGTGGAACGTCACCGCCCGTATGCGCAATCCTTTCATCAAGGTCTATGAGGAGGAAAGGGAGCTCACGGTGGTTCTGCTGCTGGATATGAGTCGCAGCGGACTTTTCGGCACGGGTGTGCGCACAAAGCGCGAGCTCATAGCCGAGATTGCCGCCGTGCTCAGCTTCTCCGCCATCATCAACAACGACAAGGTGGGTGCGCTCTTCTTCAGTTCGAAGGTGGAGAAGTTCATTCCGCCCAAGAAGGGAAGGAGCCATCTGCTGCACATAATAAGGGAAATACTCGAATTCGAGCCGGAGAATGACGGCACCGACCTGTCGGAGGCCCTCCGCTATCTGACGAATGCCATCAAGAAGAAATGCACCGCCTTCGTTCTCAGCGATATGCTGGACGTGGACAGGCAGGGCAATCCCCGCTACGAGGATGCCC
>JAKSJY010000117.1 GCA_024402025.1 Bacteroidales bacterium
GATCAACCATGGGTCCCGACAAACGCCTCGATGTGCTGTCGGAAGTCTGCGAGCCCCAGAGGACCATTCCTGCCACTGTGGAGATCGTTGACATGGCCGGTCTGGTGAAGGGCGCCAGCAAAGGTGAAGGTCTGGGCAATCAGTTCCTTGCCAACATACGCGAATGCGATGCCATACTTCACGTCCTCCGCTGCTTCGATGACGGAAACGTGGTGCACGTTGACGGGAGCGTGGATCCTGTCAGGGACAAGGGGATAGTTGACATGGAGCTGCAGGTAAAGGACCTTGAGACGGTTGAATCCCGTCTTGGAAAGGCGGACAAGGCCGGAAAGGCCGGGGACAAGGACGCGAAGAAACTGGCGTCCATCCTTACGAGATACCGTGACGCGCTGCTTCAGGGCAAGTCCTGCAGAAGCGTCGCCCTTGTAAATGAGGAAGAGGAAGCAATAGCGCGCGACCTGTTCCTTCTTACCAACAAGCCCGTGCTCTATGTCTGCAACGTGGACGATGCTTCCGCCGTCAGCGGAAACGCATACGTTGATGCTGTCAGGGAGGCTGTGAAGGACGAGAATGCCGAGATATTGGTAATCTCGGCCCGCACCGAATCGGAAATTGCCGAAATGGATTCTTACGAAGACCGTCAGATGTTCCTGGAGGAAATGGGCTTGGTGGAATCCGGAGTCGTGAGACTCATACAGAGCGCCTATCATCTGCTCGGCCTTCAGACCTTCTTCACTGCGGGGGCTGACGAGTGTCGCGCCTGGACCATACACAAGGGGGACAAGGCTCCCAAGGCGGCTGGCGTGATACATTCCGATTTCGAGAAAGGCTTCATCCGTGCTGAGGTCATCAAATACGAGGATTTCGTCAACTACAAGACCGAGGCGGCTGTAAGGGCCGCCGGCAAAATGGGTGTCGAGGGCAAGGACTACACGGTTCAGGACGGAGACATCATGCATTTCCTTTTCAACGTTTAATCATTAACCACATAACAATATGAGAGAAAGAATACACGAAAAATTCAGAGACCTCTACGGAGAAGGCGGAGTACAGTATGCATCTGCCGGACGTGTCAACCTGATTGGTGAACATACCGACTACAACGGCGGATACGTGTTCCCTGGAGCCATCGACTGCGGAATCATCGCCGAGATAAAGCTTAACGGCACAGACAAGGTGAGAGCATTCTCGCTTGATTACAATGAAGCTGCGGAGTTCGGCCTCAACGAGGAGGACAAACCTGCCCAGGCCTGGGCCTGCTATATATTCGGAGTCTGCCGCGAGACCATCAAGAGAGGCGGAAAGGTTGCCGGATTCGATACAGTGTTTGCCGGAGACGTTCCCCTCGGAGCCGGTCTTTCTTCTTCAGCAGCCCTTGAGAGCACCTTCGCTTTTGCCATCGAGGACATCAACAAGAACGGGATTGACAAGTTTGAACTTGCCAAGATCGGCCAGATGACCGAGCATCACTACTGCGGCGTGAACTGCGGCATCATGGACCAGTTCGCTTCCTGCTTCGGTAAGAAGGGCAGCCTCATAAGACTTAACTGCAAGACTCTGGAGTACAAGTATTTCCCCTTCAATCCCGAAGGATACAAACTCGTCCTCATCGACTCCTGCGTGAAGCACGAACTTGCATCGTCGGCATACAACAAGCGCCGCCAGTCCTGCGAGAATGCAGCCGCCCACATCAAGAAGAACCATCCTGAGATTGAGTTCCTCAGCGACTGCAACCGTCTCTGGCTGGACGAAGTCCGCGGTGAGATTCCCGAGGAGGATTTCCTTCGCGCAGAATACGTGATCGGAGAGGTTCAGAGGGTTCTCGATGTCTGCGACGCACTTGAAAGAGGTGATTACGAGACTGTCGGAGAGATGATGTATCAGACTCATTTCGGCCTCAGCAAGCTCTATGAGGTAAGCTGCGAAGAGTTGGATTTCCTCAACAAACTTGCCCGCAAGATGGACGTCACCGGTTCCAGAGTAATGGGTGGCGGCTTCGGCGGCTGCACCATCAACCTTGTCAAGGACGAGCTCTATGATTCATTCATAGCGGCGGCCAGAGAGCAGTTCACAGCAAAATTCGGTCACGCTCCGAAGGTTTACGATGTCGTGATTTCGGACGGAGCGCGCAAGCTCGACTGATACGGAAAGCTATCCGATGAAATTTGAAAGCCAGGCTTGGTCCACCCGGACCAGGCCTTTCGCTTTTTCGTAGATGGCGGGGTTGCGCGAAAGGATGCCGCAGCAGTCCTGATAGACGTTGAAGCCTATTTCCAGCATTTCCATCCTACCTTTTTCGGGGTATGTCAGTGTCAGTTCCTGGTCAGCTCCTTCCATTTTGTAGAATTTGAGGTCCACGTCTTTTCCGAGTTCCCGGGCCGTGACGTATTTGCACATTTCCACGGCTATGTCGTCGAGTCCGGCTTCGAAGATCTTGATTTTCTCAATCAGTTCCCCAACCGATGCGACCTGCCTTGTAGTGTATCCCCGTACCTCCCCGCTTGAAGAAAGGCCTTCCCCGTTCAGCCCTCCGGTAAGCAGAATGATGATTTTAAGCTCGGGGTCGGTGTAGAGGAAGGGTCTGTTCAGCACGTTGGC
>JAKSJY010000118.1 GCA_024402025.1 Bacteroidales bacterium
TCGCTGCTGTGGAAGGATTCGTGCATGAATCCGGTTCCGGCATCCGTCTCCATCAGCATCTTCACGCACTTTTCAATCTCGCTGTCATCCTGAGATGTGAAAGCCCGCATCATTATGCTCATAGGCCAGATATAGTCAAGTCCGATGTGGGGGCCGCCAATACCCTCTCCGGCAGGACCCTTGAAGAAATAGGGGTTGTTGTCACTCAGAACGAACTTCCTGGTATTCTGATAGATGGGATCATTAATGTCCACGTCGCCCAGATAAGGCAGCGCAAGGAGGGAAGGAACATTTGCATCATCCATACAGTGCGCGTTCCCGAACCCGTCAACTTCGTATGCATAGATTTTGCCACAGACGGGATGCTCCACAACCGCATGCTTCTGCAGGGCAGCTTCCACTTCAGCGGCGAGCGAGGTGCAGTCGGAAGCAAGGTCTTCCCGCCCGTTTACGGTCCGGAGTATCTCCGCAGCCTTCCTGAGGGATGTCACCGCAAAGAAATTGGACGGAACGAGAAATTCGAAGAGAGTTGCATCGTCGGAAGGACGGAAAGAACTGGCTATCAGACCGCAAGGCTTGGCAGGATTGCCGTGTCCGCCGTTGGATTTCGTGTCGAACTGAGCATCCGTCACCCTTGTGAAATGATACGAACCCAGACCTTCCTTTCTCTGCTGCTCGTGCATCACTGCCAGAACTTTGGTCATAGCCTCTATCCAGGTCTCATCGAAAACGGAACTGTCGCCTGTCTGCTTCCAATAGCCGTACGCAAGACGGATGGGATAGCATTGCGAATCAAGTTCATATTTCCTCTCGTGCAGTTCAGGAATCATATCGGTGTTGTCACTCTCCCACTCCGAACCTGTGGGGCCGAAGTTGAAGGCATTTGCGTACGGATCGAGAACAAGGCACTTGAACTGCCTGCGGATTACACCCTCCAGCATCTTGCGCAGATTCTCGTCGGAAGATGCGAACCGGAGATACGGCCATACCTGCGCGCCGCTGTCTCTGAGCCACATTGCGTGAATGTCCCCTGTAATGACGAAAGTGTCGGGATGTCCGCTTCCGTCATCTTCCGTATATTCCACCGTAGTGTCCAAAGTGTTGGGGAAACAGTTGGCGAACATCCACTGGAGACGCGGATTTTTCAGTTTTGCAACAGTCCTGGCGATTACATCTTCGATGGTGCTGTTGGAATAGGAGCGGTTGCCGATTTCGGGGCGCTGGCTGATATAGGAGCCGTCAGGCGCGATTGTCACGGGTTTTTCAACCTTTTCAACAGGGGCAGGCGCACTTTTGCACCCGAAAATGAACAGTCCGGCAAGAATCAGTGTCAGAAAAGAAGCGTGTCTCATAATATTGGTTTGTTACAATTTCAATAATTGTTCAAAGTTAGTTAACTTTGGGGAGAATATGAAAAACAATATCCACATCTCGCGTGATATCGATGATATTTTTCCCCTGTTTCAGGAGAGGAACGTCATTATGGTGGCGGACGAATATTTCCGGAGCCACGACAGTTCCCTGGATGCGATAGACTGCCCCCGTCTGTGGATTTGCGCGGACGAAGGGAAGAAGACTCTGGATACCGTGGCAGAACTGATTGACAGTATGCTGGAGTATGGAGCCGACAGGGACACCCTTGTTCTGGCCGCCGGAGGGGGTATAACGACCGACATCGCCGGATTCACGGCCTCCATCTACAAGAGAGGTGTCGCCCTCGGATCCGTCCCGACAACCCTGCTTGCCCAGGTGGACGCATCCATCGGCGGGAAGAACGGGGTCAACGTCAACCGTTTCAAGAATATGGTCGGCGTGATAAGGCAGCCGGAATTTGTCTTTATCAACCCCGACTTCAACCGGACCCTTCCCGTGAGGGAATACCGCTGCGGAATTGCCGAAATGCTCAAGATGTTCTGCATATCGGACAGGGAGGCATTCTTCGGATTGCTGCAGCATAAGGATGATGTCGGCGAGGAACTTATCAGAAGGGCCATTGACGTGAAGATGGACATTGTGGAACAGGATGAGATGGAGCACGGTATGCGCAGGATTCTCAATCTGGGGCACACTTTCGGCCACGCCATTGAAAAATGCAGCCGGGACTATCTCCACGGAGAGGCTGTGTCGGTGGGAATGGTTCTGGCCGGGCAGGTTTCGGTCAGCCTTGGGGCAATGCCGTATGAAGAGTTGTCCCTGCTCAGGGAGAGCCTCCGTTCCGCAGGTCTTCCAACAGGCACGGATATCGGTTTTGAGGAACTCAGGGAAGCCATTCTCCAGGACAAGAAAAGCATGGGTAGTCTGATTGATTTCGCCCTGCCATTGAAGATAGGGGATGTCAGATTGAGAAGGCTTTCGATGGAACAGCTTGAAGATGGGTACAATCTGCTATAGCATAACGGATTCAGAACTCCCGTACTGCCACTTTATGGCATCCACGAGAGTGAAGACCGCCGTCGAGAT
>JAKSJY010000119.1 GCA_024402025.1 Bacteroidales bacterium
TTCGAGTTCACGAAGGTCGATTGCTCCGAGGGCGTGAATGTTGCGTTCAGCAGTCGCTTCGTTGAATTTGTAGTAAGGCACCACCTCCTGACGGCCTTCCTGACGTTCAAGCTGTATCTGTTCGGCTGTCTTGAGGATGGGGAAATCTACCTGCGAGAACAGCGTCTCGTATTTCCAGACGGACCCTCTCTTGTACTGGTAAGGGAAGTTACTGGTACGAGGGAATGCAATCAGCAGAATGATGACGACGGCAGCCAGTGAGATGGCCTGACGTAATATCGCGGAATTTCTCATGCGTCGATATTGGCGTAGTGTGCGTTCTCTTCGATGAACTGACGACGGGGCGGGACGTCCTCTCCCATCAGCATCGAGAAGGTTCTCTCTGCCTGAACCGCATTGTCGATGGTAATCTTGCGGAGACGTCTGCGTTCGGGATCCAGAGTGGTGGCCCAGAGCTGCTCGTCACTCATTTCTCCCAGACCCTTGTAGCGCTGTACCGTATAGCCCTTGTCGGAACCCTTTCCGAATCGCAGGGCAGCCTCTTCACGCTGTTCCTCGGTCCAGCAGTAAACCTCTTCCTTGCCCTTGGAGACTTTGTACAGAGGAGGTGTAGCCAGATATACGTATCCGTTCTTGATGAGGTCGAACATATAGCGGAAGAAGAAAGTCAGAATCAGACAGGCGATGTGAGAGCCGTCCACATCGGCATCGGTCATAATGATGACCTTGTGGTAGCGGAGCCTGCTCAGGTCCATATGCTTTTCGCCGGTTTCGTCTTCTTCAGCGACGCGTACGCCCAGTGCGGTATAGATGTTCTGGATTTCCTGGCTGTCGAAAGCGCGGCCGTCGGTCGCCTTCTCCACATTCAGAATCTTGCCTCGGAGAGGAAGAATGGCCTGGGTCCTGCGGTCCCTTCCCTGTTTGGCGGTGCCGCCTGCGGAATCTCCCTCGACGAGGAAAAGCTCGCATTTTTCAGGGTCTTTCTCAGAGCAGTCGGCCAGTTTGCCGGGCATACCCATACCTCCCATAGGAGATTTTCTCTGCACCATCTCGCGTGCCTTGCGGGCAGCGCTTCTTGCTGTGGCGGCAAGCACGATTTTCTCGATGATGAGCTTGGCCTCGCGGGGATGTTCCTCAAGATAGGTGTCAACGGCGGCGGCAGTAGCCTGCGAAACTGCAGATGTCACTTCGGTGTTGCCCAGTTTGGTCTTGGTCTGACCCTCGAACTGGGGTTCCGCCACCTTGACGGAAACCACGGCCGTGAGTCCCTCCCTGAAATCTTCGGGTGCCAGGGGATCCTTGAGTTTTGCAAGAAGGTTGTTCTTGTCGGCGTAGTTCTTGAGTGAACGTGAAAGTCCCATCTTGAAGCCCTGAAGATGAGTTCCTCCTTCGATGGTGTTGATATTGTTCACATAAGAATATATCTTTTCGGAATAGCCGTTGTTGTACTGCAAGGCTATGTCGATGGGGATGATCTTGTCGGAATTGACGCAGACAGGTTCGGGAATGAGGTGCTGCGCACCGGCATCGAGGTATTCGATGAACTCCTGAAGGCCCTTCTGGGAATAGAAGGTTTCTGAGCGGAAAGTCTGCTTGCCGGTGGCCTTGCTTTCGCCGGACTCGGGATCCTTCACGAATTCGTCCACAAGGTGACGCTCGTCGGTCAGACGGATGCGTATGTTCTTGTTGAGGAAAGCCAGCTCACGGAGTCTTCCGGCCAGAGTGTCGTACCTGTATTCCGTTGTCTGCTGGAAGATTTCCGGATCGGGATGGAAAGTTATCGTGGTACCCGTGTCGTCACATTCGCCTACTACCTCAACGTCTCCAAGGGGCTTGCCCTTCGAATAATGCTGCACAAAGATTTTGCCCTCGCGGTGAACTTCGGCGATGAGCGAATCGGACAGCGCGTTGACGCAGCTGACACCGACGCCGTGAAGACCTCCGGACACCTTGTAGCTGTTCTTGTTGAACTTTCCTCCGGCGTGCAGTACGGTGAGCACCACTTCGAGAGCCGAGCGGTGTTCCTTTTCGTGCATTCCTGTGGGGATGCCTCGTCCGTTGTCCTGAACCATTATGAAATTGCCTTCCTGAATCTTCACGTCAACCGTGTCGCAGAATCCGGCCATCGCCTCGTCGATACAGTTGTCGACAACTTCATAGACCAGATGATGCAGACCCCTCTCGGATATGTCTCCGATGTACATCGAAGGACGTTTCATCACTGCCTCAAGACCTTCAAGGACCTG
>JAKSJY010000012.1 GCA_024402025.1 Bacteroidales bacterium
TACGATTGGGAAACGCCCGATAGACCTTCATCTTAAGGGGTTTAAAGCCCTTGGCGCTGAAATAATAGAAGAGGAAGAGAGAGTTACTATAAGAACGGGCAAGGATGGCCTGGTTGGAGATGTAATATATCTTGACTTTCCGAGCGTAGGTGCAACTGAAAATATCCTTATGGCAGCAACGCTGGCCAAAGGAACTACAATTATTGAAAATGCGGCAAAGGCACCTGAAATTATCGATTTGGCCAATCTCCTGAATAAAATGGGAGCAAAAATAACATACGCCGGAACGGATATGATCAGACTGCTCGCACCCCTCTGCCTTACCGTAGAGCAGGCTGACGTTTTTGTGCAAGCATTAAAAGAACTTCTTTAATCAGAATGGACAAGTTTTTCAATGTCAGTGATATAGGAAATCTTGACAAGGCCCTTTCCGAGGCTTTTCAAGTCAAGAAGACCCCATATGCCTGGAAGTCTCTGGGAGAGAACAGGACCATAATGCTTGTTTTCTTCAACAGCAGCCTCCGTACCAGGCTTTCAAGCCAGAAGGCGGCTCTCAATCTCGGGATGAATCCCATAGTGCTTAACATCGGCACCGACAGCTGGAAACTCGAGACCAGTATGGGAATCGTGATGGACGGAGACAAAAGCGAGCATATCAAGGAGGCAATACCCGTAATCGCGAGTTATTGCGACATCATCGGCGTACGTTCCTTCGCCGGTCTCCAGGACAGGGAGTACGATTATGCCGAAACCGTGCTGAACCAGTTCATCGAATACGGCGGAAAACCCGTAATCAGTCTCGAGTCCGCCACGGTCCATCCCTGTCAGGCTTTCGCCGATCTCATCACGATAGAGGAATACAGGAAAGTTGCCAGACCCAAGGTTGTGCTGAGCTGGGCTCCGCATCCAAAGGCTCTTCCTCAGGCGGTTCCGAATTCGTTTGCGCAGTGGATGAATGCCGCGCCTGTCGATTTCGTCATAACTCATCCCCGCGGATATGAGCTTGATCCGAAATTCACCGCAGGTGCAAGGATAGAGTATGACCAGATGAAGGCTCTGGAAAATGCGGATTTCGTATATGCGAAGAACTGGAGCTGTCCCGGAGTGACGGACCCTTCCAAATACGGGCAGATACTCAGCAAGGATATGGGTTGGACTATCGATGATGCTCATATGGCGGTCACCAACGACGCGTATTTCATGCATTGTCTTCCCGTACGCCGCAATATGATTGTCTCGGACAGTGTGATCGACGGGCCGAAGAGCCTTGTGATTCCGGAGGCTGCCAACCGGGTGGTGTCCGCCCAGGTGGTGATGAAACGTATGCTGGAGAGCCTGAATGATGGTGAAGGTATATAAGATAGGCGGAAACGTCATTGAGAATGAAGGTGCCCTCGAGGCATTCTGCAAGGCATTCGCCGCCGTACCAGGCAGGAAGGTCATAGTGCACGGCGGCGGTGTGATGGCTTCGTCGCTGCAGAAGGCGCTAGGGCAGGAGCCCGTGAAGATAGAAGGCCGCAGGGTTACGGACGAAGATGCCCTGAAGGCGGTGACGATGGTGTATGCGGGGTGGTGCAACAAGACGATAGTCTCGAAGTTGCAGAGCCTCGGGGTGAATGCGTTGGGGCTGAGCGGTTGTGATGGGAATGTAATCGAAGCGTCGCGGCGTGCCCCGAAAACGCTGAGTGACGGGAAGACGGTGGTGGATTTCGGCTATGTGGGAGACGTTACGAAAACGTCCGTGAACCGGGCCTTCCTGGATTCTTTGCTGGATATGGGCTGCGTCCCGGTGCTGTGTGCGATAAATCACGACGGGAAGGGACAGCTGCTGAATACGAATGCCGACACTGTCGCATCGTCGGTGGCCGCTTGTCTGGGTGCACAGCTGGTATGCTGCTTCGAGATGGACGGTGTGTTGCGCGATGTGGATGATCCTTCGAGCGTGATTGCGCAGATCAAGGCCTGCGAATTCGAGGAACTTGTAAGGGACGGGGTGATTGCCGACGGGATGATTCCGAAAATCGAGAACTGCATCAACTCGCTCAGGGACGGCGCTTCCAAGGCTTTCATTACAAATTCGACCCTCGCTTCAATGGGAACGGAAATAGTGTTATGAACGAATATATCGAACTCCTCAAATCCCTTGTGGCCATTCCCCGCGAGAGCGGAAAGGAGAAGGAGGCCTCTGATTTTCTCCAGAAGTGGATGGAGGACAGGGGACTTGAAGTGAAAAGGCTCCATAACAATCTCTGGGTCGAATCGGAGCCGGAGAGCGGAAAACCCACCTTGCTGCTCAATGCCCATATCGATACGGTGAAGCCCTCTGCCGGATATACCAGGGACCCTTATCTGCCTTCTTGTGAAGGAGACAGAATATACGGTCTCGGCACCAATGACGATGGCGCTTCGCTTGTTTCTCTGCTCGCGGCTTATATGGAGCTGAGTTCAAAGCCTCAGCCTTGCAGAATAGTTTTCAGCGCCACTTGCGAGGAGGAGAACTGCGGTCCGCAGGGGATCGAGACTGTCATAGACAAGTTCGGCAAGGTCAGCCTCGGGATAATAGGAGAACCGACAGGAATGAATATGGCTCTTGCGGAGAAGGGACTGATGGTGCTGGATTGTACGGCTAAAGGCCGCAGCGGCCACGCGGCCAGGGAAGAAGGGTACAACGCCTTATACAAGGCTTTGGATGACATCAACTGGGTCAGGACTTTCAAGTTTCCGAAAATCTCCGAGTTTCTGGGACCGGTGAAGATGACGGCAACCATCATACAGGCGGGCACTGTCCACAATGTGGTCCCCGACATTTGCAGGTTCACGCTTGACGTGCGGTCCAACGGCGAATACTCGAATGCGGAGATACTCGATATCATACGCACGAACCTGAAATCGGAGGTGGTGCCCCGTTCGATGAAACACAACAGCTCTTCCATTTCCAAGGATAACCCTGTGGTGCGGAAGGGTTTTGAAATGGGACTTGAGGCTTTCGGCTCACCGACCACTTCCAACCAGACCCGCTGCTGCTTCCCGACCTTCAAGATAGGACCCGGAGATTCGTCAAGGTCCCACTGTGCGGACGAGTTCATCAAGGAATCGGAGATATTGAATGCAATAGAAACATACATAAAGCTGCTTGACAATTATGGCGACATTGTGGAATAAGGGTACTGCCGCGACATCCGCGGTAGAGGCGTTCACTGTCGGGAACGACAGGGTGCTGGATATGAAACTTGCGAGGTACGACGTGATAGGGTCGAAGGCCCACATCCGTATGCTTGAATCCATAGGGCTGCTGACTTCCGAAGAACTGTCGGCCCTTACGGATGCCCTTGACGATATCCTTGCCGACATCGACAACGGCCGTTTCGGGATGGAGGACGACGTCGAGGACATCCATTCACAGATTGAACTCATTCTGACCCGCAAGCTCGGAGATATAGGCAAGAAGATACATTCCGGACGTTCACGCAACGACCAGGTCCTCGTGGACCTCAAGCTTTTCCTCAAGGACGAACTGCTTGAAATCCGTGGAAGTATCCTCGACCTTTTTGGAAAACTCCAGTCCCTGAGTGAGAAGTACAAGGATGTCATACTTCCGGGATATACGCATACCCAGATTGCAATGCCTTCTTCGTTCGGAATGTGGTTCGGCGCCTATGCCGAGGCCCTTGTGAACGATATGTATATGCTTGGAGGTGCGTACAAGGTCGTGAACCGCAATCCTCTCGGATCCGCGGCAGGATTCGGGAACTCGTTTCCGCTGGACAGGGATATGACCACCCGGCTGCTTGGGTTCGCATCTCCCGACTACAACAGCGTCGCTGCCCAACTAAGCCGCGGGAAGACGGAGAAATGCGTCGCTTCCGCAATAGGGTGCGTTGCCCTCACGCTCAACAGGTTCGCCTCGGACTGCTGTCTGTGGATGTGCCCGAATTTCGGATTCATCAAGTTCCCGGACTCTCTCACCACCGGTTCCAGCATCATGCCCCATAAGAAGAATCCTGACGTTTGGGAAATGGTGAGGGGCAAGTGCAACAGGGTGATGGCGACTCAGAACGAGATTTCGATGATGGCAGGGAATATGATTTCCGGTTACCACAGAGACTTCCAACTCTTCAAGGACGTGCTTTTTCCCTCGCTCGAACTGATAAAGGAATGTCTGTCCATTACGTCCTATATGCTTGACAACATTGAGGTTTCGGACAGCATACTTGACGATCCGAAGTACGAAACAATGTTCACGGTGGAGGAGGTCAACAGACGCACCCGCGAGGGAACGGCCTTCAGGGACGCGTACAAGGAGGTCGGTCTGGAAGTGAATGAGGGTCGTTTCCGTTATTCGGGGAAGGACACTTCTGAACTTAAAGTAAAAGACCTTGGACACACGCATATCGGAAGCATAGGAAACCTTTGCAACAAGGAAATTGCACAATTGATGGAATCATCATCTGAATGGAAATGAAAACACGACTGTTTTTTGCAGCGACGCTCCTGCTGCTTTGCGTCTCCGGATGCGCGCAGGTGATTTCGCCTTCGGATTATACCCCTGGCGAGACGGTTGATTCCAGCGTAGTCGCCGAAATCGGGATAGACTCTTTCTTTTTCGGGTCGGAAATCAGCCCTTCGGTTTTCGAACGGATGAAGGGAAAATCCTTCAAGGAAGAATGTCCACTTCCTCTGGAGAGCCTCAGATACCTCAGGGTTCTTCACAAGGATATCGAAGGCAGGACGTTTGTAGGGGAAATGGTTGTTTCCGATGTGATAGAAGATGATGTACTGTATATTCTGAAAGAGTTGTACAAGTCATCGTATCCTATAGAGAAGATGCTGCTTGTGGATGATTTCGATGCCGTTGACGAACTTTCGATGCGGGCGAACAACTCATCCTCGTTCAATTTCCGTTTCATCAGCGGGACGACCAAGATATCCCTTCACGGACAGGGACTTGCCGTCGATATCAATCCTCTTTACAACCCTTATTTCAAACTTGGGACGGACGGCCCTTGCGCAATAGAACCCTCCAATGCTGGTCCATACACGGATCGCAGTGTGTCTTTCCCGTACAAGATAGAGGATGGAGACCTTTGCTGCAGACTTTTCAAGTCACGCGGTTTCGACTGGGGCGGCGACTGGATTTCGGTCAAAGACTATCAGCATTTCGAAAAAAGGCAGCCTTGAGAGGCCGCCTTTTTTATGCATTCGATTCTGTTTCTAGAAATTGTAGTACAGACCGATGGAGTTCGAATAGAGTGCGGAAATTCCAAGGTGTGTGTTTTTTCCGTTCATCGAGAATCCGATGGATGCGAATCTTACGACAGCGTCCCATTTGTCGGTAATGCTGAAAGCGATGCTGGGTGCAACTCCGATTCCCCAATTAAATTGAGTCTGTGCTTCGCCTATGCTCTCCATGTTTGAGTTGAAATAGGTTATGGTTGTGCTTCCGAGAGATACGTTGCCGTCAGCATAGAATTTGAACCTTCCGGCCTCCGCGAACTTGTAACGGAAATAAGGGCTGACAGACCATCCGAAACTCTTGTTCTTGTTTTCAGTAGTTATTGTTTCCGATGCAATATCCGTAACGTTTTTGTATCCGTTGATTCCTGGAACTATCGAAAAATATGCACCGACAGCCATATTGTCATTAATCCAATATCCTATTTCAGGAATGACGTTCACATTGAATGTGGTGTTGGTTGTTTTTGAATTGTCAGTTGAATTTCCGTTCACGTTGAAATTGATGCAAGCTGTTCCACCGGCGTAGAACTGTGCGTTTGCGCTCAATGACACCATCATTGCTGCAAAAAGTGTAAAGATTGTTTTTTTCATGATTTTTGAATGTTTATTGTTCATCAATGATTCTATGATCTGAAGGTTCGTTGGGGATTACTATCCAGCATAGGAGATATACCCAGATGCTGAGTCCGGCAAGAAGTGTGAGCAATGCCCACGCCAGCCTGAGCGGGGTCACGTCTTCTATTCCGAAGAAATCGGCCAGTCCGGCGCAGACTCCGGCAATTTTTCTGTTGGCCACTGATCTGTAAAGTTTCCTTTTCATTGTCAAATATATTTTATTGAAGTTTTGTATATGCAACTTTGCCGACAAGGGTTGTGGGCAGTGACTCGCGTACTTCTATCACGTAAGGCATTGCGTATTTCGCTATACGCTTGCGGCAGTGGGACATAATGTCTTCGATAAGTTCCGGGGTGTTCTCGCATCCGTCCTCGAGTACCACGAAGGCTTTCACTTTCTGCATCTTGTATGGGTCCGGAACTCCGATGACGCAACTTCTCCGCACGGCGGGATGACCTTCGAGGATATTTTCGATCTGTGAGGGATAAACGTTGTATCCGCTTGTCACAATCATCCTCTTGAGCCTCTGCTTGAAGTAGATGTATCCTTCATCGTCCATTGTTCCGAGATCTCCGGTATGAAGCCAGATTCTGCCGTCTTCGTCCTTGTGCAGAGTATTGGCATTTTCTTCTGCGTGTCCTATGTAGCCTATCATTACGGACGGACCGCTCAGGCAGATTTCTCCTTCCTGACCGTAAGGCAGTTCCTCCTCGGTCCCCGGCTTGCATATCCTGTAGTATGTGTCAGGGTAGGGGAGACCGATGCTGCCTTCCTTCTCCTTGAGGTAGGGGGTGAGACAACTTGCCGTGACGCATTCCGTGGTTCCGTATCCTTCTCGTACGTGGATGTCGGCATTGTGGCTCTCGAGGAAGTCATCGAATTTCTTCTTGAGCTCGATGGTGAGTGAATCACCTCCCGAAAATACTCCCCTCAGGCAGGACAAATCGGCCTTCGCAAGGTATTCGTTGCGTACGATTGCCTCGAAGAGTGTAGGTACGCCCGCAATGAAGTTGGGTTTGAGGTCTTTGATGAGTTTTGCGTAGCTTTTCACGTTGAATTTAGGGACGAGAATGGATGTTCCGCAAGCGAACATCATCGTATGTATGCATACTCCCAGTCCGAATCCGTGGAAGACAGGCATCGCCGCCAGCATTTTGCTGTGGTATACTTCCTTGTGGCACATCGCGCAGGTCTGGGCGGCGAGTGCGTTGAAGTTATAGTCTGACAGCATTATTCCTTTGGACGTGCCTGTGGTGCCTCCCGAGAAGAGAACGACGGCTTCCGCGTGAATATTCTTTGATGAGTCGCAGTATTCCCCGGTCAGGTTCTCACCATTTTTGATGAAATCCTTCCACATCATCACATTTTCTCCCGTCTCTATTTTCGGGAATTTGCGTTCCGTAAGAAGCTTGTATGCGAATGCTTTCACTGCGGGCAGCTCGTCAGACATCCTGGTAATTATCAGTTTGCCTATGTGCCTCTGTTTCCCGACTTCGGTGAATTTCGCGTAGAACTGGTCGAGGGTGATTGCGACGTCGCATTGGGCCTCGTTCAGATAGAATACTATTTCTCCGATTGCAGAAAGTGGATGGACCATTGCAGCAACAGCGCCTATCCTGTTCAAGGCATACAGACAGTATATTGCCTGAGGAGCATTCGGCATACATACCAGAACTCTCTGGCCTTTTCGTACTCCGATATTGTAGAACGCACGTGCGGTCTTGTCAATATTCTCTGCAAGTTGTCCGTAGGATATGGACCTTCCCATAAAGGACAGCGCGGTGTAACCGGGCTCTTGTTCTGCGTTGTCCAGAACGACCCCGCTAAGACTTTTCTCGCTGTAGTTCAGATGAAAGGGTACTTCTCCGTAGCTCTTTATCCAGGGTTCTTTCAATGTCGCCATATCTTATTCGAAATCAATGAGCTCACTGGCCGGCTTGTCCAACAATTCAGGGTTCTGGAGAAGCAGTCTCAGAAGCCTCATACTCTTTGCAAAGTAAAACCCGTCGGCTATGCGCTCGTCGATTGTGAGTGAAAGCTTGATTGTATTGGATGTTCCATATGTTCCGTCATCCTTGAGGACAAGACGCTTCTTTTTCTGACCTATGACCACGAAAATGGAATTGTCTCCCCATTCTGCGAGATGGTGGTAGTCGGCGTTCATCTGGATGCTCCCGAGATTGGAAATGAATATGCTCGAAAAGCCGGGATCACCTCTTCTCAAGGCATCCGGGTAGATATTGAGATATTGCATTTTCCTGATGAACCAGAAAAAGAACCGCATCAGTCCTCGCGGGAGCATCCGCACGATGTCCATTTTTCCGGTTATCTCCTCGGCCTTGTCGGATGACCTGACCATAGTGACAAAATCGCGGACTTTGTCGTGGACCTGATCTATCGGTGCATCCCCCTCACGATCGATTTCAATGGTGGCAAGAGCCTCCTTGCCCTCATCGTTGAACTGGCGCTTCACTACGAAAGCCAAGGTGATCTCCTTGTGCTCGTACATACGGAAATTCTGTATGTAGTAGTTCATCTTGGGCCTTAGGATCAGGACCTTTGCCAGCGCCGCGCAGATGACGTGGAACCAGGTATATTTGAAATCGGGATTTTCCGAGTTTTTCTTCTCAAGGTATGAGTCGATGTTTGTGATGTCGACAACTTCGCCCAGGACTGCTTCGTTCTGAGTTCGCAGAGGATAGATGTACGGCATTATGACGTGCAGGGAATCGACGTCTCCCAGGTACCAGCCGTGTTTCAGGTCCTTGCGGTTCTTTTTTCTGACAGTTTTATTCATCGGTTTGGTTTTTAGTATCATTATCTTCCATTTCAATGTTCCAGCAGGTATTCGGCGATTTGAACTGCATTCAGCGCCGCTCCCTTGCGTATCTGGTCGCCTGAAAGCCAGAACGTGACGCCGTTGTCGTCCGCACTGTCCTTTCTGACGCGTCCAACGTAGATTGCATCTTTCCCGCTGGTGAACAGAGGCATTGGATAGGTCTGTGTGGACGGATCGTCCTGCAGTATGACTCCGGGCGCCTGCGCGAGAGCTGCTTTCACTTCATCGACGCCCAGGGGCCTTTCGGTTTCGACCCATACGGCCTCGCTGTGCGATCTCAAGGCTGAAATCCTTACGCACATTGCACTGCAGCGTACGTCCGAATGGAGAATCTTCCTGGTCTCATTGAACATCTTCTCCTCCTCGAGAGTGTACCCGCTTGGCGTAAACACGTCGATCTGGGGAATCACGTTGTATGCAAGCTGATAAGCGAATTTTTCCACGGTGACTTCCTTACCTTCGGCTATGTCCCTGTACTGCTGCTCGAGTTCGGCCATGGCTTGCGCACCAGCGCCGGACGCCGACTGGTAGCTTGCCACGTGTATCCTCTTTATGTGGGAAAGTTTCTCTATAGGCCGAAGCGCCACCACCATCATTATTGTGGTGCAGTTGGGGTTGGCGATGATGTTTCTGGGATGGTCCAGTGCGTCCGCGGCGTTGCATTCGGGAACGACAAGCGGAACGTCGGGGTCCATTCTGAAGGCCTTGGAGTTGTCTATCATTACGGTCCCGAACTTCGTGATGGTATCCGCAAATTCTCTTGACACGCCGGCTCCGGCGGAAGTGAATGCTATGTCGATGTCCTTGAAGTCGTCGTTATGCTGAAGCAGTTTGACGGTAATCTCTTTCCCGCGAAAAGCGTATTTCCTTCCGGCGCTCCTTTCGGAGCCGAAAAGTACCAGCTCGTCGGTAGGGAAATCCCGTTCCTGGAGAACCTTCAGGAATTCCTGGCCTACTGCCCCGCTTATGCCGACAATTGCCGTTTTCATTTGTTTTGAACAAAAGCGTCGCAAGTTAACAAAAATTATTCTTTTTTCCTTAAATTTGAAATGTTCTTAAAATTGAAGCAATATGGTCCCTGATCCTGAAAAAGCCGCGGAAATTGCGATGAAGTATTTCTCCGATGGTTATAACTGTGCACAGTCCGTTGTGATGGCCTTCAGTGACTTCCTCGGGTATGATTCCGAGACTCTTGCACGACTTATGTCCGGGTTCGGTGGAGGTATGGGACGTATGAGGGAGGTGTGCGGAGCGTTCAGCGCGATGACTTTCATTGCCGGTGTGATGCGTCCGGCGGCTGATCCGAAGGACAAATCCTCCAGGACGGCCTGCTATGCACTTGTACAGGAGATGGCTGAGGATTTCAGGAAAGTGAACGGAGGGAGCATAGTCTGCCGCGAACTGCTTGGACTTCAGCCTCGCAAGGAATCGCCAATCCCTTCTGACAGGACCCCGGAATATTACAGCAAAAGACCTTGCGGACAGATTGTCGGCAATGCCGCAAGAATCATTGCAGAAAAATTGTCTTCATCTCGCCATTAATTAGTATATTTGTCATACTGAAAAATCACCAATTTCTTTAATATGATTTATACAAAGGAAGTGCAGCAGATGTGCTGCGTAACTAAAGGCGCAAACCACGCCAATGCACCTATTCCTGAGGAAGGGAAGTGGGTGCATGCAAAAGAGATCAAGGACATTTCCGGCCTTACCCACGGAATCGGCTGGTGTGCTCCTCAGCAGGGTTGCTGTAAACTTACTCTCAATGTCAAGGACGGAATCATCGAAGAGGCTCTCGTCGAGACACTCGGATGCTCCGGAATGACTCATTCTGCGGCTATGGCATCCGAGATTCTTCCCGGAAAGACACTTCTCGAGGCTCTCAACACCGACCTCGTTTGCGATGCCATCAACACTGCGATGCGTGAGCTTTTTCTTCAGATCGTTTACGGACGTACACAGTCCGCATTCTCCGAAGGCGGCCTTCCCGTCGGCGGAAGTCTTGAGGACCTCGGAAAGAATCTGCGCAGCCAGGTTGGTACCATGTATGGAACCAAGGCCAAAGGCAGCCGCTACCTCGAGATGACTGAAGGTTACTGCACCAAGATGGCTCTCGATGCCAACAATGAGGTTATCGGTTATGAGTTCGTAAATCTTGGAAAGCTTATGGATGCCCTCAAGGGCGGAGCTACCGGTCCCGAGGCTATCGAAAAGGCTACCGGAACCTACGGCCGTTTCAAGGAAGCTGTTAAATATATTGATCCACGTAAAGAGTAAGAGAGACTATGGCACTTTTTGAAAGTTATGAGCGTCGTATTGATCAGATCAATGCAGCTCTCGCAAAGTACGGCATTAAGAGTATCGAAGAGGCCAAGGCTATCTGCGAGCAGAAGGGAATCGATCCCTACAAGATGTGTGAGGACACCCAGAAAATCTGCTTTGAGAATGCAAAGTGGGCTTATGTCGTAGGTGCAGCCATCGCTATCAAGAAAGGCTGCAAGAATGCTGCCGATGCCGCTGAGGCTATTGGAGAAGGCCTTCAGGCTTTCTGTATCCCCGGTTCGGTTGCAGATGACCGCAAGGTCGGTCTCGGCCACGGCAACCTTGCCGCAAGACTCCTCCGCGAAGAAACCGAGTGCTTTGCATTCCTTGCAGGACACGAATCGTATGCTGCGGCCGAAGGCGCCATCAAGATTGCCGAGATGGCGAACAAGGTTCGTCAGAAACCTCTCCGCGTCATCCTTAACGGACTTGGAAAGGATGCGGCGAAGATTATCTCCCGCATCAACGGATTCACTTATGTGGAGACTGATTTCGACTACTATACAGGAGAAGTCAAGGTCGTAAATGAAACAAGATATTCCGACGGAGTCCGCGGCGGCGTGCGCTGCTATGGAGCAAACGATGTTCGTGAGGGAGTTGCCATCATGTGGAAGGAAGGCGTCGACGTTTCCATCACCGGAAACTCCACCAACCCTACCCGTTTCCAGCATCCTGTTGCAGGAACATACAAGAAGGAGCGCGTTCTCGCAGGCAAACCTTATTTCTCAGTTGCTTCAGGCGGTGGTACCGGACGTACACTCCATCCGGACAATATGGCAGCCGGCCCCGCATCCTACGGTATGACCGATACCCTCGGACGTATGCATTCCGACGCTCAGTTCGCAGGTTCCTCTTCAGTTCCCGCGCATGTCGAAATGATGGGATTCATGGGTATGGGCAACAACCCTATGGTAGGTTGCTCGGTTGCAGTTGCAGTCGCAGTAGCTCAGGCTATGAACAAGTAATAAGGCTTTTATAAGCCCTACGCCTCATATAAGGCTCGAACGTGTACTGATTGAACATCGTTTGAGCCTTTATGTTTTCCTCAAGCTGAGGATTGAGTATCACGTGATTGATGCCTTTCTCGAGACAGGCGTCCTGGAGTTGCTTGCACATAAGTACGGATGCTCCCTTTCCGTGATACTTGGGAAGAACCCCAATCATCAGGGCCTCGAGAGTGTCGTTTTTACGCAGAGCCTTCAGTATGTTTATGAATCCGAAGGGGAAAAGTCTTCCTTTGCATTTCTGCACTGCCTTTGAAAGCGAAGGAACGCAGAATGCAAATCCTACCGGATTCTCATCCCTGTCCAGACAGATGCTGATGTATTTGGGATTCAATATCGGTACGTATGTCTGCAAGTATCTCTTGATCTGGGTGTCGGTCAGCGGCGTGAATTCGAAAATGTCCTTGAAAGAAGTGTTGTACATATGGAAGATGGCCATTCCGTATTTTTTGCACATGTCGCGCGCTGTAGTGCATTTTGCGATATGCAGTCCGTAGCGCTCGGTTATTGAATCAGCCATTTCGAGGGCCTTGGGCCTTTCTTCAGAGACGGTGAGAAGTTTCTGGGTCCAGTCCACCTCTTTCTCGAATCCGGCCGCTTCGATCATCCTGCCGTAGTATGGATAATTGTAAAGGCAGGTGAATGGTGACAGGTGCTCGAATCCTTCTACGAGAAGACCTTCCTTGTCCATGTCGGTGAATCCCCAGGGGCCCTTTGCAACGGTGCACCCGTGCTCTTTTCCCCAATTTTTCACCGTGTCAAGCAGGGCGTTGCATACTTCCTGGCTCTCGATGAAATCTATCCATCCGAAGCGTACCGTCTTTTCCCTCCACAATTCGTTGGCCTTCCTGTTTATGATTGCTGCGACTCGTCCGACAATTTCCTTTCCGTCAAGTGCAAGGAACAACTTTGCGTCGCAATATTCGTATGCTGCGTTTTTTTTCGGGTCAAGAGTGTCGAATTCGTCGCCTTCGAGAGCCGGAACCCAATTTCTGCATCCCATATACAGTTCGTAAGGGAAGCGGATGAACTTCCTCAATTCGGATTTCGAATCGACGGCCTTGATTTGAATAGCCATAGGTTTGTTGGTTTATCGGGACGCAAATATAGCATTTTTTGTTAAATTTGTGTTTCAATCAATATTTTGTTATGGAAAAACTCGATGCAAGGACCAGGGAGATGCTGCGCGGTATCAAGCATGTGGCGTTGGATATGGACGGAACCATTTACCTCGGGAGAACCCTGTTCCCGTATACGCTCGATTTTCTGAAAACACTTGATGAATTGGGAATAACATATTCGTTTCTGACGAACAATCCGACCAAATCCATCAACGATTATATCGCCAAGCTAGTATGGTTGGGTGTGCCCTGCCGCTTCGACCAGATGTACAGCACGACCTCTGCTGCAATCGATTACATAAAGAAACATTATCCTTCGGCCAAGCGCCTCTTCCTCCTCGGGACCCCTTCTATGATATCCCAGTTCGAGGAGGCGGGATATGTCTCCTGCAAGGATGATCCTGCGGATGTCCCCGACGTGGTCGTCGCAGCATTCGATATGACCCTGGAATATTCACGCCTGTGCAGATGCTGCTGGTGGGTGTCCAAACGCGACATTCCATTCATAGCCACAAACCCCGACTGGGTGTGTCCTACCGATCAGGAAACCATACTCGTCGACTGCGGTTCCATCTGCAAGTGCATCGAGGGTGCTACTGGCAGGACGCCGGATGTTTTCATAGGCAAGCCGAATCCTGACATACTCCGAGGCATTATGGACAAGATGGGACTGGAAGCCTCGGAAGTGGCGATGGTGGGTGACCGCATATATACTGACGTTAAGACTGCTCTCAATGCGGGTTCGTGCGGAGTTCTGGTGTTGTCCGGGGAGACGACTTTGGATACGGCTCTTGCTGCTCCGGAATCAGAGCGTCCTTCTCTGATATGCAAGAATGTGGAGGAGTTCGGTAATATGCTGAAAAAAGCGCGGGAGTGAAATTTCCCGCGCTTTTCTTTCAAGGAGTCATTCCGTATCAGATGTTCTCTTTGTGAATCTCGAAGTATGCCTGGGGGTGTGCGCATACCGGGCAAACCTCGGGAGCCTTTGTTCCAACTACGATGTGACCGCAGTTTCGGCATTCCCAAACCTTGACCTCCGATTTTTCGAATACCTGTGCTGTCTCAATGTTCTTGAGGAGTGCGCGATAACGCTCTTCGTGACGTTTCTCGATGGCTGCAACTCCGCGGAAACGCATGGCGAGTTTTGTGAAACCTTCCTCTTCGGCTGTCTTCGCAAATCCCTCGTACATATCAGTCCACTCGAAATTCTCTCCATCGGCGGCAGCGGCGAGGTTCTCTGCCGTCGTCCCGATTCCGCAAAGCTCCTTGAACCAGAGTTTTGCGTGCTCCTTCTCGTTGTTTGCAGTTTCTTCGAAGATGGCTGCAATCTGCTCATATCCTTCCTTCTTTGCCTTTGATGCAAAATAGGTGTACTTGTTGCGGGCCTGGGATTCTCCTGCGAAAGCTGCCTGAAGATTCTTTTCTGTCTGTGTTCCTTTGTAAATGTTTTCCATATTCAATAGTTGTTTTTGTGTTTTGATTGTTTGTTAGATTCCACGATTTCTGAGGATGAAGTAAAGGACGACGGCTGCAACCACCAATGCTGCGCAGGCGATGATGATGCCTTTCTTCGATTTCTTCTTGAAGGGGTCGTCGGACTTGCCCTTGATGATGGGGTATTTTGCAGTGCTGGTAAGCATACGTCCGAAGAGGATGTTGACGAGAACGACCGAGTTGATGGCCCATCCGTTTGCATTGAGTACCGGGCCGAGGTTGCGTCTGCGGAGCTTCGACCATGCGATGAAGCAGGAAGGTCCGGAGATGCAGAGCATTACTGCGACTAAGACTCCAATGAATCCGAGGGGATTTGCGGTTGCTCCGTCGACGATTTTTGTAAGGAATGCTCCGATATAGCCCAGGGCCATGCCGATGGCTGCGAAGATACCGGCGAACTTGGCTATGTCGAATGGAGCTGCCGGAAGTTCCGGTTTCTTGTCGAGAGACGCGTTCTCCGCTGTAGACTGCAGACTTGAGATGACATTGCTTTCCTTCTGCTCGGCAGAATTGTTGATCTTTTCCGAAATGAAGTTCGCGAATTTGCGGTAGGGGCTGAAGAATGCCTGACGGATGTTGATGGGGTTGTCCACGATCTTGGTTACAACCGCATCCCAGTCATTGCCCTTCAGGTCATAGAAGATCGCCCTTTTTCCGGGACGCAGGTTGCGTGTGCTTCCGTCTGTCATCACTGCTGCGATATCCATTTCCTTGTTGCAGGTCTTGCTCTTGCAATGACAGTAGATGAGGAACATTCCGCTGAGTGACGCCATATCGGCGTGGCCGTTCATATCTTTGATCCTGATACAGAGGTTGCAGCAGCGCTGGTCGATGTACAGGTCGCCGATTTCGAAACTTGCCCTGCATTTGCGCCCTGTCTGGTAGAAATCACTGAAGGTGATATAGTTGCGTACCAGCCTTGAAAAATCTCTGAGAAGGATAAGGTCGTCGTTGACGCATTTGACGCAGGATGAAAGGGAAATGGAGGCGCCAAGGGCGATTTTCTGGGCGTTTTCCGCGATTGTCTCACGAATCTTGTCTATGCCTTCCGCCTCGACGCATCCGCCTTTCTTGGCGGCGATCCAGGTCTTGTATGCTGAGAACTTGTCCAATGCTTCCTGCCACTGGTCTTCGGTGATTTTCCCGGCTTTCTTGAAAAGTTTGTCGAGAACCATCGATTTTGCGGCATCGAATGCTTCCTGCCATGCAGGGTTGATTGCATCATAGGGGAGGACGGCATCCGCCGTAGGGTGTGCGAGGGGACATTCGGAAATCTTGTCCTTGCAGTCGTTGAGATTCAGATTGGCGACTTCTCCTATCTGGCTGCAGGATGAATCGAGGGTGTCCGAGCATCCGGAATTGAACCTGATGAGTTTGCAACGCATGAAGTAATCCTTCACCTTGGAATCGAGTGCTTCCATTGCCGCAAGGGCGGCGGCGGTATCATCCCCGAAAGGTTTTACGGACTTGTCGTTCTGTCCGGCAGTATACCACTCGTCATACGCCATACAACATTTGATGTGGTTTTCGGTGTCATTGATGCTGGTGGTGTCCGAAATGGAAATCTTGTTGTCGTCCTTGCCCAGATAGTTTATGATATTCGTCGCAGAATCGATGAATTCCTTCCCTTCGGGTGTTTCGGGATTTATGTCGTCCAGACTTACGTTGTCCCTTCCTTCGAGGATAAGGTCAGGATCCTTGAGAAGGGCTGTAAGCTTCGCGGCGGCGGCCTTCACTTCCGGGACTCGTATGCTGCCGTCCCCGTCAGTGTCGATAAGTGCAAGGGTTTCGGGATCGAGGTCCAGATTGTCGACCGGACAGCCGAGGACCGTCCATTTCTTCTGGTCAAGTTCTCCGAGATGAGCGATGTCCTCTCCCTTTGAGATCTTGACCCGCACTACGCCTCCGAGGGAGATGTAGTTCCATTTGTAATTGGATGCTTCTGTCATATGGGTGGTTTTTTATCGATTCTTATTTTTAATTTCTACAAATATAACGTTTTTAGAATTCTTTCATATATTTGTATTGATATGAATGTTGTCGTAACCGTAATTATTGCCCTTCTTTCAGCATTGCTCTCGGCGGTTCTGACCGCCGTCGTTCTCAAGTCGATCTATTCCGGCAGATTGGAACTTGCCGGAAAGGAATCCGAGATGCAGAAGCAGATCTATGAACAGACCATCCGGACGGTCAAGGCCGAGATCACTTCCCAGACCGAACAGATTCTCAAGTCAAGGCAGAAGGAACTTGACGAACAAGCCCGGAAAACTTTTTCCGACATCACCTCAGGTCTGGACAAGGACCTCAAGGAGATGAAGGATTCATTCGAGAAGACATCCAAGACCAGCGCGCAGACTACTGCCGAGTTGAAGGAGAATATCAATATCGCCGTCAAGCACCTCGCGGAGCAGACCGCCGATGTGGGCAGGAAAGCCGACAATCTTGCCGGTGCGATGCGTGCGGAAGTCAAAGGACAGGGAATATGGGGCGAATCCCTGTTCGAAAACATGCTTGAGGCTGAAGGCTTCGTGAAGGGGAGGGATTACAACCGTGAAGATGTCCTCAGGGATGACCTTGGGTTTACGGTGAAGGATGAGGAAGGCCGCGGGCTGCGCCCCGACTTCGTGCTGCATTATCCCGATGATACGGATGTGATAGTCGATTCCAAGGTGTCAGTAAGGGCGCTTGCCGACTATATGGCGGCAGGCAGCGACGAGGAGAAATCGGAGGCCGCGAAAAGAAACTACGATGCCGTATGGGAGCAGGTCTGCCGTCTTGCAAGGAAAGACTATATCCGCTACAAGGCCAAATCCGGACGCAAGACCCTCGACTATGTGCTGATGTTCATCCCGAACTACGGGGCCATGCAGCTGGCAAAGCAGAGCGATCCTGACATTTGGAGAAAAGCGTTCGAGAAGAACGTCCTGATAATAACGGAGGAGACGGCAATGCCTTTCCTCAGGATGATAAGGTCCGCCTGGGCCTCATATGACCAGGTGAGGAGCCAGAAACTGATAGTCGAGGCAGCGGAAAGGATGCTTGACCGCGTCGCCGAATTCTCGAAAGCCCATGCGGAGATGGGACGTAATCTGGAAAAGGCAAGAGAGTGCTTTGACAGATGTGACCTTAAACTCCGGGATTCCGGCCAGAGCATCACCGTTGCGGCGAGGGAGGTCGTCAGACTCGGCGTTCCCAGCAAAAAGCCGCTTCCGGTTGCGGTTGGTTCAGACTCCGAGCACGTGCCTGGCGTAACCGCGCCTGGTGAGCTCGATTGACGCTCCTATCTTATACATCACCGACCAGCAGCGTACCAGGATGTAGAATCCGAATTCGGTCTGCGTCTCTATCTGTTCGTGTTCGATAAGTCCCAGGGTGGACTGGGCGCAACTCAAAAGGCATTCCTTGATGTCGTGGGTGGTCTTTTCATCAAGATCCAGTATGTCTCTGACTATGTGGTCGTCCATATCGTCGAAACCGTGCGGACCGTAATAGTCCCTGTATGCCTTGTTTTTCGATGAGGCCCAGTCGGTATCCCAATCGCGCACGACCGCCATTCCAAGGTAGGCCGCGAAGCCCAGGGCGGCGTTCGGGTAGTCGTTGAAATTTCCGACGGCATCGGCCGTGTAGTCCTTGCACATCGAATTCCATTTTTCCTCCACGTCCGGGCCGGTCATCATATCCTTTGCCAGTCCGTATACGTTGCATATCTTGATCAGTCCTTTTTCAAGGACCTCTTCGAATCTGTCCAGCTGTTTGAGCGAATCGTTGTCCATAACGCAAATATAGCGCAAAATTGTGTACCTTTACGGAATAATCGGATTTTCTATGATTAGCAAACTGTTTCTTTTCATCGCTCTTGCAATAGGTCCGTGGGTTACGGATATGGGTAAGGACAGGTTTTCGGTACTGTGGACGACCGACAGCGAAGGTCTCGGATGGGTGCAGCTTGAAGACGGAACCCGCGTTTATGACGAGTTCGCCGGACGAAGGATGCACGGTACCTTCCACCAAGTCCGTCTCACCGGATTCAAACCCTGGTAAAAAGTCGTATACAGCATCGGCGCTCAGAAACTTGTGGATAACACGAATCCCCGCAAGCCCGTTTACGGAGAAGAGAATCTCAAAGGCCCGTTCGCAGTCACGACTTTCAACCCGTCCTGTGCTACCTGCCGCTTTTCCATCGTGAACGACATGCATATGGATACGCAACTCTTTTCCAAGCTGATATGCGATGCCGACACTTCCGCCCTGGATTTCATTTTTCTCAACGGAGATCTGATAAGCGCGGGCCATCATCCCCTGGACACTCTCGTCAAGTACGAAATCGGGCCCCTGGGAAGCCTCTGCGCGTCAATCCCTGTTGCCTTTGCCAGGGGTAACCACGAAGGCAGGGGGGACGGCGTGCGGAATGTCGCGGCGGTGTTCCCCAAGGAAAGTCCTTTTCCATTCACTTATATCTTCCGCGAAGGGCCTGCCGCATTCCTGGTATTGGATGCCGGGGAAACACACACCCGCAATTCCCGGGTATTCTGTGGAAAGGACGTTTATGAAGACTATATCAACTCACAGCTCGACTGGGCCGAAAAAGCCGTCAGGTGCAGTGAATGGCGGACTGCGAAAGTCAAAATCGTCCTCAGCCACGTGACCATGCATGATTTCAACCAGTCCGATGTCTATTCGGCCGTGGAATGGCTCGCTTATAATGCGCTTCCCAGGTTGAACAGACTTGGCGTCGACCTTATGATAAACGCCGACATGCACGAATATTTCTATTTTCCCGAAAATACGGCCGGAAATGCTTTTCCCATCATCGTGAATGACAACAAATCAAGGGTCGACGTGAGTATCGACGGGCGAAAAGTTAAAGTGGAAATCCGTGACGCGAACGGAGCCTCTCGGTCACAACAATCGTTTCCGGATTAAGTCCCAGTGCGAAGATATGGACGTCACCGCTTCCGGTGATGCCCATTTTCTTTTTCAGGTCTTCCGATCTTATCGGGAGATTCTTCGTGCTGACGTCCGCTTTCGGATACCTTGCGCCTATTTCCCTGAACGTCTGACGTCCGTATCCGGCCACCTCCAGTACCCTGTACGTCTTGAAAAAACCGTCAGCCTGTCCGCAGGCGGCCTGGGAATCCGCCATCTTGAACAAGTTCACTGATTCGCCGAGGCGGCTCAGACCGAACATGCGGCAGATCCGGTTGTAGCGTCCGGATTTTGCCAGCGCCGCCGAAGGCTCCATCAATATGTCCCCGACTGCCGGAATGCCGCTGCAGGCGGCGCGCTCCCTGTCGTCCGATGTCCCAAGTTCGAGTCTCGATACATCTTTTCCCAGCAGGACCACGTTCAGCTCCGGCAGGCCCTGGAAGTCCTTTCGCAGTATGCAGATGATCTCCTTGCATTCATTGCCCGAACCTATGACGTGGATTTCCGAGAGCATCGGCAGCTGCCGTTCAAGCATAGTCAGGTCCACCATCGGAGACAGTTTCATCATTACTGTCCTACTGTGTTTCCAGCATTCGGGAAGCAGTTCCAGCACATTCGGGCTGCAATCTTCCAGTCGAAAAACCTTCTTTCCCGTCACGTCTCGTCTTGCCGGGTCCAGAAATATCATCCCTACCTGTCCGAGGGATGAGAGCCTTTCTTCGGCGGACAGGTTGCTGATTTCCACGTTGTCGATTCCCAGCAGGGGAAAGTTTTTCCTTGCGGCTTCGCAAAGGACTTCGGAGATGTCATTATAATATACTTTGCTCTCCCTGTTCTTCCTTGCGAAAGCCCACACGTCGATGCCCAGTCCTGAAGTCAGGTCCGCTATGTCTCCATCCGGAGAGAGGGATGCCTTGTACAAAGCGGCAGCCTGCGAACTGCATTGCTCGAGGGAAAGTTTCCCCGGGATGGTGACACCCTGCGTCCCGGCCCACACGGGAGCCTTTTCAGAGAGCTTTCGTTGCTGGTCCGAATCCAAACTGTCAAGGATGCTTCGGAAACTTTTTCCCGTTTTTGGGGGCATAAGGAATCAGAAGGCCAGTATGTATTCCGACAGCCTTTTGGTAAGAGGACATTCGAAATTTTTCCCCAATTCGTTCTCCATGCTGAAAAGTCTCATGCACATATAAGGGGCCAATTTCGTGCGGAGGTCGTCGAGTTCGATGTGCTTGCCCAGGTGGCAGTCGAAGTATTTCTGATGGAATCTTTCCGATTGCCTGAAATTGCAGTGGAACAGGTGGATGTGATATTCTTCTGGTCCGAAATCGGTCTTTGCCGTGGCGAATAGCGGCATTGCAAGGTCGAACATATAGTATCCGTATGCGGCATTGCCGAGGTCTATGAGGTAGTCCTTTCCGTCAGCTTTGATGAGGTTTCCGAAATGAAGGTCACCGTGTATGACCGAGTCTCCGTCCGGCAACGAGCGGAGGATTTTCATTGCCTTCGACTTGAAAAAGTCATCGTGGAATGGATTGATTCTGATTTCTTCTTCGACTACGTCCTTTATGTATCTCAGTCCCGACCCCTGTCCGTTTGTAGAATGGATCTGCATCGCAACTTTGGCAAAGGATTCTGCCAGAGAGTCGATTTCCCCGTCATTCGAGGTCTGCCCGACCATTCTTGCATATGAAATCTTGTTGCGGATTTTTTTGTAGGCAAGTCCGTAGTTGCTGCCGTCGAAAACTATGAATCCCGGCTCGGGAGTGGAAATCCCGAGTTTGATCAGCGCCTTTGAATTCCTGAGCTCAAGTTCCCATTTGTCCAGGGAGGCTTCTCCGTTGCTCATCTTGAGGAGAAGATCCGGGTCTTCCCTGTTTTCGTATGTCTTTCCGACTGCTCCGCCGCCTGTCTCAATCCAGTCCTTGAGGTCGATTCTTCTGATTTCCGAGTCCATATTGTGTCTGTTTGCAAACAAAAAGATGCCCAAATTTAGCAAATTTATGCAAGGGAAAAAAACGACGGCAATTTTCATTATATTTGTTCCAGAAGAAAAGATGCTTATGGATTATACAGGTTTGTTCGGACTCTCCGCCTCGAAATGGCCTGAAAGGACTGCTCTTGTGGACAGAAACGGTGAACGTAGCATTTCCTATGCCGAACTCGAACGTCTCAGCGGTCTTGTCGCCGGAAAACTTAAAGCCCTAGGGTTCACGAAAGGGGATTTCGTGCTTGTCAATATGGGAAGATGCGCGGAGTATGTCGCTTCGTATATCGGAATACTCAAGGCCGGATGCATAGTCGTTCCTGTCGTTCCCGACTATCCGGATGAGAGAGTCGCTTTCATCCGTTCCGACTGCGGTTCGCGCTTTACCGTCACTTCCGATTTCTTCTCCGATATCGACTCCTACGAGCCTTGCTGCAATCCCGCTGACGGGGCCGATCCGGCTTTGCTGGCATATACATCAGGATCGACAGGTACTCCGAAAGGTATCCTGTTCAGCGCGGCCGATCTTGCCAGGGGAGCGGTACGCCACGCTTCGGTCTTTGACGGCATCCATCCCGTGATATACGGAGGGGCGGCGCTTTTCTCTTTCCTGCTTCATATAATCGAATATCTTACTGTCCTTTCCATAGGCGGTACAACCCATATCCTCGAGGACAATGTCCGCAAATCGGCAGTCTCCCTTGCGGCATATTACAGGAAACATTCCATCACTGCAGGTATCATCACCCCTCAGATGCTGCGCCTTTACCGCAATTCCGACTCAGCCCTGCAGCGTGTCATCACCTGTGGCGAGAGGCTTTCGCGTGTCGCCCCTGACGGCTACGACCTGCTCAACGGCTACGGAATGAGCGAGACGGCCGCTTTCGTCACCACTTTCGATGTGGACCGCGCCTATGACAACACCCCTGTGGGCAAGAGTATGGACGGAGTCGAAGTCTGCGTCCTGGATGAGGACGGCAACAGGGTCCCGGATGGGACTGAAGGCGAAATATGCGCCATCGGCCTGTTCGATACCGTGTACTTCAAGGATCCGGAGAGGACCGCGCGCACATTCTCTCGCCGCTCCGACGGCAGAACGCTGGTGCGGACGGGAGATATCGGCTTTGTCAATGAGGATGGTAACATAGTCTATTCCAACCGAAAGGACTGGATGGTCAAGGTGAACGGCCAGAGGGTCGAGACCCTTGAGATAGAAGGACGCCTGATGGATATGCCGCAGATAGGGAATGCTGCGGTGAAGGCTTTCGAGGATGATGATTTGCAGAACTACCTTGTTGCCTATTACGTTGAAAAGCAGCCTGTCGATGAATCCGAACTCCGCAAGGAACTCGCAAGGACCCTGCCGGAATATATGATACCGCGTTTCCTTGTGAGGATGGACGAATTGCCCAGGAATGTCAATGGAAAACTGGACCGCAAGTCCTTGATGCCGCCGGCGGCAGACCGGTACAAGGCCGCATACCGCGCTCCGGCGGACGCATTGGAGAAGTCTCTTTGCGATGCGTTCGAGAAAGTGCTGCATTGCGGCATAGTAGGCGCCGATGATGATTTCTTCGCTCTTGGAGGCGACTCGATAAAGGTCCTCAGACTGCTGGATGGTTTGGAGTCCTATGGACTCGAGCCCGACATGATCTTCAAGGCCAGGACCCCCAGGGCGATAGCCGCGCTGTGCGAGACGGATGCGGATGCCGGGATTGCGCACGGCCAATCCGTCCCCGAGTTCTGTCCTCTTTCCGATTCCCAGCTCGGGGTCTATCTCGACAGCGGGGAGGGATCGGTCAAATACAATATCCCTGTTCTTTGCAAACTGCCCTCAGATACCGACATCGAAAAGTTCAAGGCGGCGGTATGCCTTGTCGCGGAATCCCACAAGGTTCTTGATGTCTGCATACGCGAGCAGTCGGGAGTGCCCGGAATGATATGCAGGGAAAGGAAAGTCGAAGTGCGCGATATGGATGTCGACGGACTGGATGATGCCGCGTGCGCGGATCTCGTCAGGCCTTTCGACCTCTCGGAAGGTCCTTTGTACCGTTTTTATATCCTTCATTCGGGTGAAGGATGCGCATTCTTTTTCGATATCCACCATATTGTCTTTGACGGAAGCTCCGTCTTGGCTTTTCTGGATCAGATTGCTTCCGTTTACGAAGGAGGGAAGTGCCCGGAGGAGGGATTGGATGTCTTCGATGTCGCGCTCTGGGAACGCGGCCTGCACGAGACCGATAAATACCGTGATGCTCTGGAGTTCTTCAACAGGCGTTTCGACGGGATGGAGTGCGATTCCACCCCTGTTCCGGACAGAATCACCGACGATGATTCGGACGGAGCCGGTCACGTGGTTCTCCGGGCGGAAGGCGTGGATGCACTCGATGTGGAACATTTCGCAAGGGCCCACGGAATTACCGGAAACACCCTTTTTCTCGGAGCATTCACCTATGCGTTGGCAAAATTCAACGGCGCGGCAGAAAGTTTCTTCTGCACCGTGGACAACGGGCGCCACGACCCCAGGCTTGCCGATTCGGTCGGAATGTTCGTGCGCACCCTTCCGATGTATTTCCGGATAGACGAGAACCGCGGCGTCGGGGATTTCCTTTCCGAAGTCCAGGATACCCTTTTCAGCACTATGGCCCACGACTGCATGAGTTTCGGGGAGATGGCATCCAGGTTCGGGATAGGTATGAGCGTTTCCTTCGTCTATCAGGCGGAAATGTTTGCCGGGCCGCGGATGGCGGGAGGAAAGATGGACGTAAGGATGCTGGAGACTCCTGACATACAGTCCGATATCCACTTCATGCTGTACAGGACCGATACCGGGTACATCCTGAATGCAGGATACAGAAAAAAACTCTACACGGAAGGATTCATCAGACGCTTTGCAGAGATGTACTTCAATGTGCTGCGCGGGATGATGGGTGCGGGCAGTCTTTCCGGAATCGGACTTGCAGATGAACGGGCGCGAGAGTCGATACGCGCTTTCAACCGTACGGAAGTGCCGTATGAGGATAGGACTACGGTTGTCGGACTGTTCCGCCGTCAGGCGTCGATGACTCCGGATGCACTTTGCCTCGTGTTCGAGGACAGGAAGTTCACTTATGCCGAAACTGACCGCATCACCGACGCTCTTGCCGCACATCTTGTTTCTTCCGGAATGGAACGCGGATGCGTCGTAGGCATACTCATACCAAGATGCGAGTATATGCTGCTTGCTGCGCTCGGTACACTCAAGGCCGGCTGCGCATATCTTCCTCTCGACCCGAGCTATCCGGAGGACCGTCTGAACCTGATGGTGAGCGACTCGGGTGCACGGATGCTCATTACGACCCCCGAACTCGGCGGAATCATTTCGGACGGGTTCAAAGGGAAGAGGATGATGGCGGATGACATAATGGCGTTGCCTCAATGTTCTCTGGATCTTCCTCAGCCGTTTCCGGAAGACCTGTTCGTAATCCTCTACACCTCGGGATCCACAGGCACCCCGAAAGGGGTGATGTTCACCCACGCAAATACAATGGTGACGGCGGCCTGGGAGCGGCGCTTCTATTCGCTCGGCCCCGGTTCCAACGTTACCGCTTACGCAAGCTTCGGCTTCGATGCCAATGTGTTCGACACTTATGCCACCATCACATCGGGCGCGACGCTGCATATCATTTCGGACGGGATACGTCTGGACCTCCCGGCCCTTGAGCGCTATTTCAACGAAAACAGCATCACCCACGC
>JAKSJY010000120.1 GCA_024402025.1 Bacteroidales bacterium
ATGTCCTTGTGCACGGGACGCTGATGTATGACGTGGATATTGATACTCTGACCCGGGCGCTGGACGTGCCGGGGAGCAAACTGAACGTCAAGGGAGTCGCATCGGTCCACAGCAGGGTCGCCAACCTGAAGGATTACCTGCCGTTCGCTACCATAGAGGAATTCCGGGACGCTCTGCTCGGAATACTCTCGGACGGTGACGGGGAATATGTCCTGAGTAAAGAGAATATGCTTGAAATTGAAGCCTTGAAAGAAAAAAAATACGCAAATCCGGATTGGATTTACAGTTTGGCACGGGATTTGTAATTATTCTTGTCGAATAGTTTTTTCATAGGTTAAATTTTAGGTTAGAAAGTGAACGGCCTGCGATGTGATATCGAGGCCGTTTGTTTTTTTAGAAAATCGAATCGATAGCAAGGGACAGCAACTTTTCGCTCAAGGCATTTTCCTCTTCAGCGTTCTTGTAGAGAATCGGGACCACTCGGAATTCGAACTGCTTTTCCGGGTGGCCTTCGACTATTGACCGCAACATCGACTCGATCTCTTCACCTTTGAGCATATAATGCTCGAATTCATACCCCGGGCGTTTCAGGCAGTTGGAAACTATTACCCCGCGCTCAAGATGCTTCCAAACCCTCGCGTTGCCTAATACAACGACAACCTTGTTACAGCTTTTCCAGATAATCCGTGCGTTGGCAAGGGCCTCGTTGGCATTCTTCAGAAACTCCCCGGCGCTCTCGCGTGCAAAGCTGGTGTGGTGTTCGAAGGAGCATATCTTCCCTGCGCCAGCTCCCATCTCCACGCAATCCTCCGGAGTGAACATCCCGTCGGAGTCGAGCCTTTGCACGGCCCTCAGGATGGATGCCGGATTGTACAGGTTGCCGAAGGGATTCACCAATTTGCAATCAACCCCGGCAAGTCCGTTGCCGAGGTTGGTTGCGAAACAACTCCCCAGAAAAGCTACTCTGTCTGAGGGATTGAAAGTCATGTTCTAGTATTTCCTGAAATTGAAGCCCTTCTGCTCGAGCATAGGGTAGCCCTTGGTCTGGACAGTCTGGAAGAAGGTGCCGTAGTCGGGTTTGCTCTCAAGCGAGCACCACTGGACGGCGCTCATCGCGAAGAGACGCGGCATTATCATATATTCCAGCTGCTCGTTGGAAGGGATGTATTCCGTCCATACGTTCGCCTGCGCTCCGAGAATGTGTTTTGCAGCATTCTCGTTAAGGCCTGCGGTAGGGTCGAATCCATAGACATCCTCAAGGGTGAGAACTCCCCAGTAGGCGCAGGTGGGCTCTCCGCTGTTCATCCATCCGCCCTTTGCCTGGCAATAGTCGAAGTAGCAGTAGTCGGTAGGTGTCATTATCACGTCGAATCCTCTGTTGGAAGCCTCGACTCCGCCCTTGATGCCGCGCCACGACATTACGGTAGCGCCCTCGGCAAGGTCACCTTCGAGAATCTCGTCCCATCCGATGATCTTTTTGCCCTTGGTGGCGAGGAAAGCCTGCATACGGGAGGTCACGTAGTTCTGGAGACGCTGCTCCGCCGTAGCGTGAGCATCGGTCTTGAGTCCGAGCTGCTGGATGAGGGCCTGGCACTCGGGGCTGGCCTTCCATTCATCCTTGGGGCACTCGTCGCCTCCGATATGGAAATATTCTCCGGGGAAGATGTCAGCGAGTTCGCCGAGAACAGTTTCGAGGAACTTCATCGCCTCTTCCTTTCCGGGACAGAGGACCTGCTTGGAAACACCCCAGATGGGCCATACTTCGTAAGGGCCGCCGGTGCAACCGAGCTCAGGATAAGCTGCAAGCGCAGAGAGCATATGTCCGGGAAGGTCGACCTCGGGAACGACGGTGATACCGAGTTTCCACGCGTAGTCAACGATGTCGCGCATCTCTTCCTGGGTATAGAAACCGCCGTGGCGGATGCCGTCGAATTTGAAGTCTTCCGCCTTCTGCGCCG
>JAKSJY010000121.1 GCA_024402025.1 Bacteroidales bacterium
GGATTGCAGTAGTCATACCTGTAGCCGTCCGGGAAAGGATATCGCTGAAGAGGCTTCTGCTGAGTCTCGTCACCGATATAGAAGAGGACGTCGGACACCATCCTGCCGCTCTCCAGCATATACGAGCAGCGGGCGAGATATGAGGTGAACGAGGGCATATATTTCCACCAGGTCTGTCCGCGAAGGAACGGGGTTCCGATTCCGCCGTTGAAAGCCACTCCGGGGAAGAACTCTGAAGCCTTGGGATTGTGCGTGTATGTATGAAAGACGTTGTGCGTCACACCGTCGATTATGTTCTGGTTTGCTATGTCCCTGAGCATCTGCCAATGCTCGTCCCAGGTCAGCTGGAAGGAGGTGAAGGACTCGGCATCCACGCGCTTCTTGCCGTACATGCGGGCCGCGGAGGCCGTCGGGCGAATTGGCTTGAATTCGTGGCTGGAGAGGTAGCCCGAGAAATTCTGCCAGAATTCGCACATCGGAACATCAGCGAACTTGTAATACTCCATCGGGTCCATAGGAGTGACGTCGCCACCGGCCGTCTCGTAGGAGACGGTAAGTCCCGCCTCATGGGCATTTGCAGCCATCCTGCCGAAGAAATTGTTGACATAGAGGTCGTTGAGAGTGCGTCTCCAGTCTCCGAGGAAGAGCGCGGTATTTTCGATATCATCCAGAACATATCCGAAAACGGCAGGAAGGAATCTCTTCAGGTCATAGCCGGCAACTCTGGCGAACTCGGCGGGCATCGATGCCGTCCAAGTCTGGGCCTCACATTCCCAACTGTCCATCAGCATATTGCTCAGCAGTCCGTCCAGAGGACCGGAGGCCAGTTTCCCGACATAATTCTCAAAATGAATGTCGGCGCCCGAAGGGTCAAGTTTGTTGCACTCCCAGCCGGTGGCCTCCGCGGGAGCCGGGGCATTCTTCCGTTTCGTATTGACGTGCCCGATGCGCAGGACCGTCCACTCCCCTTCCGGGGCTTTCCAGTCCAGCGTCCCGTCGGCTTTCATACAAGAGGTGATGTCCACAATCCTAGAACGGTCAACGTATGACTTCCTGTCCTGGACCGCGTCGCTGCGGTACACTCCGCGTAGAGTCCATCCTGCCTCCCCTTCCCAGTTGGGGTAACGTGCCGCAGACCGCAGACAGATGCGGCTCAGATTCATATCGTATCTGTTGTCGAATGTGATGCGGTAGCGGGAACAGGGTCCGCATTCGGAAAGGGCGAAAGTGGTCGTAATCCAGGTATCCTGCCAGTTGGACCGCGGGACCTCCGTCGAAAGAACGGTATGGGTGGCGCCTGAGGCGTCGATTGCCTCCACCGTAAATCTCATATCGGGGTCGTCGCACTGAGCATAGTTCATTTCTCTGACCGCACAGAATTCCAGTGTCCTTGCAACCGCCGGACTGTCAAGTTTCATCTCCAGTATCACGTTGTGGTTCGGGGAGGACGGGGCAAGTTTCGGGGAGCCTTCCGAGAGCGGCTTGTCAAAGTCTCCGGCAGGAGTCGGAAATGCGAGCACGCAGATGTCGCGGAAATCGCTCTCCCTGTCTTCAGCATTTTCCGGAAGAGGCAGGACCACCCGGCCTGTCCCCTCTTTCACGGCAGTGCGGCTGTATGCCAGATGGCGCATCGTATGGTCAAGATCTATCCAGGGGCCGCCGCTCATAGCCCAACCGGGGCAGTTCTGCATCGTGAACCGGAGCCCCAGGCGGTTTGCTTCGGAGGCGGTGTGTTTCACAAGGCTCTCCCATCTGTCGGAAAGGCAATAGACAG
>JAKSJY010000122.1 GCA_024402025.1 Bacteroidales bacterium
TGGCCTCTCGCTTTCGAACTTCTCAACAACTGCGGCGGTGAAAACCACGAAGGTTACATCGGATTCCAGGATCACGGCAATGATGTATGGTTCCGTAACATCCGCGTCAAACTTTACGAATAATGAAAAGGATACTTATACTGGCAATGGCCGTTCTGACAATGGCATCCTGCGGAAACAAGGCAGGTCACGAATGCTGCGGCAACGGAGACCATCAGTGCAAAGACGGACAGTGCAAGGAGGGTCACCAGTGCTGTGGCCAGGCACAGGACAAGGAAATCGGTATCCAGCTATATTCTCTTCGCGAACTGATAGGTTCTTCTGAGAATTACGCCAAGAATCAGGCTACTGTTCTCAAGAAAATCGCCGACCTCGGCTACACATACGTGGAAGCCGCCAATTTTGACGGCGAGCATTTCTACGGAGTTGACCCCAAGCAGTTCAAGGCTGACGTCGAGGCTGCCGGACTGAAGGTCCGTTCCTCTCACACAGGACACAATCTGTCAGACAAGGAAGTTGCCACAGGTAACTTCTCGGAGTCTCTCGAATGGTGGAAGAAAGCCATCCCCGCACACGTTGCCGCAGGTATGACTTATGTCGTTGTTCCCGGTTTCGACGTTCCCGACAACCTCAAGGGGCTGAAAGTCTATTGCGACTATTTCAACGCAGTGGGCAAACTCTGCAAGGAAGCCGGTCTGAAATTCGGCTACCACAACCACAGCCACGAATTCAACAAGATTGAGGACAAGGTCATCTATGACTTCATGCTCGAGAACACCGACCCTCAGTACGTATTCTTCCAGATGGACGTTTACTGGGCTGTCAACGGACACGTGAGCCCCGTCAACTACTTCAAGGCGAATCCCGGCCGTTTCGCACTGCTCCACATCAAGGACTACACCGAAATCGGACAGAGCGGTATGGTGGGCTTCGATGCAATCTTCAAGAACTTCGACGTAGCCGGAGCAAAAGGCTATATCGTTGAGATGGAAGGTTCAGGCGTAGGTGACATTCTCGAAACCTGCCGCATCAGCGCAGACTACCTCCAGAAGGCTCCCTTCGTAAAGAAGAGCTACGAATAGCGGATATACTTCTACTTTGATATTCAGCCCGGTATGCTTCAAACATATCGGGCTGTTCATTTAGAAGCTGTTTTTGATTTTGCCGGCGAGGGCGGGGCCGATGACTTCCGAGAGTTCTTCAAGGGAGGCCTCCCTGATGCGCTTGACAGATTTGAATTTTTTCAGAAGTTTTGACTCCGTCGCGGGTCCGACCCCGGGGATGGACCTGAGTTCACTCTGAATCTGCGCGGCACTGCGGCGGGCCCTGTGGTGAGTTATTCCGAAGCGGTGAGCCTCATCCCTGATATGCATCAGAACCCTGAGCGACGATGAATTACGGTCAAGCCAGAGAGGAGTGGGGTCCCCGGGAATAATCAGTTCCTCAAGCCTTTCCGCCAGACCGACAACGAACATCCTCTCCCGGATGCCAAGTTCCGTCAAAGCCTCAAGCGCAAACCTGAGCTGCCCCTTTCCTCCGTCAATCACCACAAGCTGGGGCAGAGGCTCCCCTACTGCAAGCAGTCTGGAATAGCGCCTGTTCACCACCTCCTTCATCGACGCATAGTCGTTCGCGCCGACAACCGTCCTGATAAGGAAATGCCTGTAATCCTTCTTTGACGGAATTGCGTCCCTGAAGAC
>JAKSJY010000013.1 GCA_024402025.1 Bacteroidales bacterium
GGTATTGCACCAAACCATCCGCGGATGGGTGAACTACTTCAAACTTGCGGATGCCGAGGGTATGATGCACCATGCGGCAACAAACGAAATGCTACGCAGGGCAGGGTACCCGTGCCTTATGGACTACTACGTCAAATTGCACTGAACAATGAAGAACCGCCGTATGCCGAACGGCACGTACGGTGGTGTGAGAGGTCGGAAAACGAAAGTAGGAGAAAAACTACTTCGTTTTCCTCCTACTCGATTATTGTGGCCGACCCTTCCGCAGCGTCAATCCGGGAACCTCCGGCTCCGCACGTTTCCTCGCGGCGGTGACTTGCTGCTCCCAGTGAATAAAGATGCCTGGCACCTTTATTCACCGATATTGATTGGGAGGACAGCCGTATTTCTTTTTGAAACGAAGAGTGAAGTACTTTGGATTGCTGAATCCCAGTTCGTCTGAAATTTCCTTAATCTGAAGAGGTGTTTCCTTCAGCATCATTGCTGCTCGCTTTAGCTTGATATCTTCAATGAACAGTCCCGGTGTCATTCCTGTCAGACGTTGAAGATTCATTGATAGTGACGTCCTCGACATCGAGAGCTCTGAACAAAGTTTCACGACATCCAAATCCGATGACCCGAGGTTGCGCTCCACTGCTCCTATTGCAGCATTGATGAATCTCTCGTCATTTTTGTTCTTCATCGGTCTATCCGGTTTCTTGTCTCCCGTCAGCAGGAATTTGTCCCGGAGCATTATGCGATTCTCAATCAAATTGTGACATTTTGCCTTCAGCAGCGCAGCCTTGAAAGGTTTTGTAATATAATCGTCGGCACCCATCAGAATTCCTTCCAGATTATGTTTCTCTGAAGCGTGCGCGGTCAGCAATATTATTGGAATGTGCCTTGTGGTAAAATCCTTCCTCAATTCCGAGCACATTGTTATTCCATCCATCCCGGGCATCTGAACGTCACTTATTATTATGTCCGGTTGATTCGATCGCGCCATTGCGAGACCCTCTCCTCCGTTTTCCGCCTCAATCAAATCATATTCAGAGCTGAATATTCCGCGTAGGAGTGAACGAATATCCTCATTGTCATCCACGATAAGCATTTTATAGGCGTGAATGCCGAATGCCGAATCTTTGCTTCCTTCGTCCGGACTGTAGGAATATTGTGACTTCTCCGCCTGGTCTTCGATGTCGACATACTCCGAAATAATATCCCGCATTCTCTCCGCATTGCGAAGCGAGGCCTCCACTTCTTTCCGACCGGGGAATTTCTCCTTCTGATGGTGGAAAAACAACTCCAGATCTCCGAGAATCATAGTCAGAGGAGTTCTCAATCTGTGGGAGATGTCTATGAAAAGTTTAGTCCTTTCCTGTGTCACCATCTTCTCGTGCATCAGTTTGTTGCGCAGCATCACCCTCGAATAGGCCTGCATCAGAAGTGTTACAATCGTGGCAATCAGAACTAAGCTCCATAATGTAATTGCGGCCGTCGAAGCATACCAGGCACGTTTGATTCTGAACCTTATACTTTGCTCGATGAAATTCCCGTACAGACTGTTTCCTCCCCTTATCCTGAGCGTATAACTCCCGGCACTGAGGTTCGTGAATGAGATATATTCATCTCTTGAGAAGTCGTTCCAGGATTTGTCGAATCCCTCCAGCTTGTATTGATAGATTTGCGAACGGATTCTCGTGTATTCAGGAACGGCAATCCCGATATTGATGTCAGTCTCGTTATGTTCGAGGGTAATTTCATAGTTGCCATCGAACGGTTTCACCGGTGCAATGTTTCTGTTGTTTATCACGAATTCATCGATAAAGAACGGGATGTCTCCAACATCAAGCGATAAACTTTTCGTGTCCAGAAGTGTAACGCCGTCTTTCCCTCCGGACGCCATTATTCCGTCTTCGCACATAAGCGCACAACCTCTTCTCATTGACAGATTGAAGGGAGTATTTGATGACGAGCAATTGAGACTAATATGCCTCTGGGTGTCGATTATTGAAAGTCCCGAGATTGTCCCGACCATTACGAGGCTGTCATTGATTGAAGAAGTGAAAGAAGTCTCTTCGCTTTCCAGACCGCAGTTGACCGAATCGTAATATGCTTCTTTTCCATCAGTTATTTTGCAAACTCCGCTTCTCGACAGGCTGATTATCAGCGAATTATCCTTCCCTTTGATAATAGAGCAGCATTTTTCCCCGAACAGCGGGCTTGCGCTTCCGAACGGACGTACGCAACTGCCGTTCCGCAAGTCGTACCGGAAAAGTCCGTATGAACCGACCCATAGGACGTCGTTCTCTGCATACAGGCAGAAAACGCTGTCATTTCCCATACACAGGCATCGTTTCACTTCTGATTCCACGGATGGGTTGAATACAAACAGACCTTCATCACAACCTATATACAGATTTCCTTTATTCCGAATAATAGTGTATATGGTTCGCCGAAACTGTTTCCCGTCCGAATCAACAAAAGGTATGCGGTGGATGCCGTTACTGTCAATCCTTATCAGGCTTCCATTGTATTCTCCGCACCAATAATTTCCAGTCGCTCTGTCAAAACATGCGCATTGGAACTTGACTCCCCTTCCGCGCGGATCATACCTAATGTCTTTGAATGAACGGTCTATGATAAACATTCCGCAGTTGTCAGTGAAGATTCCTATGTTGCCGTTGTTGTCTTTGGTCAGAGCCCTCACAAGGCGTATCTTATAGTCCCCGCAGGATTCTATGCGACGGATGGAGAGACTTGTCGGGCTATGGTAGAATATTCCGTCGAAGTGCGTACCTACCCAGATTCCGCCATCTCTGTCGCAGAAAACGTGTTTTATCGGGGAAAGCCTGTTGCCTCCCACGGGTATTTCACGGGCTTGCCCTTCCTTTGGAACGCACCAGAGTCCGGTTGCCGAACCGCACAGGAGATTGCCTTTCGTGTCTTCGCAGAATGTTCTTATCGGGCTTCCGCCTGCCAGGTTTCGACCTTTGTCACCGAGGCACATCGCTCCGGTGCCAGTTCCTATCCAAATGTCTGCCTCCGCTGTCTCATAAATAGCGGATATGGCTGAGTACGTGTAGAGTAGAGTGTCTTGTTTTCCGTCCGGGTTCAGCCTGAAGACATACCCCTGAGATGTGCCCGCAAGAAGCGCCCCGTCGTTTGTTTTGAGAATCGAGCTTATCTTATCCCCTTCGTCGATCCTTGCTACAGGATGCATACTCTCATCGCGGGACTGATACACTATATTGTTCACCCCAGCCCACAGCGTATCCTCTCTTGCGTACATCGCACATTCCGACGGACTTGTTTCAGGAAAGGATGGTTCAAGATGAACGGCCTTCCGGTTAAGTGTGTTTATTTTCACAAAGCAGTTTTTGCCGCGAGCAAAAATTTCATTACCTTGTCCGTATGCCATTCTGGTATTGGCAATGTCGGAACAGACCAGCTCGGTTCTGTTGCCGTTGAAACGGAATATGGCGTTGTCTGAATTGAACCAGATAGCGCCTTTTTTGTCTTGGTAAATTGAACTTACAAGGCTGTTCGAGAATTCTTCGAGAGCTTTGTTGCTGTTGACAGAAATTTCGCCGGCCGATAATGAGGCAATGGCCAATATATTAAGTAGTAATATCTTCATTTAACCTCAAAATTAATAAATTGTTAAATAATATGTATTATTAAGTTAAAAAATATGTGCTAATTACTAATATCTTTCCAAATATTTGCATTATGAGAATCAGAGTATTATTGCTTTCGCTCCTTGCGCTTGTCGCAGCACAGCCGCAAATTTCATCTGCCGAGTTGCCATCCCGTTTCGGCAAGGGCAAGATTTATCACAAAGATTGGATAGACTTCAACAAAAACGGAGTCAAGGATATCTTCGAGGACCCCACAGCCGATCTGGAGTCTCGTATTGAGAATCTTCTCGGTCAGATGACCCTGGAGGAAAAGACTTGTCAGATGGTAACGCTTTACGGTTACCGGCGTGTTCTTGCAGACCAGCTCCCTACCCCTGAGTGGAAGCAGAAGCTGTGGAAAGACGGCATTGGTGCGATAGATGAGCACTTGAATTCTTTTGTCGGATGGGATGTCGAACCCAGTACCGAGAGTCCGTACATATGGCCTGCATCAACACACGCCAAGGCCCTGAACGAGGTCCAGCGTTTTTTCATTGAGGAAACACGTCTCGGTATTCCGGTGGATTTCACCAACGAAGGTATACGCGGCGTAGAGGCTTATAAATCCACGAACTTCCCTACTCAGCTCGGCCTCGGGCATACCTGGGACAGGGAGCTTATCCACGAAGTCGGAAGGATTACGGGACGGGAGGGACGGCTGCTTGGCTACACTAACGTATATGCTCCCATTCTTGATGTGGGCCGCGACCAGCGTTGGGGCAGGTACGAAGAAATCTACGGAGAGGATCCGTACCTCGTTGCTGAACTCGGAGTTCAGATGGTAAAGGGGCTCCAGACAGACTATCAGGTTGCTTCGACTGCAAAGCACTTCTGCATTTACTCGAACGGAAAAGGTGCAAGGGAGGGTTCGGCACGATGCGACCCCCACGAGGCACCCCACGAAGTGGAGAACATCCATATGTACCCCTGGCGAAGGGTTATTTCGGAAGGCGGTCTGCTGGGAGCAATGAGCTCATACAATGATTACGACGGGAAGCCGATTCAGTCCAGCCGTTACTGGCTCTATGACAGACTGAGGACCGATTTCGGTTTCAAGGGATATGTCGTATCCGATTCCGATGCAGTCGAGTACCTCCACGTAAAGCACCACACTTCCGGCTCGATGAAGGAGTCTGTGAGGCAGAGTGTCGAGGCCGGACTTAACGTGCGCTGCACATTCCGTACTCCCGACAGCTATGTCCTTCCGCTTAGGGAACTCGTGCAGGAAGGCAGCATCAGTATGGAGACCATCGATGAAAGGGTGAAGGATATTCTCAGGGTCAAGTTCCTGGTGGGACTCTTCGACAAGCCGTACCAGCAGGATTACGAGGCCGCCGATGCCGAGATCAACGGGGCCCCGAACAACGAGGTGGCGTTGCGTGCATCGCAGGAATGCCTTGTGCTGCTGAAAAACAACGGCCTCCTTCCTCTTGACCCATCCGCACTGAAGAAGGTGGCGGTCGTGGGCCCGAACGCTGACGATGACGGTTATGCCCACGTTCACTACGGCCCGGTGGCCACGGAATCCGTAACCGTATACGGAGGATTGAAAAAGGCGCTGGAAGGTAAGGCCGAGGTTGTTTATGCCAAGGGATGCGAAGTAGTGGACAGCAAGTGGCCCGATTCTGAACTGTTCGGATATGAGCCTACGGCAGAAGAACGCCGGAGCATGGAACATGCTGTCGGTACGTGCTCTGACGCGGACGTAATCGTCGCTGTGATGGGAGGGAAACTCCGCACCTGCGGTGAAAATAGGTCGCGTACCAGCCTTGATCTCCCCGGCTGCCAGGATATGCTGCTGAAGGAGTTGAAGAAAACCGGCAAACCGGTGGTGCTGGTTCTGATAAACGGACGCCCTTTAAGCATAAACTGGGCTGACAAGAATCTTGATGCCATCATAGAAGCCTGGTATCCGGGTGCACACGGAGGAACTGCCGTTGCCCAGGCGCTTCTCGGCGAATACAATCCGGGAGGGAAACTGTCGGTTACCTTCCCCAAGACTGTAGGGCAGATACCGTTCAACTTCCCCTACAAGCCGAACTCCCAGATAGACGGATATAAGGGACTCGGTCCCAAAGGCCGCCAGACCCGCGCAAACGGAGCTCTTTACGACTTCGGCTACGGATTGAGCTACACCACGTTCGAATACAGTGACTTGCGCCTTTCAAAAGACAGGATAATGCCGGGAGAAGGCATAGACGTTACGTTCACGCTCAAGAATACGGGGAAATATGCGGGAGATGAAATCGTCCAGCTTTATCTCCACGATGAAGAAAGTTCGATTACGGTGTACGACAAGCTCCTCAGGGGCTTCGAACGTGTGCATCTGGACAGCGGAGAATCCAAGGAAATAACCATTCCCCTGCCGCCGTCCGCCTTTGAAATGCTGGATGAGAATATGAAAACGGTGACGGAGCCCGGAATGTTCAACGTTTTTGTCGGAGCATCTTCCACTGATTTGCGCCTTGCCGGCAACCTTACCGTTCTGGATCCTGAAAATCCGGACCGCAAGTTCGTCGAGGACAATATTCTTTCGGACGTTCTCCCGGCGACCATCAGCGCCGGTGAAGAGCTTCTGATACCACTTGACGACAACGTCGGAATCAAACGCTTCGACGTTCAATGGAGAATGGACTCGGACTGCATTTTCACCATTTCTATCAACGAGGGCGGCGGGCAGTTTGTTCCCCTGTTCGGAAAGAAACACTGTCAGATAGGTTCAGCGCAGAGGGTTGCCCTGACCCCGGAACGCCACGGTTCGGACCTGAAGGTTCAGGTAATCAGCGGAAAAGGAACAATCACCGCCATATCGTGCGAGGCCTTGAGAAAGAAATAACCAATCAATTCAATATCTATGAAAGAAAATCACAAACAGCAAAAGTATGACGTTCCTCAAATGGAGGAGACGGCCATACTGACCAGCGAAGTCATGACCCAGTCGGGCGGACTTGTAGACAATTCGTGGGTTGAAGAGCAAGTGTGGGACGAAAAACTTATTCAAAATTAAAAATCAGGCGCCATGAAAAAAACAAGAATCATTTACGCATTACTTCCGGTAGCGTTACTTCTTTCGGGATGCAATAAGCAGGAACTGAACCCGGACATCCCCGAGGTTGACGGAAAACTTTCAATCAACGTTGTGGAGTCTGGTTTCAAAGCCGTATTCGATGAAACAGCATCGGCTACCAAGTGGACGGCGACGGATAAATTCGGTATCTTCCACCAGTATGGATATGAGAAGGAATCATCTGTCGTTTATGCAGCCAACGACACCCAGCAGTCATTCAAGATCAAAGAGATTAAGGAAGACGCCACGACCATAGAAAGCGAAGATACTTTCGTATGGGCTGAGCCGATGGACGGCACTACCGTTACCGGCTACAGATTCCGTCTTTATTACCCTTACGACAGCAAGACCACCGGCATTGCCTCCGTGTCAGGCACTCTTCCCGGCAGTCAGGCTTATGATATGGAAGCGGAATCGTGGGATGTCTCGAAATACGACTTCATGTATTCGGACCCCGTGGACATTGTAACCAAGGAGTCCGAGATAGCATTCGGAGAGCTCAATCACGCATTCTCGATATTGAGAGTGGAACTCAACAACGATGGCAAGAAAGCGTACGAGGTTACTTCAGCAACGCTTGAAAGCGAAGCCGGGAAGACCATAGCAGGTGGTTTCGCCGCCGATCTGGGAGACGGGAAGCTGACGTTTACGAATTCCCTCTCCGCCATCACCACCACGGTTTCCAACGGAAGCATCGAATCGGGCGAGAAGAAATCATTGAGGTTCATGCTCAATGCTTCCGGCATCGAAGGCACCGTGCTTCGTTTGACCGTAACAGCCGGAGACGGCTCGGTAAAGCAGGTACGTTTTGTGGGTAAGGATATCCAGGCCGGTGCTATGGCAGCAAAACCCGTGGACGTTTCTTCGCTCAAGAACATCTGGTGCGACATAGAAGGAAAGGGCCAGGTACTGTTCACCACCGAAGATATCGCTGATGAAGGAAAACCTCTGGAAAAGCGTCAGGCCTATTGGAAGACCATCGGCCAGATTTACTCCGACAACGCTCCTACCGTCTGGGCGGAATTCGTACAGAATCCCTCGAACACAGGATTCGCCAACCAGCCTGTGTTCTCATTCGGCAAGAAAGCGAATCAGGCATTCGTTATCAAGAGCATCTTCACCGGCGACGCATTGCTGTTCCATATCCCCGCCAAATCCATCGTTACGAGCAAATATCTCTCATTCAGTGCCAATGGATACATTTCAGGTACTGCCGGTGCATATTACCTTGTAGAATACAGCGCGGATGGTGGAACTACGTGGAAAATGGCTGACACCGGAATGGAGGTGAAAAAGTCCAACAGTCCTCTGAAGGCGGATTCGAATTACTATTTCCTTGACGCTGACGGAAAGGAGGCCAAGGACAACAAGGCTCTTGAGGTGAAATGCAGTTTCGATTCCGAAATCAAGGAGCAGGAAGTTCTCCTCAGACTCACCTGCGTTGACGGAACCATCACTCCGAACTACTGGAAAGAAGGTGAAACTTACGAGAAATACCTTACGGAGCCGGCAGCTTCCGAGTTCAGTCTTGGAGGCCCCAAGGACGGAAAGGGAATTGCCATATCCCTCCAGCCGAAGACTGTGGTGGAAAGCTATTATGATTTCACCAATGGCTCTGTGCTCTTCAAGACAAACGACGCCGGGTCATCATACGACGCCCTCGAGAAACGTCAGACCGAATGGAAGTCATCAGGCAAGCTCAACGCCGACAATACAAGTTGTGTATGGGCGGAGTATGTCCAGAATGCTGATAACAAGACCATTGTGACCCCTGAATTCAATTTTGAGGCAAGCGCAAGGCCTCTTACGGTCAAGGGTGTCTATACCGATGACGCTGTGCTGTTCCACGTTCCCGTAAAGAGCGCGGCTGTCGGGAAATCGATAGTTGTCGAGGGTGCAATCAACATTACAGGCACAGCCCCTTTGCATTATATGATGGAATACAGCGAGGATGGCGGCTCTTCCTGGACAGCTGCCGATACCGGAAATGAAGTCATTTCGACCAACAACAAAGGGGCAGCGTCCAATTTCCACTTTGAAAAGAAAGGTACCAGTGCGTTCAAGGCAGTGTGTGCAGTCAAGGCAGCTATTTCAGAAAAGGAATGGCAGTTCAGAATCAGGTGCGTTGACGGGACATTCACTCAGAACAGCAAAGATCCCGCGCTGCCTTCCACCTCGTTCAGCTTCAAGCTTGGTAATGACAAGACGGAGGGCATATTGATCGGACTTGAGTAGATCTGGTATTCAGATATGAAATTCCTACGATTGATAATGACCGCAGCACTGCTCGTAACAGGCAGTGCCGCGGCCTTCTGTCAAAGTTTCCGCTTTGCCGTGGTGGGAGACATCCAGGCCCCTTCACAGAAAGAGTTCGATATGGCGAAGGCTGCCGTGTATGAGGAACTGTCGGCTCGCACGGATCTCGATGCCGCATTTTTCCTCGGTGACCTTTCGATGGAGAATTCGGAGATACTTGCCGGAACGGCGGCGCTTTTCAAATCCTGGAGTTTTCCCGTCTATGCGGTTCCGGGCAACCACGACCGCGACGGAGAGAAGATGGGCCCCAGAAGCCTTGACACCTGGGAGCGTGTTTTCGGCAAGCCGGACACCACTTTTGTGATGAAAGGCGTCAGGTTCATCCTTGTGAACAACGTACGTACAGGTTTCGAGAGAGAGGGCAAGGACTATGTCGGCGGTTTCAACGACAGTCAGAAGGAATGGCTGGATGGAGTTCTGGAAACCTGTTTCGAGGGGCGGACCTTCCTTCTTTCGCACATCGCCCTCAAGTCCTGCGTAGGCCGGGATTCCCTTGCTGCCGGTGTGACTCCGGACAAGGTCTCGATGCTTCTGTGTGCACACACCCACACTGCATCGCGTGGGAAATGGAACGACATCGAAACATTCGACGCAGGCGCCCCCTATGCCAGAAAATGGAAAAAGGACAAAGCCTCGGATCTGATGGCCTGCGGAACTCCCCGTGGATATTTCATCTTCACGGTAAGGCCTGAAGCTCCGGAGTCGGAGTGGCTGGAAATCGAGTTCCATTCAGTCGTAAAGGAATATCCTTCCCCCGCCTATGCCTGCATCGATGAGGAGGGGAGGCTCGTCGTAAACGTTTATGGCGGAGTCAAGAGCGGTACGCTGACTGCCGGCGGCAGGAAAATGACCTGGCAGAAAATGCCGGACCCCCGTATCGGCAAGGACAAGAATTCCAGGCACGTTTGGATCCTGGAGGATTCCAAAGTCCACCCCGGCGATGAACTCCCGCTTGACTATAGGGACAAACATCTCAGGTTTCATCAGACAATACGTATAAATTAATGGATTTCAGAACCATTTTCGTTACGGCACTCACGCTTTCGCTCTGCCTTGCCTGCGACAAATTGGGCAAGTCCGGAGAGTCGGGAAGCGACGTCGACCCCGAGCCACCGGCAGTCACTGTGGAGCCTTTCCGCATAGCCGTTGTGGGGGACATCCAGGCTCCTGACCAGAAAGCGTACGAAATGGCCAGGGAGGTCATACTTGACGATCTGGGCAAGCGCAAGGACATCGAGGCCGCCTTTTTCCTTGGCGACCTTTCCATGGAGAACTCGGAGGTACTTGAAAAATCGGCGAAACTTTTCAAGTCCTGGAGTTTTCCCGTCTATGCGGTTCCGGGAAACCACGACCGCGACGGGGAACTGATGGGGAAAAGAAGTCTTGACACCTGGAAACGGAATTTCGGAACCCCGGACACCACTTTTGTGCTGAAGGGGGTCAGGTTCATCCTAATGAACAACGTACGCACAGGCACGGAGGTCCAGGGTAAGGACTACGCCGGCGGATTCACGGAACCGCAGAAAATGTGGCTGGACAAAACCATCCACACCGAATTCGACGGACGTACTTTCTTCCTTTCCCACATTGCCGTCAGTTCCTGCAAGGGAAAGGACACTTTGGCAACCATTTTTTCCGGCGTGGGGCCCCTGATGCTGCTGAATGCGCACACCCATATGGTGTCCAGAAGTTCGTGGCAGGGATACGAGACTTTCGATGCCGGCGCCCCCTATGCATACAAGTGGAAAAGCGACAAGGGCGCGGAGCTGATGAGCTGCGGTGCACCGAGGGGTTACTTCATCTTTACCGTGGACCCGGAAGCCGAAGGCGATGACTATCTGAAGATTGAATTTCTGTCCGCCATTGAGGAATACCCGGCTCCGGCTTATGCGTGCGTTGACAGCAGCGGGAAACTGATTGTGAATGTGTATGCAGGAGCGGAAGACGGCAGCATCACGGCGGACGGACGCAAGATGAGTTATAAAAAGATGCCGGATCCCCGCATAAGCAGCCGGGACAAGGACTCCAAGCACATATGGATTCTGAAAAATTCCGGGAATAAAGCGGGAGACAGTGTCGTGTTGGAGTATTCCGACAAACATTACAATTTTACGAAAACATTGACAGTAAAATGACAGAGAGAATAATGTTGATATCGGCATTCGTATGCCTCGGGCTTCTGTCCGCCTGTACTCCGAATGAGTATGGGGAGATACTGAAACCTGACCCTGTCCCGGTGTATGCCGAGGATGATGACGATATGTCGGAAGACCAGCCGGGTCTGTTTGATTATTCCCTCCTTTCAAAAACATCCCATCCGAGGTTGTTCCTCACAACTGAAGACTTCGAAGAACTGAAAGGAAAAGTTGCCGACGGTTCAAATCCGTGGCTCAAAAAGACAAGCGACCACATTATCGGGAATGCTGAAGAGTATCTGGAGGATGCTTCTCATATCAGATATATCCTTGACGCTTCCGGGGTGAGGTTGCTGACTCAGAGTCGTCTGGCCTTGAAGCGTCTATGGGCCTATTCCTATGCATATAAAGTGGGGGGAGACCGTAAGTTTCTCGCAGCGGCGCTTGCCGACCTTTCGACTGTATGTTCGTTCAAGGACTGGCATCCTTCGCATTATCTGGATGTCGCAGAAATGGCTTTCGGCGTGTCCATCGCATACGACTGGCTTTATGATGAAATCCCGGCGGGATTGAGAAAGCAGGTCCGCAATGCGCTGAAGGAATATGCGCTGAAAACTTTCCCCGCCCAGAACTATTTCCGGGGCACCAACACCAACTGGAACCAGGTATGCGTCTGTTCTCTCGTCAGTGCTGCAATAGTCCTTTATGAAAAGGACAAGGAGTTGTGCAGGACCACCATCGAGGAGGGCGTCGCCTCGAATGCCGCGGCAATGGCTGAAATATACGGTCGGGACGGCAATTACCCTGAGGGATATTCGTACTGGGGGTATGGCACTACCTATCAGGTGATGCTTCTCCAGATGCTAGAGAAAGCCTTCGGCCATTGCAACGGAATGGATACGCAGGAGGGTTTCAGCCACACGGCGGAATATATGCTCTATATGCTCGGCCCCGACGCCAAACCCTTCCCCTATGCCGACGGTGGCAGTTCCGATCAGGATGCGCAGGAAGCAATGTGGTGGTTCGCCGCACATCAGGACAATGCAAGCCTTCTGATAAACGAAATCAATATGTTCGAGTCCCCGGAGGGCTATGGCACCGGTAGGTTGCTGCCTTTCATACCCTGTGTCCTCAAGGACTTCCCGGTAGGAAACGGAAAGCTCCTTGCGCCGCAGAAAGAAATATGGGTCGGTGGAGGCAGTGTTCCTGTCGCTATGGTGCATACCTCGTGGAGACTTGACGACAGTGACAGCTACGTCGGAATAAAGGCCGGGGCGGCAAGCCATTCCCACGGCCACCAGGATGCCGGCAGTTTCATATATGTTGCCGACGGAGTAAGATGGATCAAGGACTTTGTGCGACCCTCATATGACTCCATCGAGTCCAAGATGGCGGCTGTGTCCGGCAATCTCTTCGATATGACGCAGTCTTCCTTCAGATGGGACGTTACGAAGCTCAACAACCTGACCCACAGCACTATCTCGTGTTTCAACAGCGATGGAAGCATCTCCGGGAAGGTACATGTTTCCGACCATATCGTGAATGGGGCGGTAACAATTGATGAAGTGTTCGACACCCCTGAGAAGCTGGGTGTCAGACTGGATATGACTGCGCCGCTGGCGGATGCCGTCGCCAGGGCGGAGCGCACCGTCGTGCTTGTCGGACGTAAGACTCTTCAGATAACAGACGTCATCACCGCAAAGGGCGGAATGGATGCCCGCATCGAATGGCGTGCCCTCACTGCCGCCACCGCGACCATCACCACGGGAGAAATATCCCTGAAGAGAAGCGGGAAGATGATGTATATGAGGACTGTTTCTTCCAATTCACACCCGTTCGCCTACACTATCTGGCCTACGACCAGAAGAACGGACTGGACCCCGCGTGACTGGGATGAAAATCCGACGGAGAACATGATAGGATTCTCATCCACAATACCGGCCGGTCACACTGTAAGTTTCACCACAACTTTCTCACAAGACTGATATGAAAAGATTTTTTCTGATACTCTGCATATCCTTGATATGGATATCATCCGACGCTCGCAAACTGCCCGGATTCGCTCGCAAGAACGTCAACTTCATCGTGCTCACTGACAGCGGCAGCCACGTGGACAGCCTTCGCGGGAAGGAGATGCTCCTTGCAGACGTCATCGACGGCATCGTCAAGTCGAACGATATCGACTTCGTGGTTCACGCCGGGGATCCCATCCACCAGAGCGGAGTAAAGAGCAAAAATGACCCGCAGTGGAAATACAAGCTGCTCGACATATTCCAGGGGGAGAATCTCAAAAAGATTCCCTGGCATTGCATTCCTGGGAATCACGAATACAGAGGGAATCCTCAGGCAGTAGCGGACTATTCGGAAGTTCAACCGTGGTGGGATACTCCGTCAAGATACTACAGTATGAACTTCGGATATGGAAAAGGGGGCAAAGAAGACGTGCTGCTGCTTTTCCTGGACACCACCCCGCTGCTCGACAGCTACAACAAGACTTGCAAAGGCAAAGTGGACAAGGGATACAGGAGCAGGGAACTCCATTGGGCGGATTCCACCCTTGCGGCCAGCAATTCAAAATGGAAGATAGCCGTAGGCCACCATCCCATCTATGCCCATTCCAAAAAGAATGAGGCTGAGCGTGCCGACCTTCAGTCCAGGCTGCTTCCGATTCTCGAAAAAGGAGGGACCGTTCTCTACCTGAACGGTCACATCCACAATTTCCAGCACATCAAAAGAAGTGACTCCGACATCCACTTCGTGACGAACGCGTCTCCCGTGCTGACGCGCAAGGCCAAAAAGGTCGAAGGAACGCAATACTGCGACAGGGGCCCCGGTTTTACAGCCGTTTCGGTTTCAAAGAAATACATCCGTGTGTGCTACCTTGATGAAAACGGAGACATCGAATACGAATTCAAGATAAAGTGACGTATGAAGAATCTGCATTGCCCGCTTGTCACTGCCTGTCTCTTGCTGACGGGATGCACCGGAGCGCTGTTCAAACAATATGAATCGCCGGAACCTTTCCTGTCCGCAGGTGACGGGAAGCTGGAACTGGAAGCGGATATGCTTTCAGGTGAACCTGTTGCGGACACTCTCGCAATAGAAGCCAACAGGAGTTGGAGCGCTGTCGTGGTTGAAGGGGAATCCTGGGTGGAAATCAGCCCGAAGGAATTCCGCAACCTTGACAACACCCTGAAAATAAAGGATCTTATTATTAAATGTGAGGACAACAAACAGCCCCGATCCAGAAATGCACTGATAAGACTTTCCATAGACGGCAAAAGTACCGATGTCGAGATTGTCCAGAAAGCCAGTACGCCGAGGCTGAACATTCTTGGCCCGCATTCATATGACAACGTAAATCCCGACGGAGAGTCTCTCACCGTGTCCGTGAATTCCAACCGGCACTGGATAGCCTCGGTTGAGGACGGGTCCACCGCTTACCTTTCGATGGACCGCAAGGAAGGATACGGCTCGGCGGAAATCACGGTTTCCGTTGCTCCGAACGCCGATTTTGAAAACAGCAAGAGCGCAAGCGTGCGTTTTTGCTGCGACGAGTGTGAAGATGTGGTGCTGACGTTCCTTCAAAGCCGCGGTGCTCCCTATTTCAAGCTCGCCGACGGTTCGGACCATGTCACACTCGAGCCCGGGCGGTTCAATGCCACCATCGAGATAATGTCCAACACCCAATGGACTGGCACCATCGATGAGTATGACGGTTTCCAGTCCCCGGTACTCGCGACCGGAAGCGGGACCAAGGAAGTGGACAAGATGGAATTCAAGTTCAAACCGGCACTGTGCTTCGGCCGCGACGCTTCCATGACCGTGAAGGTTGCAGTGAAGGATGTGAAGGAGCCGTTCGTGTTCACGCTCACTCAGACGCCGGTGATAAGACTAATGTTCAGGGACCCTCTCACCGCAGCCCTGGTGTCGTCGGACAACTGGCCGCTGCTCCATCCGTCCAAGTCGGAAACTCCGTCAAATTCTTCGACGGCCATCTGCGCCGACGAGGACAGCGTTCTGGAGCACTTCGGAGGATATCTCTTCAACGTCCACTCTTATTCGGGCCTCTGGCGTGTCACCGACACGGGATTCAATCTTGGAGAGGCCCCGGGCAACTATCTGACCATACCTCCGGTTGATGGATTCCGCATTTCCGCGATTTATTTCGAATGCGGAGTGTCCGGATGCGTGATGACGGTAATGGACGCTTCCCGGAGCGTCGTCCTTGAAGGAGGGGACACATGGACTTCATCCGTCAAGGGAGACACCACCACATGGGAACTCCCTGAAACAAAACCATCCGAGGGAGCCGCACTCGTGCTTGGAACTGGCACCAGGATGGCGATGAGGGATATGATTGTCTACTATGACAAATAGAAAACAATGAGACCATATAAAATAATATCTGCAATACTGCTTCTCGCCGCCGTGGATTCCCCTGCGCAGGATGTCGTATCCCTGCTGCGCGGAAATGTCGCCGGCGTGAGGGTTTCCTCCTATGACGGAGGTATCAACAGCCCGTTCAGTGTAAACGTCAGGGGAGTGAATTCCTACAGATTCGACAGCCAGCCCATCTGGATTGTGGACGGAGCGGTGTTGAACAATGCCCAGAACCAGAACACGGATGCGTTCTACAATTTCGGAGAGCAAAGCTGGACGTCGGCGCTTGATCCTCTCACCTTCCTCAATGCAGCAGACATCGAAAGCATAGAGGTGGTAAAGGATATGTCCTCGATGGCCCGGTACGGGGTCAGGGGAGCCAATGGAGCCGTTATTGTCAGGACAAAGAAGAACAACGGGAAAGAGGGGGTGAGGGTCAATCTCTCGTCGGACTTGATTCTCAATTCAGCAGTCCCCGGCAATGATGCTTTCCGCACCGGTGTGGGCCATCAGCACACGCTTTCCGTTACCGGAGGAATAAATAACAACAATTTTGCCGTCAGCGGTTTCTTCAGAGACAACAACGCGCCCTACAGGAGGGGTGGCAACACCTACGGAGGCCTGCGTGCTTCATTCGAGACCACAGCCAACAAGGTGGTTCACTTTTCGATGAATTCCCTCCTCAGCCTGGGTGAGATGTCCTCGATGGCCGGGACCTCCTATTTCGGGCAGCCCTCATATACTCTGTCGGCAAGGTATCCTGAACTTTTTCTGAACGACACTGTTTCAGGCTGGCAGGAGGACTACGATGACATTGCACAGGACAAGAGGGCGGTCAATTCACTTTCACTTGACTTCAATTTGCCGCTTGGATTCAAGATAAGTCTGAATGCGGGGATGGACTACCAGAGGAATGACAGGTACATCTGGTACGGCAACGGCCTGTCATTCGGGAAAGACAACAACGGTGCAGCCTCGATTCTGGGTTCATCGATGTTCCGCTACAATGCGGATATGTCCCTGAGGTGGCACAGGTATTTCGGAAATCACCTGTTGAAACTTGGCGTATCGGCCTCGACGTCCTCGGATATGAACACGTTCAGCAATATGTGCGGAACCGATTTCTTCACCCACGAGCTGCGGGCCATGGGCTTGAACCAGCACGGAAGCCGTCCTCAGATTCATAACTTCGATTACAGATATTCCGACTATGCAGTGTATCCGGAGTTGGAATACTCCTTCGGAAAAATTCTGAGTCTCAACGCCCTTTACCGTTGCGACTGGACTCCGAAATACCACGCATCCGTGCCCGAGTCATACTACAGCATTGAATTGCGCGGCGATCTCAGGGAGGCGTTTTTCAAAAACTCCAGTGCGGTGTCGGGCCTTGCCGTCCGTGCCGGTTATGGAAAATCCGGAATGGACCACTTTGTCCCGTATGGTATGTTCGGGAATTATATCACCGGTGATTATCTCCGTGTCGACCCCGAGCTGGAATTCTTCTACGAAGCGCTCGGTCGGGTGACGAGCAGGGAGCTTAATGCCGGAATCGACGTTTCGTTCCTCGAAGGCAGGTTCAGCGCAAGTCTGGGCTATTTCCACAAGATGACGGATGACAACATCTCCATCTTCTGTTTCGGGAAGCCCGTTCCGGACAGCTATCTCTGGGTATGGAGCGATGCTCAGGAACTTCAGAATCTGAGCAGCGGCATCAGGAACACCGGTCTGGAACTGAGTTTAGACATAGCCCTGATACGCAATGGGAACTTCCGATGGAATATCAGCGCCAACGGGGCATACAATGTCAATCAGGCCAGCTCCATATGTGATTCCGACGTTGACGGCAAACAGATAGGCAATGGCCTGACAGCCAACGTGAATGCCCTCGGTCATCAGCTCAACTCTTTCTACGGTTACAGGACGAATTTCGACGGCTCATACAGGGATATTACATCGGACGGTTATATAAGCGGGGTGGACCGCGTTTTGATAGGCAATCCTTTCCCCTCTTTCTACGGCGGCTTCGGGACAAACGTTTCCATAAAGGGATTCAGCCTGGATCTTCTGTTTGACGGTGCGGCCGGTTTCGATGTTCTGAACCTGAACCGCCTGCTCGCCGAAGGGACGAAACCGTATGCGGTAAGCGACCGTTATGTGGAGGATGCTGATTTTCTGAGATTGTCCAGGGCAACCGTCTCATACGAAGTCCCCCTGAACAGGACCGGATGTCTGAAATCCCTTAAAGTCTCTCTGTCCGGAAGGAATCTGGCCACATTCAGCCGTTATACCGGTTGGAATCCCGACGTGAACTGTTTCGGGAATTCCGGATTCTCCACGGGAATCGACTATGGCGCGTTCCCAGTTACGAGGACCTTTATGATGGGAGTAAGTCTGATGTTTTAAAAGCGGAAGTCATGAAGAAGATAATCAACATTTTCATATTGCTCCTGGCATTCACTTCGGCTTTTGCGCAAACAAGCGTGAAGGGAAGCGTAAAAGATAAGAACGGAGCTCCCGTACCCGGCGCAGTCGTAATGCTTGCCGGTCACACCGACGTGGTGTGCATTTCCTCCGTGAACGGGGACTGGGTGCTCAACCTGCCCTCTTCGGTAAAGGAACCGGTGCTTACCGTTTCCTGCCTCGGCTATGCCCAGGCGGAGGTGGCTGTGAACAAGCGCACGAACATAGATATAGTTATGGAAGAAGATGCGATGGCCCTTGATGAAGTCATTGTGGTGGGCTACGGGTCCATGAGGAAGAGCGATATCACCGGCTCAGTGTCATCCGTGAGGATAGATGAGGACCTTGCATCCAGAAGCACTTCCATTTCCAGCCTCCTTCAGGGGAATGCGTCGGGTGTGCAGGTGCTTTCGAACAACGCCGGACCTGATGCCGGAGTGTCGATAAGAATACGCGGACTCAACTCTTTCAACAGCAGCAGCGAGCCTCTCTATGTGGTGGACGGAGTGGTGCTGACGCCGGTGACGGCATCGGAATCACTGATGAACATCGGTGCCGATTCCTCTGGCGGTGACGAGTCGGTCAACGGCCTCATGGGCATCAACCCTCAGGATATCGAAAGTATGGAGGTCCTCAAGGATGCGTCCGCGACAGCAATCTACGGTTCGATGGGCGCCAACGGAGTGGTTCTCATAACCACCAAAGGCGCCAGGAAGGACAAGCCTACGATTACATTCTCCGCAGGGATGGACATCACCACCCGGTACAAGAAGATGGACATTCTCGGATTCGACGACTATGTAAGTTTTCTCAAGGCCCAGGACGAGGCGGGTTCGACGACCGCAATGAAATATCTCTCGGCTATTTATGAAATTCCGTCAACACTTTCCGGCCTGAAGGTGCAGCCCGTCGACTGGCAGGACTACTGCTTCAGGACAGCAGTCAGCCAGAGGTATCATTTCACCATTTCCGGCCGTCCGAAGACCATTGCCTATTCTCTCTCGTTGGGCTATTCCGACAAAGAGGGTATCGTGAAGAATTCCGGTGTGGAGCAATATACCGTGCGGCTGAACCTCGACAAGAACATTGCGAAGAAAATTAAAATCGGAACGAAGGTCAACTTCGCCTATGTCGATTCCAGGCTGACTCAGGGTGTCGGAATCAAGAACACGGCGGCAAGCTCCCTGATGAGGAGTATCCTGACCTATCGTCCGTACAGGTCTGCCAGGGATGGAGAAGAAGAGGAAGAAACGGATGACGACTCTGAAGCTAGTTCCAAGGCCGGTCCTGACAAGTGGCTCAGTGATTTTCTCAACACGCGCAAGGAGTACAGGCTCACTCCCAACCTCTTTGTGGAATATAAGCCTGTAAAATGGATGACCTTCAAATCTTCATTCGGAGCCGACTACAGGGACAGGCAGAGGATGAAGTTCAAGTCCTCCCGTATCAACACTTCGGCGGAGGCGTCCCTGGGCGCGAAGGGATCATATACCAATCTGAACTGGAACTGGGACAACACTTTGAATTTCAATCACAAATATCACAAGCACAACTTTTCCGGTGTTGCAGGTGTGTCCACGAACAGTTCTCTGGTGCGCAACCAGATAGTGCAGGGCTGGAACATAGAACAGTACAGGGGCCTTGACGCAGCCATCAGCACGGCGCCGAATTCCAACCAGCAGTATGTGTTCACCAAGTATATGCTGCTCTCCTTCATTGCGCGTGCCGTATATAATTATGATGACAGATATCTGATTACGGCGACATACAGGGCGGACGGTTCCAGCAAGTTCCAGGGCAGCAACAAGTGGGGGCATTTCCCTTCATTCGCATTTGCGTGGAGGCTGAGCGAGGAGCCCTGGTTCCACGTCCGGGACATATCACAGGCGAAACTGCGTCTCGGATGGGGCTGTGTGGGCAATCAGTCGATTCCGAGCTACCAGACCACCTCCAACTATAACTCGGTGAGAGTTCCTGACCATACTCCGGGCAATATCTCCGAATCCTCGATAGGTATTGTTCCCTCCAACCTGGCAAATCCCAATCTCAAGTGGGAGACCGGAGAACAGTTCAACGGCGGTGTGGACCTGAGCTTCTGGAAGGGCAGGCTCGCACTCAACGTCGACTGCTATTACAAGATTACCCGCGATCTTCTCCAGGCAAAGAACATAGCGACATCCACAGGATTCTCCTCGATGTGGGTCAACGAAGGCTGCATACTGAATTATGGTACGGAAATCCAATTGGACGCCGTACCGGTGAAGAGCCGTAACATCGAATGGACTCTCGGTGCAAACTTGTCCATAAACCGCAACAGAGTGGCGGGGATAAGCGATACTGCAGACCGCAAGAAAGTCTGGATAACCCCTGAGAGGCAGGAAGATGTCGTTTATTTCTACGGCAGTGCCCCCGGCAGCGGCAACTATGCAACCTACATTGCCAACATATTCATGGAGGGATATCCTATGGGTCTTTTCTACGGATTGAAGACTGACGGCATTGTCCAGCAGGGGGAAACGGGCCCGGCACTGGCCCAGGGAGACGCTCCCGCAGGTCCCGGTTCAATAAAATATCTTGACCTGAACGGTAACGGATACATCGACGACGAAGACAGGACTATAATCGGCGACCCCAATCCTTCCTTCACTTTCGGACTCTCCACAACTTTCTCGTACCGGAACCTGAGCTTCAGCATGGCCATAAACGGTTCGTATGGAAATGATATCTACAATGTGAACAATTGCCGGGACACGGACACCAGGTATTCCAACCACAATGTCAGAAGGGAAGCCTTCACAGACGCCTGGTCTCCTTCGAATCCGGGTGCCAAATACTACGGAATCAGACAGATATCCGTTCAGGAGACACGATACACCAAGGACCGCGACATTGAGGACGGCTCTTACATGAGGTTGTCCGACGTGTCCGTTGCCTATAAGCTTCCACTGAAAAAACAATCTTTCCTCAAGGGACTCCGCCTGTCGGTTTCTGCCAGCAACCTGCTGCTTCTCACACGTTATTCCGGATGGGATCCGGATGTCAACAGTTTCGGTACCGACATCAGCAGAATGGGCTGCGATCTCGGTTCGTACCCCGGAGGAAGAACGTTCAGCCTTAACGCCAAGTTTACCTTCTAATATTCGCCAGTTGAGATGGAAAAGAATAGAATCATAATATTATGCTTGTCTGCGCTGTGTTTTTCGGGATGTGCAGACTTTCTTGCGGAGTCATCCGACGCGATGCTGACCTGGGAAATGGCGTTTGACACTCCGGAAAAGCTGGAGGCGCAGATCTACGGTATAGTGGATGCCTTCGACCAGTCGGATCTGTTCACCCAGTCGATGCAAGAATATCTTCACTCAGCATCCGGGATTATCATCTGGAAGGCTCAAAGGCTTGCAGACCAATGGCTCGACGGGCTCTATTTTACGAAATATTCCGCTGATCCGAAGAACTCGACGAGGTATGCACAACTCTACACGGGCGTCAACAGGTGCAACAGTCTGCTTGACGGTCTGGCCTCAAGTCCCGTCGACGATGATTTCAAGCAGGAGATAGGAGCGGAGGCCAAATTCTACAGGGCAGTTTTCTACTACACGCTCGTGCGTCTATACGGTGATGTCCCCCTCATCGTCAAGTCTCCCGATGCTTCCGGGACTTTGAACAATCCCAGAACCGCTTATTATAAGGTGTATGAGCAAATTATCCGGGACCTGAACGATGCGGAGGAGATGATGCGTGACAAGATTCGTGCAGAGCAGATGGCGCCCGGGAAGGGACGGCCCTGCAATTGGGCTGCCACGGCATTCAAGGCCTCCGTTTATATGACGATAGGCTCCCTTCTCAGTTCCTATGAGGCGGACCCTTCCGACCAGTTCTTTGATGAGACGAACCCGTCGCGTCTTCCCGATTTCTCCGCCATCGGAATTACCGGTGCCGACAGTGCCTGGAACCTCGCCTATGAAACCTCGGAGAAAGTCATCAACTACGGCCCCTACTCCCTGGTTCCTGACTACAGAACGCTGTTCCGCTGGACCGAGGAATCGGACTGGTATCTGCCCGAACGCATTTTCGTGATCCAGAATACGGTGTCGGTGAAATCCGGCAACAAGCTTGCACTTTACTCTCTGCCGCAATACTGCGAGGGAACCTCCCAAAAAGAAATCGAAAACGGGAATGACGGGCGCTACAGGCCGTCCAGATTCTTCTTCCAGAAATTCGCCGCCGACAATGGCGGTGTCAAGGGGACTGCGGCCACCGGCGAAGACAATGACATATATGTCAGTTGCCCAGACCCGCGTTTCGATGCAACGTTCATACATACTTCCTATATCAGCGAGAAAAACCAGAAGAAACAGACCATATACCCTTATTACAATCGTATTTACACGAATGACAGCGGCATCGCATATCCTTATTTCAAGAAATACAGGGATCCGCGTTTCAACGTCAACACCGGCTACGCAGATTTCTATATGATGAGGTTGGCGGAGATGTACCTGATATCCGCGGAGGCGTCCGCCAGCCTGAGCGAATCGCGTGGCGATGTGTGGTGGAACAGGGCTTTGGACCGTATCGAGACGCTTCACGCCCGCGCCCGTGCATCCGTTGACAAGGGCACGGCTTTTTCCCCGAGTTGGAAGGACCGTGAGTTCGGCAGTACCGAGGATCTGGTGAACGCGATAATGTGGGAACGCTTCTACGAGATGAGCGGAGAGGGCCATGAATATTTCGACACACACCGCCGTGGTGCAAGATGGCTCGTGGAGCAGATTGCCCGTCCGCTGAACGAGCACCTGCATCAGGTCGAGCAGGGCCCCAAGGGTGACGTTCCCGGAGTCTGGGCCTACACATATCTCAACCACGAGTTCACCACTTCCGTGCAGGATATGAGAAAGAGCCTACTTTGCGCTTTCCCCTATGTAGAGGCAACATATAATTCAGCAATCGATCCGGTAAAGGATCAGAATGACTTTTTCTGGCAATAGATATGGATACTCTCAGAATACTTTTTATCTCACTTCTCTCTGTCTGTGTCGTTTCCTGCAAGAATGACCCTGTGGCGCAGGGCTCCATTTCCTTTGAAGGATTGCAGGATATTTATGTGTTCGGTCCTGACAGGCAGGACACCAACGCCTTCGTTGTCAAATCGGATTCTCCCTGGTCGATAATTCTGTCCGATGACTCGGACTGGCTTACGCTTTCCCCCTTGTCCGGCGGAAGCGGAGAACAGACCGTGAAGATGGTCGCCCGGGCCAATGACGGTGTCTTCAGACGTACGGCAAGGTTCACCATATACTGTAATGCCGCGATGAGCCGCAGAACGGTGAATCTGATGCAGGAGGGTTCGGCGCCACTGTGCGTTGCCGACAAGGACACCCTCACGTTCGACTATGCCGGGAAATGTACCGAAGGGGACGGTCTGATCCAACTGACAACGAACGGAGACTGGGCCCTTAACTGCGACTCCTGGATATCCCCGTCTTCGAAAAGCGGCCATCCCGGGATATGCGTGCTGCAAATGGCGGTGGGAGAGTATGATGGAGAGGAAGACCGTTGCGGTGAGGTGGTGTTCTCATCCAATGGGGGGAAGGCAGTGCTTACCGTAGTACAGAAATCCGAGTCGGATGAGCCTGTGCCCGTCGAATGGTATGACTTCTCGAAGGGAAGCGTACTTTTCGGAACGGCGCTGGCGAAAACCAACCTTTCCCTTTTCAAGGAGCTCCATTCCAAATGGCCTGAAAAAGGATGGATCGTTTCCGACAATGCCCCCGGCGTCTGGATCGAGTATGTTCAGAATCCGGAGAACAAATCCCTCCCGGAGCAGCCCGCATTCGATTTTGAGGATGCTCAGAACAAATGTTACACAGTCAAGAGTGTCTTTACGGGTGACGGTCCGGTTTTCCATATCCCTGTTCTGGAATGTTCGAAAGATGCGACTCTGTCCATTGACATGGGCGTCAACATCACCGGCACAGCGCCGTTGTGCTATATGGTGGAATTCAGCATTGACGGAGGACAAAACTGGACACCGGCGGAGACCGGGCAAAGCACAATCCAGTCCAAGAATCTCAAGGCCGACTCGAACTTCCATTTCTCGGCAAAAGGAACCACCAAGTTGTACATAAAGTGTAGGATGCCGGAAGATATCTCGGAAAAAGAGGTGCTGGTACGCATCAGGTGCGTTGACGGCACATCAACTCCCAACGGAGACGTAACGACGCCGGGTTCCTCGTATCACTTCAAGATTGGAGCGCCTTCCACCTCCGATCAGGGTTTGACAATTTATGTTAAATGATTATATTTCGCACATGAAAAAAATAATTGTTTTGATTTCAGCAGCCAGCATCTGCTTGAATCTGAGTGCCTTTGACGCCCGTTCCCATGCAGCAATCGCCTATATTGCCGAACAATATCTGACACCCAAGGCACAGTCAGGGGTTCACGACATCTTCCATGGAGAGCATCTTTACAATTATTCCTCCTGGCCTGACATGTACAGGAATACGATGCTGACGGAGGATGGCAAATCAATTTCCCATGTAGCTAAGGTTGATTCCAATCTGCACCTGAGAAAGGATTTGAAAGCGGATAAAAACGGGTATGCCGCTTATTCCCGTTCTCTTGAGAATTTGAAAAACCACAAGAACCGCCCGGACTCAGCCAATATCGCCGACCTTGCAATTGTCGTTCATCTCGTTGGTGACATGCACTGCCCCAGTCATATTTCTTATCCCAGGAACATTCACAGGACCGTTCAGAGTGTCAAATATCACGGGAAAGATGTGAGATATCATAAATTTTGGGACGGTTATGCAATGAGCCAGATATATGAAGGCGGTTTCTTGGAAATAGCTGCTCTTGCCGACATCTGCAACAAGCATGAAATCAAGCACATACAGAAAGGTACGATGGAGGACTGGGTATTTGAATCAGCGACGGAATGCCTTTCCATATATGATCTGGACCCCGAGAAGGAAGTTTACAAGGCTTTTCTGATAGAGTCCACCAAACTGTCCAAGTCCCAGATCCGCAAGGCAGGTTACAGACTCGCCAAGGTCCTCAACGATCTTTTCAAATAGCCCCTGAGGCCGACCAAAAAGTAATTTTTGGCCGGTTTCTTTGTGTCTAGAGGCGTTG
>JAKSJY010000014.1 GCA_024402025.1 Bacteroidales bacterium
CAGGATTCATCGGCAACTTTACCGACAAGCGGCAGCTCAGTGCCGTGGTCAACGCCAACAACACCAACAACCGAGGTTTCAATGACCTCTCGGGTTCGATGATGGGCAATATGCGCGGCGGCGGTGGCGGAATGGGACGCGGCCAGGGCGGTTGGGGCCGCGGGAACGGCATTTCCACCTCCTATATGGCCGGCGTGAACGGAAGCTGGTCCCTGAAGGACGGGGATATGGACCTCGGAGGAAACTACCTCTTCAGCAATACCGACAGGGATGTCAAGGAAAAGTCCTCCAAGACCACCTACCTCGACGGATACGACCTTCAGAACAATACCGCCGGTTTCAGCAACAGCCGCTCGGACGGCCACCGTTTCGGCATCCGTCTCGACCACAAGATTTCCGAGAACACCTCCATCCTCTTCGAGCCGAGGATCAATTTTGGTACGGGAAGTTATGCCCAGCACGACTCCACCTCGACCTACACCATCCAGTCCGATACGACCCTTACGAATGACTCCAGGACTGACAACTCGGGCTCGAACAGAAATATGAGCACAAGCGGTTTCCTGCTGTTCCGCCAGAAACTCGGGGCCCCGGGGCGCACCCTTACCCTTATGGGAAGATATTCTATGAGCACCAACAAGCTGAACGGCATAAACCAATCCCATACGAACACTTACGATGAGGGCGGCCTTGCGACGCCTTCCGACGTGAACCAGTTCTTCAACCAGAACCACGACAGTTACTCCCTTATGGGAAGTGCTACCATCACCCAGCCTCTCGGAGGCAATCTCTACGTGGAGGCCAACTATATGTACAGCTGGAACAAGTCCGTCTCGGACAAACTCACCACCGATCCCGAAGGAAAGAAGATCGAGAGTTATTCCAACAGCATCAGCAACGAATACGTGGATCAGGAAATAGGGGCCAATTTCCTCTATCAGCTCGAGAAGTTCCGTGCCCAGCTCGGATTCTCCGCCAAACCTACAAGGACCCACAACTCGACTGCCAACGGCAGCTACAAGGTCGATACCACAATGAACGTGGTGAACTGGAGCCCTCAGGCCATGCTGTGGTGGGAAATAGGGGAGAACTCAAGTGCAAGGATGTTCTACCGCGGATCCTCGAGACAGCCAGGCATCAACCAGCTCATTACCGTTGCGGACAACTCCAACCCTCTTGCCGTATCCTTCGGTAACCCCAACCTCTCTCCATATTTCAGCCATACGCTCTGGGGAGATTACAGGTACAACAACAAGAAAAGTTTCGCGTCCTTCAACATAAGGTTCGACGGAACCCTGAACAAGAATCCAATTGTCAACGGGCAGTGGTACACCAACGGTATTTCCTACTCGATGCCTATGAACGGTCCGTCGAACGCGAGTGCCAACATCAACATCTTCGTCAATCTGCCGATTGCCCAGTCCGGGTTCACAATCTTCAACATGACGCGTTTCGGCCTGTCAGGGACCTCGAACTATGTCGGAGAGAACATAGAGACATCCAAATACCTCAAGGAGGACGGTTCCCTCGACTATAACGTATTCTTTGCGGACTATGATGAGATCTGCAGCCACTTCGTGGAGAACAAGACCAATTCGCTGAGTTTCCGCGAGAGGTTCAGGGTGATGTACAGAAGGGACAATCTCGAACTCTCGCTCTCCGGAAGCACCAGAATCAACCACGCCGAATATACGCTGGGAAATACGTTCGACCAGACAAACACCTTCAACAACCAGATCCGCGCATCTCTGAACTGGACCTGGGACGCTCCCGGACTTACGCTTAAGAGTGATTTCGACTACAACTGGTATCACGGCTACACTACCGTACAGCCCAGCGAATACATTCTCAATGCAGAAATCCAGAAGTTGCTTTTCAAAAAGAAGATGACTCTTGCCCTCAAGTGCTACGACATTCTGGGACAGGCCAAGAACATTACCGTTACGGACTCTTCGAACTACCATTCCGAGGCGATCAACAACACTTTGGGACGTTATGTTATACTGTCCCTGACCTATCGCTTCGGAACTTTCGACAATGAATCTATGGGAGGTATGGGCGGAGGCCACGGAAGAATGAGATAAAAGGGATACAATGCCAAAGAAAGGAAAGAATACCGATTTGAAAACTCCGAGCCTGCGAAGGAACCTGCTCGGAGGCTTGATATTTGTCGTCGGTCTGCTGCTGGTGATACGCATTGTGCTGCTGATCGTCACCCAACACTACAAGACCGTCACGGTTCCTGATTTTACCGGCCTTCAGATGGATGAGGTGGAGAGTATGGCTCGGAAGGATGGGCTCAGGATGATTGCATCCGATTCGGTGTACGTGCGTTCCGTGGACAAGGGGGCCGTATTCAGCCAGAATCCATCGGCAGGCAGCAAGGTGAAGAAGGGAAGGGCGGTATATATTACCCTCAACGCCAGTCGTGACAAGGAAGTGATGATGCCTGACGTCACAGGCTATTCCTTGAGACAGGCTATTGTGGAGCTGACTTCGCGCGGTCTTGTGGTCGGGGACTTGAGGTATGTCTATGACATTGCTACCGACAATGTCCTCGGACAGTCCAGACCTGAAGGAATGTTGGTGAGTGTAGGCACCGTGGTCGATCTGGTGCTGGGGCTGGACCCCAACGATACGTTCGTGACCGCTCCGAATGTCATCGGACAGTCACTTGACGCGGCAATCAATACTCTCAAGACAAACAGTCTGAATTACTCCGTGCACCTCGACAACACCATATCCTCGGAGAAAGACATTGAAAAGGCGTTTGTCTACGATCAGATACCCGAGACTCATATTGAACCGGCTAATAGAGGGGATTACGTTGACATCTACCTTACCCTTGATTCCGGAAAACTGCCGTCTCCTTCCCTGGAAAAAGATCCATCCGGGGTGGAAGAGGACGAACAGATATAGCTTATGTCCGACTGGCTTGACGAGGAATTTGACAACACTCTTGCCGATGACCGGCAGGAGCAGGAAATGTTCGAGCATTTCCGTTTCGAAGTCGATTCCGGCCAGGCTCCCATACGCATCGACAAGTATATGGCGGAGCATATGGAGGACACTTCGCGCCATCGTATCCAGCTTGCCATCAAGGAAGGCTACGTCCACGTTGGCGACAGGCCTGTTAAGGCGAACTTCATAATCCGTCCCGGGGACGTCATACGCTTTCTTATGCCGTATCGCCGGCGCGGAATGGAAATCATCCCCCAGGATATTCCTCTCAACATCGTGTACGAGGATGATGACGTGCTTGTAGTGAACAAGCCTGCAGGGATGGTGGTCCATCCCGGACACGGAAATTTCGACGGTACGCTCATAAATGCGCTTGCATTCTATCTCGGGAAGAGCCAGGGCCCCGATGCGGAGGATGACAGGATGGGCATCCTGGTCCACCGCATAGACAAGGACACCTCCGGGCTGCTGCTTGTAGCGAAGAATGACGAGGCCCAGCTCAGGTTGGCGAAGCAGTTCTTCGTGCACAGCATCGAGCGCCGTTATCGTGCGGTGGTGTGGGGCAACGTCGCCGAGGATGAAGGCACCATCGATGCCAACATAGGGCGTGACCCTAACGACCGCCTCCGCTACAAAGTGTATGATGACCCGCAGAAGGGGAAGACTGCGATAACGCATTACCGCGTGCTCGAACGCTTCGGCTACGTCACCCTTGTGGAGTGCCGCCTCGAAACGGGAAGGACCCATCAGATCAGGGTGCATATGGCATCCATCGGCCACCCTCTTTTCGGGGACGAACGCTATGGGGGAACGTCAATCAGGGAAGGGACCATTTATTCCAAATACAAGCAATTCATCTGCAACTGCTTCAAGCTCTGTCCGCGCCAGGCTCTGCACGCGAAGACTCTGGGCTTCGAGCACCCTGTTTCGGGAAAGCATCTTCAGTTCGATTCGCAGCTGCCGGAAGATATGACGGCCCTGCTCGGGAAGTGGCGCAGTTATTGCAACAATATGCCATTAGATGAAAACTGACAGACTGCTCATACTGCTGCTTTCCTTGTTCGCAGTCCTGATGTCGGTGCCTTTTCTGGTGCCGCATCTCGGCGCCCTGACCCTTGTGGGTTTCGTGCCTCTGCTTTGCGCGGAACTTGTTGCGTCAAGGGCCGGAAAGAAACGTTTCTTCATCTGGTATTTCGCCGCATTCCTGGCCTGGAATCTTGCTACTACCTGGTGGGTTTGCAAGGCTACCGTAGGAGGCGGCCTCTTTGCCAGTTTCTTCAACGCCCTGCAGATGGCGTTGGTTTTCTGGCTTTTCACCCTCGGCAGAAAGCATTTCAACGGGGCTCTCCCTTATATTTTCCTTGCTGCCGCGTGGATAGCGTGGGAAAGATGGTATATGGTCTCCGCCGAAATATCCTGGCCGTGGCTGACTCTCGGCAATGCTTTTGCGAGAAGTACCAGACTTGTCCAATGGTATGACATTACCGGCGTGCTGGGCGGCTCGCTGTGGATATGGGCTGTCAATCTCGGAGTGTTCGCCCTGATGACGGCGCTTTCGGACGGGAGATGGTGGAACTGGACATCCAAAGGCAGGATCGCTTTCGCAACGGGACTTTCCCTTGTTCTGGTTGGTCCTGTGGTGTTCTCCGAAGTCAGGTATTGCAACTATTCGGAAAAGTCCGAGGCCGGCAGCCTGGACGTATGTATGGCGCAGTCCAATTTCGATCCGTGGCAGAAGCTCAAGTCCGTATCCCAGAGAGAACAGACACTCCAGGTGACCGGTCTGTTCGAGAAGGCGATGCAGGATTATGACGGCGGAGCCGTGCTGATGATGCTCCCTGAGACGTTCACGTCCGACGTATGGCTCAACGACCCCTGGCAGTCCCCGACCTGGAAGACCCTTGCCGCCATGCTGGACAAGTACAGGAATGCGAATCTCCTTTTCGGTGCATCTACGGCGGAAGCCTTCTATCAGGCATCCCGCCCGGATGTGCTTTCCAGAAAATTGGGAGATTCCGGATGGTACATATCCCGCAATACTGCTTTCCTCTTCGACAATTCCGGAAGGGTTGACCTGTGCCATAAGAACAAGCTTGTCGTCGGTTCCGAGATGACTCCGTTCCCGAAGCTTTTCGTGCCGCTCGACGACAAACTCGGAGGCGTTATGGGAAGGAGCAAGGCCCAGGGTTTCGTGAAGAATCTCGGCTTCAACGAGTTCGACGGAGATTCTCTCGTAAGGCAGATTCCTCTAGGTGTCCCCATCTGCTACGAATCCGTATATAGTGAATACTGTACAGAATATATCAGGAACGGGGCCCAGGCCCTCTGCGTCATTACCAACGACGGATGGTGGGGGAATACCCCCGGATACAGGCAGCATTTCAGCTATTCGTCCCTCCGCGCCATCGAGACACGGCGTGACATTGCAAGATGCGCAAACACCGGAATCTCGGCCCTCATCGACCAGAGAGGTGACTCCCTGGCACAGACGGGGTGGTGGGAGCCCGATTACCTCAAGGGCAGCATCAACCTTACGGACTACAAAACCTTTTTTGTCCGTTATGGGGATATTGTCGGAAGAGTTTGTACATTTGTATTCCTGTTGATACTGCTTAGTCTTGTCGTCAGGATATTAGCGAAACTGAAATGAAAACTGTAGCACTGTTCCCGGGGTCTTTCGACCCGTTCACCGCAGGTCATCTCAATATACTCAAGAGGGCTCTGACCATGTTCGATGAAGTGGTCATTGCCGTCGGTGTGAACCAGGACAAAAGGGGATTCTACAATATGGACACCCGTATGCGTATCATCAACCAGGCGGTGGCCGGACTCGACGGAGTCAGGGTTGTCAAGTATGACGGACTTACCGTCGACATCTGCCGTTCCATGGGGATACACCACATTGTCCGCGGCGTGAGGAATATGATCGATTTCGAAACGGAGAGGAGCATAGCGGATGCAAACCGCCGTCTCGCTCCCGAAATCGAAACCATCATCATCCCTACGGCGCAGGAATTCGCACATATTTCATCGTCGGCCGTAAGGGATATACTCAAGCACCACGGTGACACGTCTCTTTTTGTTCCTGCCGGAGTAGTGCTCCCGGAATACGATGCGTAGGCTGTTCTTTATATTTTTGCTGTTCGCAGGTATCGATGCGGCCGCCCAACAGCTGGATACTGCCAAGATGGAACGTCTTGACAGCCTGCTGGAGGCGTACTATGTAATGCTGCTTCCTGAGGACCTCCCTGTAAAGAATGCGGAATGCGACTACCTTATCTCTTCCTGCAAGGATTCCCTTGTGCGCCAGTGGGTCGCAATCCGAATCTTCGACCACTACAAGGAATCTCCGATGATGGGAGAGGAGGCTGTCGCGCTGTATGTCTATGACAAGTGGTTCGCGTCCGGAAGCGTGAAGATGCGCAATGAAATGGACCAGTTCCAGGCATCAATGTTCGCTGATTTCAACCGAGCCTCGATGCTCTATGCCGACGCGCCTGCAATCACTATGCTTGCCCCGGACGGAAAGAAGGTCCGTGTCCCTTCCAGGGATACGTTGAGCGTACTTTATTTTTACGACACATCCTGTTCCAAGTGCAAGATAACATCCATCGTGCTTCCTCACGTGTTGGAAGGGCTTGAGTTTCCCGTGAAACTCTTCGCCCTCTACACGGGTTCGGATGCCGGGCAGTGGGCTGAGTTCCGCAATAATTTCAAGTGCCTCAATCCCAATGTGGAAATTCTTCATCTCTGGGATCCGGAAGTGGATTCCGATTACCAGAAGATGTACGGTGTGATTTCGACCCCGAAGCTCCTGCTCGTCGACGGATCAGGTACCATTATGGGACGACGGCTCGAACCTGAGTCCCTCAAGGGTCTGCTGGAGTATTACGTGACTTTCTATTCGAACGCCGGCGGTTCGGTCAAATCTGCCAGTCGATAGGGGAGAGCCCCTTTGAAACCAGCCATCCGTTGGCTTTCGAGAAGTGTCTGCATCCGAAGAATGCGCCTCCCGCAAGAGGCGAGGGATGTGCGGCTTCCAGAATCAGATGCTTCCTGCCGTCGATCAGTTGGGCCTTGCTCCTTGCGAAGTTCCCCCATAGCATGAACACTACCGAGTCGCAGTTGTCGGAGATGTATTTGATTACCGAATCGGTGAAGGTCTGCCAGCCTATCGAACTGTGCGAGGCGGCTTCTCCCGCGCGTACCGTTAGAATCGCGTTCAGCAGCAGTACTCCCTGCCCCGCCCAGCTTTCGAGATTCGGCCGTCCGGACATCCTGACCCCGAGGTCGCTTTCTATTTCCTTGAAGATGTTCTTCAAGGATGGCGGAGCCGGCACTCCGTCGGGTACGGAGAATGACAAGCCCATTGCCTGTCCGGGTCTGTGGTACGGGTCCTGGCCGAGAATCACCGCTTTTACCTTGCCGACTGGGGTGAGTTCGAATGCCTTGAAGATGTCCTTCCCGGCTGGATAGACTATCCTGCCGGAGTCCTTTTCCTTGTGGAGGAAATCTGCCAGTTCGGAGAAATACGGCTTTTCGAATTCAGCTTCCAAAGCGCGTCTCCAGCTGTCTTCGATTCTGACGTTCAAACTATTTGTCTTTGGATAATTCGTACTGCAGTATGCTGAATTCGGTGATTTCTTCCACTTTCAGCCTGCACTTGTATTTTTTCTTCCACTTGAAGACGAATGACTTGAATCCCCGTGTGAGATAGGCCCCGAGTATCGGGCTCACTTTCAGGATGAAACCGTGTCCGCCTTCTTCGATTCCGGCGGCCAGGTCCCTTTCGATCTGTTCGTCGATGACAACCGTAGAGACGATCTTCCCGGTGCCGTGGCAGAGGGGGCACTGCTCCGTAGTGTTGATTTCGGTGACGGGACGTATCCTGTGGCGTGTAATCTGCATCAGCCCGAATTTGGTCAGGGGAAGTATGTTGTGCTTGGCCCTGTCTCCTTCCATCAGTCCCTGCATATAGGTGTACAGCTCCTGACGGTGCTCCGGCTTGTCCATGTCGATGAAATCGACGATGATGATTCCGCCCATATCCCTGAGCCTGAGCTGGCGCGCTATTTCTTCTGCGGCAATCTTGTTCACTTCGAAGGTGTTCTCCTCCTGGTCGGACGTCTTTGCGCGTATGCCGCTGTTGACGTCTATCACGTTGAGGGCTTCGGTGCTCTCTATGACAAGATAGGCACCCTGTTTCATCGGGACTATCTTTCCGAAAGAACTCTTTATCTGCCTGGTGACTTCGACATGGTCGAATATGTGTTCCTTGCCTTCGTAGAGCTTTACTATCTTCTCCTGTTCGGGGGAGATGAGGGATACGTACTGCCTGATTTCTTCATAGATGGTCCTGTCATTGACGTACACGTTGCTGAACGTGTCGTTGAGTAGGTCTCGGAGCATTGCGGTGGTCTTCGAATATTCGGTGAAGAGCAAGCCTGTCTTCTTTTTCGTGGCGATGGTCTTGAAAGACGCCTCCCACTTTTCTATCAGGCTTTTGGCCTCACCGACGAGGATGGCAGCGTTCTTGCCTTCGGCAGCCGTGCGGATGATGGCTCCGTAGTTCTTGGGGAGAATGCTGTGCACGAGAGTTTCCAGTCTGCGGCGCTCTTCCTTCGAGGATATTTTCTGGGAAACGCTGACCTTTTCGCAGAAAGGAAGAAGAACTATGTTCCTGCCGGCCAGGGAAATCTCTGCCGTGACGCGGGAGCCTTTCGTCGAGATGGGCTCCTTGGTTATCTGGCAAATGAGCAACTGCCCGCTCTGAAGGATGTTTTCAATGTGTCCTTCCTTTTCCAGAGGAGTTCCCAGCTTTATTCTGGAGAAGAGGTCCTTGCAGTTGGTGTTGTGGTTCGACTCCTTGACGAAGGTGTCGAATGCATTGAAATAAAGGCCCAGGTCCAGATAGTGGACAAAGGCTTCCTTGGTATCGCCGATATCTATAAAAGCAGCATTCAGCGCAGGAAGGACTTTTTTCACTTTTCCAAGGAAAACGTCCCCTACGCTGAAACTGTGACCCTCACAGGACTCCCGGTTATACTCTATCAGCTTATGGTTTTCCATAAGCGCGAGTCTCACCTCAGTCCTTCCGACCTCGACAATAAGGTCTTTTTCGGGTTTCTCTACTTCCAAGACTGACTACTTTTTCTTGTGTCTGTTCTTGCGCAAACGTTTTTTACGTTTGTGAGTGGCCATCTTGTGCCTCTTGTGTTTCTTTCCGTTAGGCATGGTTAAATATATTTTAATGAACTATTTTCCTTTGACTTCCTCCAAGAAGCACTTTGCGGGCTTGAATGCGGGGATGTTGTGTGCGGGAACGGTGATTGTCGTCTTGGCCGTGATGTTGCGGGCGGCCTTCTGTGCGCGGCGCTTGATGATGAAGCTTCCGAATCCGCGGAGGTATACGGGTTCATTCTTGATGATAGAGCCCTTTACGGTCTCCATAAAGGATTCAACGACGGTCTGTGCAACTATTTTTTCAACTCCCGTCTCCTTTGCAATCTCGTTGATGATATCTGCTTTTGTCATATCTGTAGTTATATTCGTTTAGCGAGGTGCAAAAATAGCGTGATTTTTTCAATAATCAAAAACTTTTCTTTTGTATTTTTGTCAGCACGGTAGCTTGGCACGGACCTTGCCCATATATCAGGTCACGGACAATACTGACATTTTGACAGATTATGATAAACGATAAAGACTTTCTATCCCAGGCTGCGGCCGAGGTGAGCATCATCCCTGTGGTACAAGGTGACAGCCTTCCGAAGGTGGATGATTCGCAGCTTCCTCCTGCGCTTCCCATACTGGCCCTGAGGGGCACGGTCCTGTTCCCCGGAACGATATATCCGGTGACGATAGGCAGGGAAAAATCCGTCCGCCTGATCAAGGATGCCGAGAAGCACAATTATTTCATCGGGGCCGTGCCTCAGTTCGACGTGATGGTGGAAGACCCCACGGAGCAGGACCTCTACAAGTTCGGAACGGTATCGAGGATAATCAAGACGCTGGAGATGCCGGACGGTACGATTACCGCCATTCTCCAGGCCTACAAGCGTATTTCCATCGACTGCGTGGTCGATTATGAGCCGTATATCACGGCGAGGGTCCGCTATCTCCCGGACTACTTCGATTCGGAGAAGTCGGCGGATGTCAAGGCTATGGCGGCCAGCCTCAAGGAGAAGGCGTCGCAGGTGATCCGCACCTCCAACATGGCGGCGAAGGAAGCAATCGGCGCTCTCCGCAGCATCGACAACTTCCCGTTCCTGGTGAATTTCATCGCCACTACCGTCGAGATCGAGAATTTCGAGGAGAAGATGGACCTCCTGCAGTATGACGATCTTCGTGAAAGGGCGATGAAACTGCTCCGTCTGCTTGATTCCCAGATCCAGCTTTCGGACATCAAGCAGGAGATCAACCAGAAGGTAAAGAGCGAAATCGACCAGCAGCAGAGGGAGTATTATCTCAACAACCAGTTGCGCACCATCCAGGAAGAGCTCGGAATGGACGGCGGCGGAGACTTTCAGGAACTGCGTGAGCGCGCTTCCGGAAAGCATTGGCCCAAAGCCATTGCCGAGGCCTTCGAAAAGGAGCTCGACAAATTGGAGAAATACAACCCCAATTCCCCTGACTACAGTGTTCAGTACACCTATCTCGAGTTCATGCTCGATCTTCCCTGGAACGAGTACAGCAAGGACAATCTCGATTTGAAGCACGCCCAGAAGGTGCTCGACAGCGACCACTACGGTCTGGACTCCATCAAGGAGAGGATTATCGAATACCTTGCGGTCCTCAAACTCAAGGGAAACATGAAGTCCCCGATTCTCTGCCTTTACGGGCCTCCGGGAGTCGGCAAGACATCCCTGGGAAAGAGCATAGCGAAGTCTCTCGGACGCAAGTACGTCCGCATCGCGCTCGGAGGCATGCACGACGAGGCTGAAATCCGCGGCCACCGCAAGACTTATGTCGGAGCCCTTCCGGGACGTATCCTCAACGGCATCAAGCGCGCCGGGACCTCCAACCCCGTGATTGTGCTCGACGAGATAGACAAGATGGCGTCGGACTTCAAGGGCGACCCTTCGTCGGCCCTCCTCGAGGCTCTCGACCCGGAGCAGAACAGTACTTTCCACGACAACTATCTGGATCTCGACTACGATCTCTCCAACGTGCTTTTCATCACCACGGCGAACTCCACTTCGCCTATCCAGCCGGCTCTGCTTGACAGGATGGAAGTGATAAACGTTACCGGCTACCTTGCCGAGGAGAAGGTCGAGATTGCAAAGAAATATCTCGTTCCCAAACAAACCGGCGAGCACGGCATACCGAAGGGCAAACTCAAGATAAGCACTCCCGCCATCCGCAAGATAGTCGATGAGTACACGCACGAATCCGGAGTCCGCAATCTGGAAAAGCAGATAGCTAAGATTGCCAGGGTTACGGCAAAGAAGATCGCCCTTGAGGAGGAACTCCCCGCATCCGTAGGTCCCGAGCACCTCAGGGAATATCTCGGACTTCCCACCGCCCAGCACGATATGCAGGAGGGTAACGAGGTTCCGGGAGTCGTCACGGGACTTGCCTGGACCCAGATGGGAGGAGAGATACTCTTCATAGAGAGCAGCGTGTCGGAAGGCAAGGGCGTTCTCTCGATGACTGGAAATCTCGGCGACGTGATGAAGGAATCCGCGCAGATTGCATACCAGTATATCAAGGCCCATCCGGAGATGGCGGAACTGACCTCCAAGCAGTTCTCCGAGAAGGACATCCACGTCCACGTTCCGGAAGGCGCCACCCCGAAGGACGGTCCCTCGGCCGGCATAACGATGGTAAGCTCGATGGTGTCCGCGCTCCGCGGCAAGGCCATCAGGAAGCACACCGCGATGACGGGCGAGATGACTCTTCGCGGAAGGGTGCTGCCGGTCGGAGGCATCAAGGAGAAGATTCTGGCCGCAAAGAGAGCGGGAGTCGGCACCATAGTGATTTCCGAGGACAACCGCAAGGACATCGAGGATATCAAGGATGTTTACATCAAGGGTCTCGAGTTCCACTACGTGAAGAATATCAATGACGTAATAGACTTTATCTTCAACTGATATGGGCATTTGGACAGCAATAATAATAGTCATGGTCCTGAGCGCTGTCGTTCAGGGCATACTCACTTCCCGTTTCAACAGGTATTCCGCCACCCCCTGCGCACTTTCGGGTGCGGAGGTGGCCCGCAGGATGCTCGAAGCATACGGTATCCACGACGTCAAGGTCGTCTCCACCAACGGAGCGCTGACCGACTTCTACAATCCCCAGAACCGGACCATCAATCTCAGCGAGCCGGTGTACGGCAAGTGCACCATCGCCGCTGCCGCGGTTGCGGCCCACGAAACAGGCCACGCCATCCAGGACTACCAGGATTACAAGCCTCTGATGTTCAGGAGCAAGATAGTGCCCGTGGTCACCTTCTGCAACGCTGCAGTGATGTGGGTGCTTCTTGCGGGAGTGCTTCTGATCCAGCTGTTCCCCAGCCTGATATGGATCGGCATCGCAATGTTCGCAGTGACGACTCTTTTCTCGTTCGTCACTCTTCCTGTCGAGATCAATGCCAGCCGCAGGGCCACCCTCTGGCTCGAGGAGGCCGGCATCACTGATGCGCAGACCACCCCTATGGCAAAGGACGCGCTGAAGTGGGCGGCCTACACTTACGTGATTGCCGCCATCAGTTCGCTGCTTACGCTTTTCTATTACATAGGAATCGCACGCCGCCGTTAACATGCAGGAATTCCTAAGACAGGTAGCGGAGCACTACTACGCTCTCGGGGACATAGACAAGAGGTGCTTTGTGCTTCCGAACCGCCGTTGCGCCCTCTTCTTCAAGAAATACCTGTCCGAGGCCGTCGCGAAGTCTGAAAAGACCGTTTTCGCCCCGGGGATACTGACAATCAGTGAATTCCTCTACAGTCTTGCCGGGGCTTCCAATACTGACAGGATACAGCTTCTTATTACTCTGCACGAATGTTACTCCAGAGTCTCCGGAATGTCGGAGCCTCTGGATGAATTCATATTCTGGGGGGATATGATACTTTCGGATTTCGGGGACGTGGACAAATACGAAATCAATCCGGAGTGGATTTTCAGCAACATCGCGGAATTCAAGCGCATAAGCGCCGGCAGCGAATTCCTGAGCGAAACCCAGAGAAAGGCAATAGAGCAGTTCGTCTCCCATTTCGACAAACCTTCCGACGCCGCAAAGAATGTCAAGAGTAGGTTCCGTACAGTATGGGATATGCTCCTGCCTCTCTACCGCGAGTTCGGTTCCGAACTGGAAAGAAGGGGCCAGACCTACGAAGGCAGGGTGTACCGCAGCCTCTCCGAGAGGTTCTCGTCCGAAGCGGCCGCCGACATAGTCTCGGAGCGATACCCCGGAAAGACTTTCGTGTTCGCCGGACTCAACGTGCTGTGCAAATGCGAGAAGAACATACTCTCGCATCTGCGGGATGCGTCCCTTGCGGAGTTCTGCTGGGACTACAGTTCTGACTGGATAAAGGACAAGGCAAACAAGTCCTCGATGTTTATGCGCTCCAACGTAGTGGAGTTTCCCCAGGCGTTTCCCATCGATCCGGAAGGTCTGTCTGTCCCGGAGATCAATGTCGTGAGCGTTCCTTCCAACGCCGGACAGGCAAAACAGCTTGCGCGTATTTTTTCCACGCTTCCCGGCGGGGGAGCGGACATCCGGACGGCAGTCGTGCTGCCCGATTCCGCGGGGCTCGTCTCCGTGCTTAACTCCATCCCTGAGGACATCGCTGACGTGAACGTAACGATGGGCTGCCCTATGTCCGACAGTGCCTTGTGGGCATTGATGGATGACGTTTCCGCCATGCAGATGCATCTGAGGGAGATCCGGGGAGGCTGGTACTTCTATCACAAGCAGCTCTTCTCCATCCTTTCCAATCCGCTGGTGCGTGCCTGCATGACCGAAGACGAGGCCGCAACCGCAGCATCACTCAAAGCGGATGCCAAGTTCTACATACCCCAAAGCGACATCCCCGACGCCGAAGGCAATCTGCTTGGCGTCATCTTCAGACCCGTTGTCAAGTCCGTAAAGGACAGGGCCCTCATAGCGGACATAGAGGACTACCAGCAGGAAATCCTGCTTGCCGTAGCCGCACGTCTCCAGCACAAAGAAAAAATGTTGCTGGAACTGGACTTTGCCAGGGAATTCTACCTGGCCGTCAACAGGATGAAGTCCGCGCAGGACCTCCAGGTGCTTCCGTCAACCTATTTCCGCCTTCTGGGCGGACTTGTCGGGAAAGCCAGCGTTCCTTTCCACGGAGAACCCCTGAAAGGTCTCCAGATAATGGGACCGCTCGAGACCAGAGGACTGGACTTCGACAATGTCATCATTCTCAACTGCAACGAAGGCGTCTTTCCGCACCGCAGCGCGAGTGAATCCTTCATCCCATCGGAGCTCAGGCGTGGGTTCGAACTTCCCACCTTCGAGTATCAGGATGCGGTCTGGGCATATTATTTCTATCGTATGATCCAGCGTGCCTCCAAAGTATGGATGCTTTACGATTCACGCGCCGAAGGCATCAGGTCCGGAGAGGAAAGCAGATACATAAAGCAGCTTGAGCTTCACTTCGGAGCCCGGATTAAACGCTATGTATTCGACGCTCCCGTTTCGGGTTTGAGCGACACGGAGTCCGTCGAAAAGACCCGGGAGCACCTGGACAAGGTGCGGCTGATCGAACTCAGCTCATCTTCACTCAAGGATTATATCAGCTGCCCTCTGCGTTTCTACTATTCCAAAGTTGAAGGCCTGTCCAAACCGAAAGAGATCAGCGAATCGATGGATGCCGCCGTTTTCGGAACGGTGTTCCATTCCGTGATGGAATCCATATACCGTCCGGGCATAGTCAAGGCTGAACGGTTGCGGACTTATCTCAAGGATAACACTATCGTGGAGATGGTGCGCGACAGGATACTCGAGGAGCAGAAGACCATAGAGATTACAGGGCGCAACCTGGTGCTTCAGGAACTTCTCGTACGTTTCTGCAGACAGGTGATACTCAGGGATCTGGAGAATATGGAGTCCAAGGGTGTGGAGCACCTTGAAGTCCTCTGAGTGGAAAAAGATTTCCATCCCGTACTTTTCGGACAGAAGTTCGTCGGATATGTGGACAGGCTTGACTGTGTCGAGCCGGGAGTGATAAGGGTGATAGACTACAAGACCGGCTCTGTCAAGGACGAGGAATTCGAGGTCACCGACGAAAATGCCGCAAAAGTGGTCGGCAACCTTTTCGGAGCCAAAGAAAAAGACCGTCCGAAAATCGCCCTCCAGCTCTATCTCTACGACAGGATGGTCTCTCCGGAATATCCGGGAAAGCATGTCATCAACTCCATATACCAGCCTTCGAGGCTCTTCCGCGAGGGAGTGGGGGAAGTGGCTCTCAGCCCCGTTTTCTGCGAGTTGATGGATGAGGCTGTCGAAAGGACGGTCAAGGAGATTTTCGACGAGTCCGTACCCTGGACTGCGGCGAAGGATCCTGATGCCTGCAAATATTGCGATTTCAAAACTCTCTGCGGCCGATGATACAGGTTTACAAAGCTTCGGCCGGTTCCGGAAAGACCTATACGCTGGCCCACCTCTATATCAAGCTCCTTCTCGATTCGTGGGAGCAGGACAAGGAAATATACCGTAAGATTCTCGCCGTCACCTTCACCAACAAGGCTACGGCCGAGATGAAGGAAAGGATACTCGAATACCTTTATGAGGAGGGAAAGAAGGATGCGCGGGTGAAGGAACTGCTGACGGCAATCCTGCACGACTACAGTTCGTTCTCCATTTCCACCATCGACCGTTTCTTCCAGCAGACCCTGCGCGCCTTCTCCAGAGAACTCGGACGCGGTGCTTCCTATCAGATAGAACTCGACAGGGAGTCCCTTATCCGGGAGTCGATGGACCGCATCCTGGATTCAATGACCCAGGATGACAAGGATCTGCTTTCGTGGCTGGAGGCCGCGATGACGGATGCTCTGTCGGAAGGAAGGCGCTTTTCTGCGGATGACGGCCTGTATGAGATGGGTAACCTGCTGAAAAGCGAGGAACACCGCGCACTTGCAGAGAAGATGGGCCTGGACGACAAGGTCATCTTTTCCGCCACACGACTTTCCTCTCTTCGGGAGGAATGCCGGAGAATGATATATGGATTCAACGAAAAGGTGGTCTCCGAGGCTAAAGCCATCGATGCCGCCTCCTTGTCGCCTAGAGAATACGGGTGGTTGGAACCATATCTTGCCCCCAGGCCCGGAGAGGTGCTCGAAGTGCCGAAGGCGACGCTGCTCAAGAAGGTAGCAGGCAGCGGATTCGCAGACCTTTGGGAGAGCAGGGAGTACCGTTCCTACCTTACGGCAGGCATTATCAGAAGCATGGTCTTCACCCTGGGCTTTGCCGGGAAATTCTATGAAACTTTCGACGACCTTCTCAAGGAGAAGAACGTGATGTGTCTGGACGAGTCGAACGCCATCCTCAGGGACATAATCGACGGTTCTGACGCTCCCTTCATTTACGAAAGGCTCGGAGTCCGGTACAACCATTTCCTCCTGGACGAATTCCAGGACACATCCATCGTCCAGTGGGAGAATTTCCTGCCTCTCCTTCGCGAAAGCGAGGCCGTTTCAGCTCCCGAAACGCTGACGGACCTGATAGTGGGGGATGTCAAGCAAAGCATCTACCGCTGGCGCAATTCGGACTGGACGCTGCTGGACAAAACAGTCCCGCAGGAGTTTCCTTCGGCGAAAATCGACCCCCTGGACACCAACTGGAGAAGCGCCCGCAGAATCGTAGCCTTCAATAATGACTTTTACAGATTCGCATCCGCTCATCTCGGCCTTTCCGAAGTGTATGCCGATGTGGAGCAGAAGGCCGTAAGCGGGGAGGAAGGGTGCGTCAGGGTAAGTTTCTGCGAAGACCAGTGCGCCGCCGTGGTGGATTCGGTGAAGGACGCCCGCGGCAGAGGTGCGCTTTTCGGAGACATCGCCATCCTCGTCAGGGACCACAATGTCGGCGCCAAGGTGGCCGACGCCCTTCTTTCAGCCGGCATTCCCGTCATCAGCGACGATTCCCTGAAAATCACGGCGTCCGTTACGGTGCGGAGGATGCTCTCCATCCTGCACAGCATCGAGAATCCCGCGGATACGCTCGACTCGTACATCAGGAAATCCATAGGCATCGAACTGCCAGAGACCTACTCGTCCATTTCCGATCTTTGCGAGGGAATCGCCAGGTCGTTGAAGAGTCTCGACCCCGAATTTTTCAAGGGTGAGATTCTTTTTGTCCAGACCTTCCTGGATGAGGTCAGGGATTGGACATCCGTCAACGGAAACAACCTCAAGCGCCTCCTTGAGCATATCGACTCGAAGAGCATCTGTATCGTTTCTCCCGAATCGACTGATTCCGTGAGGGTTATGACAATCCATAAATCCAAGGGCCTCGAATTCCCCTACGTGATTTTCCCGTTTGCGGACAAGGTCAAGCCGAAAACTGACGTACACTGGTGTCATCTCGATGCCGCCTCCAGTTCTCTTCCCGAAGTCTTCGACGGAATCTACCCTGTGACGCTCAAGAAGGAAACCTACGGCACCTGGTTCGAACAGGCTGCCTTGGACAACGACAGGATGGTCTCCGTAGACAATCTCAACCTGTTCTACGTCAGCACCACAAGGGCCGGGAAGGAACTGCATATAATTTCCGCACCTCCTTCCAAGGAATTCCGGGCGAAGCTGGCAAAATCTCCCGCCTGTCTTTCGGGCGCGGAACTGACCAAACTCCTGTATGCCTTCGTTTCCGGAATGGACGAGTGGCGCAGCGGCGAGCCTTATGATTTTTCAAAGATGAAAAGGAAGTCTGCGGACGGAGCTGAAAGATTCCCGGCTTCGTTCGACTCTTTCCCTATGAACCCCGACGGCCGGAGCGCACGCTTCGTGCAGTCTGGCGAGGCGAGGGATTTCTTCGGTCCCGACGGGATAAGCCGCAAGGCCGAGGACAAGTACTCCGGAATCGCGCTGCACGGCATTCTTTCCAACGTAAGGACAGCCTCCGACCTGGACGCCGCTGTCAATGCCGCCCTTCTCGAAGGATCCATCACGCCGGAAACCCTCAGCCGCGACAGGAACCTGCTCTCCAAACGGATAGCGTCCCACCCGGAATGGTTCTCTGCGGATGTCTCCGTGTTGAACGAAGTGTCCATCATCTCTTCCGACGGCACTTTCCACCGTCCCGACAGGATTCTCGTCAATCCGGACGGGTCCGTGCTTGTTATCGACTACAAGTTCGGCAATTACCGTCCCGAATATGAGGCGCAGGTACGGGGCTATATGGACCTGTGCCGGGAACTTGGCTACTCCAAAGTTTCCGGCTGCCTGTGGTTCGTATATACGGATGATTGTCTAGTCGTCGAATGAGTCCCAAAGGGCATCCAGGGTGCGCCTGTCCTTTTTTGTAGGGCGTCCTGTGCCGCGGTCCCTCTTTACGAAGAATGTCTCCACCGGTGCGTGGAGTTTGTCGAGTTCGCTCTGTGGAGTGAGGTTTTCCGCAAACTGGGGCACCAGCTGGGCCCCCACCCTGTTTTCCGTAGGAGCGACAACCCTGTAAGTGAAAAGAACGGCGCCCTTGCGGACCTCGATGGTCTCTCCGGGCTTTACCGGACGCGAAGGCTTGACGGGAGTCCCGTTCACCTTCACCTTGTTTCCGTTGCAAGCCTCGCAACTTTCCGAGCGCGTCTTGAATGCGCGTATAGCCCAGAGATATTTGTCTATGCGTACCGAATCGGCCATGTTTTACCTGATTACGACCCTGTCTATCCTGCGGGGAACTGAAGTGATGATTTCATAGGGGATTGTGCCGAGTATCCCGGCCAGTTCGACTATCGTAGGGTCCTCGCCGAAGATGGTGACGGTGTCTCCGACCTCCACGTCCAGTCCGGTCACATCTATCATGCACATATCCATACAGATGTTGCCTATGGTCCTGACCCTTTTCCCGTTCACGCTGAAACTTGCCGCGCCGCAGCCCAGATGCCTGTCCAGGCCGTCGGCATATCCGGCGGGGATGGTGGCGATCGTCGTTCCCTCCGGTGAGACTTTCCCGTGACGGCCGTAGCCCACGGTGCAGTCGCTGCCCGAGAGCCGCTTGATCTGCAGCACCTTCACCTTGAGCGATGCCACCGGCTTCAGCGAGACGTCCGGCAGTGCGCTTATCCCGTATATCCCTATTCCGAGGCGCACCATATCGAACTGGTATTCCGTAAACCTTTCGATTCCGGCCGAGTTCAGTATATGCCTCATCGGCATATAGCCCAGCGTGCCGGCAATGCGCTCAGACATCCTCTTGAAAAGTTCTATCTGTTCGAGTGTGAACCCGTCCTCGGACGGGTCTTCGGCAGCCGCGAGGTGCGAGTAAACAGAACGGACCTTCACTCCCTTGCATTCCGAAAGGTATGAGCCCAGTTCCTCGAGTTCCGACTCCATGAAGCCCAGCCTGTGCATACCCGTGTCCATCTTTATATGGACGGGGTAATCCGTGATGCCCTTTGCCCTGAGCGCTTCTTCATAGGCTTTCAGCGTGCAGAGGTTGGGGATTCCGGGCTCCAGCCTGTTGTCTATTATCTCATCTATGAAATCGGTTCCGGCCGTCAGCACCAGTATGGGCAGCGAAATGCCGGCCTTTCTCAGCTCCACCCCTTCCAGGGGCAGCGCCACCGCCAGATAGTCGGCCCCGGCCTGCTGCATCATCGATGCAAACTGCACGGCTCCGTGTCCGTAGGCATTGGCCTTCACGAGTACAAGCAGTTTAGTCTTGTCCTCCAGCTTGTTCCTGAAATATTTGTAATTCTCAAGGCAGTTGCCCAGGTTCAGTTCCAGTCTCGAGAAGGTGTTCTCACTTTTCATTCAGATACGGGTCTGCAAAAGGTCTTTTCTCCACAAGTATTTCCAGCAGTGACGCTTCCTTCCCTACGGGCTCCAGCGTGAAGTCCCTGCAGTCGTTGGGCACGAGCATCGTCTCGCCCTGAGCGATTCGGTAGGAAAGTGCCCCGATGCCGCTCTCCCCGACCTGAAGCTGCGCTTCACCCGAGAGGCATACGTATATCAGGAAAGAATCTCCCGTGGAAATCTCCAGTTTCGATTTCAGGGGAATCCTGTTCACCGTGAACTCTCTGATGGACGTGTCCTCGAAATCTTCGGACGGGGTGTATCTTATGAAATCCAGAGCGTCCACGATGCTCATTTCCGGGTCGAATTCCTCCTCTCCTAGCGCTTGTCCCCAGGCGTAGATGCAGAAGTCCAGGGCCGATGCCTCGCTGACCTCGAGTATGTCCACGTTCCCGGTGGCGCCGTGTACCGTGCCGGGCGCAATCCTGAAACAGTCTCCGGCCTTTGCCTCGACGGCCCTCATCTTTCCTCCTATGCTGCCGTCCGCACAGGCTTCGCACAGGCTCTCGGCATCCATCTCCGCCTCAAACCCTATGAGCAGTCTGGCTTCCTTCTGCGCCTTCAGCACATACCAGAACTTTTCGCGTCCCAGGGCGTCATACCTCTGGGCGGCGGTTTCATCGTCGGGGTGCACCCTCAGGGGCATCCTGCCCCGGCAGCGGATATGCTTTACCTGGACGGGGAACTGCCTGCCGTAGATTTCGAAGGCGTTCTCTCCCGTCACCCTGTCCATATACATCTCCATCACCTCGCTCAGCGCGTTGGCCGCAAGCCATCCGTCCCTGACGAAGGTATCCCTGTATCCCAGGTCGGCCACGTCGAATTCCTCGCTGCCCCAACAGTATCTGTCTTCGACGGTGCAGAACTTGAAAGGATATAATTTCTTTTCTTCTTCCATCGGTGGCAAATTTACTAAAAAATCGGCGGAAAATTTCTTATATTTGCGCGATATGGAAAACGTACATTTGGAATACAATACGCAGAGGGAGAAGATGGCGATGCCTGAGTACGGACGCAATGTCCTGAAGATGGTCGGAGACCTGAGAAACATTCCCGACCGCGCGAAGAGAAGCGAGCAGGCGGCAGCCGTCGTGAAGGTTATGGAAATACTAAACCCGCAGGTGCGTCAGCAGGAAAACTGGCAGCACAAGCTTTGGGACCACCTCTTCATCATCGCCGGTTTCGACCTGGATATCGACAGTCCTTTCCCGTGCCCGGTGAAGGAGGAATTCGAGACCAGACCCGTTCCCATCCCTATGAAGGGGGAGAAGATAAAGGCGACGCACTACGGACGCAACATAGAGAAAATCATAAACCTGGTATGCGACGAACCCGAAGGGGAGGTCAGGACTATGCTGATACGTTCGCTTGCCACATATATGCGTACCCAGTATCTGATCTGGAACAAGGACAGCGTAAAGGACGAGACCATTTTCGCCGACATCGAGAAACTCTCCGAAGGAAGGATCAAGGTTCCCGAAGGACTCGAACTCGGCAAAATCTCCGAGGACATCCAGCTGTCCCGCCCCAATTCGCTCCAGAACAGGAACAGGTTCAAACACTCCGGAAAAAGGAACAGGAAGCATCAGGGATGAGAAGGTGGGATGAAGAAGAAAAAGCCGCTGCCGTCAGGATCCTTGGCATAGTGGTCGGCGTCGCCGCCGTTTTCACTCTTGTGGGAACGGTTTCATATCTGTTCACTTGGAAACAGGATATGGGCGGGGACGTCGTCGCCAACGCAGGCGGGACTCTCGGCTACCGCTTCGCCCGCTTCCTTGTCGCGGACTGTTTCGGCCTCGGAAGCATCGCACTGGTGGTGATACTGGGTGCCCTGTCGGTAAGGCTGATGGGTCTCAGATGGAGATTCCCCCTTGTACGCACCATTGTCCTCACACTTACGGGCACTCTGGTATCCTCGCTTGCGCTGTCGTACATAGGCGGACTTCTCGGCGTAAGGACGCTGCTGGGAGGAGGCCTTGGAGGACGCTGCGGAATGTGGGTTGTCGATGTTGCGAATGCTGCGATGGGATATATCGTGACGGGGTGCATACTTGCCGTGCTATGCCTGTGCTTCGCGGTGCTTTGCAGCCGGCGTTTCCTGCACTGGATGGCATCCTTCGGGAAGGGCAGTGCGGCCTCCGAATCTTTGGATATAGAGCTCCCGGAGCCTGAACCCGTGGTGGATTTTCTGTCCGAACCGGTGGCCGTGGACGTTCTGGAGCCCGTTCCGGCGGAGATTCCTGCAGCGGTTGCGGATGACGTGCCGGCGGACGGCGCCACCCTCGATGTGGTGGAAGGGGATGACCTCGATGCGGAGAACGCAGAGCCGCTCCCCCGTATAGACAACAGACTTGACCCGCCCGACGGGCTTCCTCATTTCAAGTTCCCCGAACTTTCCATCCTGGACGACCATTCGGGCGGAAGGTTCGAGATTCAGAGGGAGGAACTCGAAAGGAACAAGAACCAGATATGCATGACTCTTGGGGACTACAACATAAAGGTCTCCAACGTGGTCGCCGTGGTAGGTCCTACGGTGACGCTGTATAAGGTGACTCCGGCTCCCGGAGTGAGGATTGCCTCGATCCGCAGCCTCCAGGATGACATTGCAATGTCCCTCAAGGCAAAGGGAGTCAGGATAACCCTGCTTACCGACGCGGTCGGAATCGAGGTGGCCAACGACCATCCCTCCATCGTGCCCGTGAAGTCGCTTCTGAACAGCGAGCAGTACCGGGGGAGCAAGGCGGCCCTGCCTGTCGCAATAGGATATGCCATCACCAGCCAGCAGGTGAAGGTCTTCGACCTTGCGGACGCTCCTCACCTTCTGATTGCAGGCGCTACCCAGCAGGGAAAGTCCGTGGGACTGAACGTAATCATTTCATCCCTGCTGTTCTCCAAGCATCCGTCCGAGCTCAAGTTCGTCTTCATCGATCCGAAGATGGTCGAGTTCCCCGCATACAAGTCGCTCCTGAAGCATTATCTTGCAGTGCTTCCCACCGCCGAGGACGCTCAGGACGAAGCTGACAACGCCATTGTCACCAAGGCCAAGGATGCCGAAAGGATACTGCGTTCGCTGTGTATGGAGATGGACGAGAGATACGAACTGATGGCGCGTGCAGGCGCGGTGAAGATATCCATCTACAACGACAAGTACAAGGACCGCAAGCTCAATCCCCAGCACGGCCACCGTTTCCTTCCGTACATAGTGGCTGTCGTCGATGAGTACGCCGACCTGACGATGTCCGTAGGCGCATCTCCCGAGACCAAGGCGGCCAGCAAGAGTATCACCAACTCCATCATACGCCTGGCCCAGAAGGGACGCGCCGCCGGAATACACATCATACTGGCTACCCAGCGTCCTTCGGTCGACGTTATTTCGGGTATAATCAAGACCAACTTCCCTATGAGGATTGCATTCCGTACGTCCGCGAGAATAGACTCGATGACTATCATAGACGCTCCCGGAGCGGAGAAACTCATAGGCAAGGGAGATATGCTGATTGCCGCCGGATGCGACAACGAACGCGCCCAGTGCGGTTTCATCAGTTCCGAGGAAATCGACCGCCTGACAAAGTTCATCGGCTCCCAGACAAAGCACGGACAGTGCTACAATACGCCCTATTACCTTCCGGTTCCCCAGGACACCGACTCCAACGGCGGAGCGGGCTCGTCCGACATGTCGGATCTCGACGAGCGTTTCGAAGAGGCGGCCCGCCTGGTTGTCAACAACCAGAAAGCCTCCACCTCCTTCCTCCAGACAAGGATGGCGATGGGATTCGCCAAGTCTTCGAGGGTTATGAGTCAGCTCGAGTCCGCCGGTATCATAGGCCCCGCTGACGGAGCCAAACCGCGCGAGGTCCTCGTTCCCGACCTGGACGCGCTCGAACAGGTACTTGAAAATTTCAGATAGTGCAAATGATACCGTCTCTCCTGACATCCATCGTAGTAGCATTCACTTTCTCGCTTTCCGGAGGGCAGAGCGGGGTGAATGTGCAGGGCAGTGCCGTCATCAGGGATGAGGCCAACTACGTGATCGTTGCCTCCCCGATGGAGATACATTCCGTGGATGGGGTGACTTATGTCGTGGACAATCAGGCGAAGGAGGTATACATCCAGGAATCGGTCGGAATCGACCTTTCGCAGGTCCCCGATCTGCTGGGTTCACGCAAGCAGCTGAAGGGCAGCTATACCGACCCCGCATCCGGCCAGAAATTCAAATATGTGCTTGACGGTATAGTGAAGATCACTCTGGAAGAGTCGGAGCCGCTCTCCGATTTCAACGTGGATTCGCTTTCCGAAGAGTGGATAGTTACGGATTTGAGATGAAAAGACATTATAAGGTTGCAGGACATGTTTTCAGCCTGAGCATCGATTCCCGCTCGGGATTGTGGAAGGAGTTGAGGCAGTATTCCCCCTTCTTCGTGCGTCGGTTCCCGTGGGATAGAAAGCCCCTTTTCTCGCTCGAGGTGGTCGATGGCCTTCCGGATTTCAAGTATGAGGCCCTCTTCGACCAGCCCACCGAGCCAGGGGAGACCAAAATCACCCTTTTCACCACTCCCGACGGAGATTTCTATTGCGAAATGTCTCCTACTGCCGACAGACCCGTGTCCGGAAGGCTCCTTTTGAGCAGGGATTTTTCCAAGGGCAGGCTTGAGGTGACGGTGGAGTCCGAAAGGCTTTTTGCCGTCAACAATTCGCTGATGCTTCAGTATGCTTTCGCGACCGCGCCTCATTCCACTCTCGAGATGCACGCCAGTGTTATCCGCCAGGACGGAAAAG
>JAKSJY010000015.1 GCA_024402025.1 Bacteroidales bacterium
CAGTCGTGTCCGGACTGCTTGCCGCCTGCACCATCAACGCCCTTTTCGCCTTCGGGGAGGAAGCGGCCTGGAGAGGATTTCTTTCGCGGGTGCTCAACGACCTCGGATTCCGGAAGAAGGTTCTGCTCGTAGGCTTCACCTGGGGAGTTTGGCATGCTCCCATCATTCTTATGGGACACAACTACCCCTCGCATCCCGTGGCGGGTGTCTTTATGATGATTGCCTTCTGCGTGCTGTTCGCCCCGGTTATCCAGTATGTGCGTGACAAGTCCCGCTCGGTTGTCGCCGCTGCAATTACCCACGGAAGCCTCAACGCTGTCTCCGGCATAAACCTGATGTACCTTTCCGGCTACAACGACCTGCTTTGCGGCTGCTGCGGACTCGCCGGGATGGTCATACTTCTTGTCGTTGACGTGGTGATTCTTATTCGGCAGTAAGACAATTTCGGTTGAAGCAATGGCAAAAGTCAAGCGCAAGCGAGCCGCTCATCGAACTCGGCGCAGCGCTTGATCTTTAGCCGCCGGACGGCAGTGTGACCTCATCCTGTTTCCGGCATTCTCTGCGGGCAGTGCGGTTTTGAGAACCGGGTCCCCGGAGCAAGTCTCCGACCCAATTTCAAAACCGCACTGCCCGCAGGTATGCCATCCGGTTCTGCGCTCCGCCGGGAACCTTCGGCTCCGGCGTCCCTCCGGCCCCTTCCAGACCCTGACCTCTATGCAACAGGATTCTCAGAGCCTGAACACATGGTTTTCTCCCTGAGCCTTATCTGTCACACAAATATATTCCGCAAACGGTGACTTGTCAACGACCTCGTGTAACTTCTCGTAATCGTTGAATATGAACGTCAATTAATTAACCATACTCCTATAGGTTTGCCCATTCGTCTATCTTGGCGCGCAGGAAATCATCGATGCCGCCAAGATGTTCCTTCCAGAAATCATAGAACACCGGCCACTGATGACAGCCCATAGGAAGGCAGTTGCCGTTCAGGGCGAAGCATACGGAGGGATGCATATCGAAGGCGAAATCAAGCGCTTCCTGCGGTGACGGGACTTTCATCTCATATTTCGTACCCAGCAGGGTATATGAGAAAAACCTGTCCTCATCCACCCAGTGCGTCAGGAAACCTCGCACAGCATTGCACCATCCGGAGAAAAGCAGCATCGCAAAGTAGAGCATCTTCTTGTTGAAGGAGATGTATGGGTCGGAAGGACGCTTCACGAACGGGCGGATGCGACTCGAAAGAGCCTTGCTGAAGGCATCTACGCGACGCAGCGAGAAGCCTCCGTTCCCCGTGCGGGCACATTGGAGGTCGCCCCTTCCGGGAGCGAAAAGCGGAGCTCCGACATAATCATAACCCTTCGCGCACCACTCGTCGAGCCTGTCTTCAAACACCCACGCGTCCAACTGAAAGAGCAGGATATATTCATATCCAGCAAATTTATCGTATAACTCAGGATTCAGCATCAGACAGTTGTAAGAATGGATGCTTGCAAAACAGCTTGCCGGAAAAAGTTCAAAGTGGAGAGCGATACCGCAAAGAGAAGCTTCCTCTTCGTACTGGGATATGTCCAGCGAACTGAAAGTTGCAATCACGACCGTACGCTGCGATTTGCCGAAGACAGAAAGAGCCTGCCTGAAAGATGCCAGTTCAGTTTCTGACATCCTTGCCTTATACACCGGTATCACAACGCACGATTGCATCATAATAAATACGACATTCCCTGATTAAAAAAAATCCTCCTCAGATACAGGCACAATCTTAAAACTACGGCACGGGAAATGCTTACCACTGTAATAGCTTCATATTTTTCACAATATAATAAATACCAAAATACTATCCAAGTGGTCAGAAGAATGGCCGCGAGACCACAAAATGCTTAAAATGTAGATTATCTGACACTTAACTTTCTGGTCACCTGGACATTTGGTATGATGGATTAGCCGTAAAAAGTATCTAACAGACATTTCGGATGATGCAATGGCAAAAGTCAAGCGCAAGAGAGCCGCTCATCGAGCTCGGCGCAGCGCTTGATCTTTAGCCGCCGGACGGCAGTGTGACCTCATCCTGTTTCCGGCATTCTCTGCGGGCAGTGCGGTTTTGAGAACCGGGTCCCCGGAGCAAGTCTCCGACCCAATTTCAAAACCGCACTGCCCGCAGGTATCTCCCACGATTGCGTGTTTAGCAAATAACTGATTCACAATATAATAAGCAAAGAAGGGGGTGTCATTTTAATACCCCCTTCTTTTATTAATGCACTGATTATGAAAGGTTTACCAATCACGCTTACCTCCCCTTTTATTGTAAATGCAGAAACTTGTCTATTTGATAGCTCTGAGCATCGGTTTCCAGTAAAAAGACTTCTTTAAGTTCCGCTCTCCTTTCCGGGGATGAATTGTAGATTTTCATATCTCTGTCCAGCAAGCCAAACTCCCTGGCTTTCGAACAAAGGTGTACGAACGGGATTTCAGAATCACCGTCCCATTCTTCTTTGATATCAAACTCCTTTCCCGTGCCGCTATCTATTGCCATCAGCATCGAATCCGGACTCTTGAAATATTTGACCGTTGATTGGTAATCGATCATATCGTAGCGGCATATGATATAATCCATTAACTGCTGCGTTTCTTCTTTGTTCAAGCCTGAGAATATCGTTCTCAATCGGGGCAGGTTGAGATATCTTCCATTCTGCTCTTCAAAATTCACCATCTTCAAGGCTGCCCGCATTCCTGCCGAGGAATTTCTTAGAATAAGTTTTTTGGAAAAAGGATTATGGCTGAATGCGTAGGAGAGAAAATTCCAACGGTCATCAATTGCTCTCCTGAACAATTTCTTTTCACAGGAATTGTTGTAAATGTACAATATGCAGCTTCTGATCTTTTTGTCACCGGTTTTCCAAGCGCTTCCGATGGAATCAAACATCGCCCCTTTCCTCCCGCTGTCACGGTTTAACTCTCTCACGAAAATGCTGATGGCCTCCCCAAAAAAGTCGTGGGCGTCCCTTCTTGAGGAGACCCTCAACAATGAATGGATGTGCGTGAACATAAATGCGAGGGCGCATACGTTTACCTTGCGCTTTTTCGCCGTAACTGAAATGATTGTGTACAGCATCAGGCGCTCCTGAACCCGGTAGAGGAAAACGCCTTTGTCCAGCGTTCGCTGGTAGGTGTGAAGAAATTTTTCCATCGTTTTAAGTTTATATGCAAAATTAGCGTTAATTTCGCGTATTATGAAAACAATAGGTGTCTGCAGCGACCACGCAGGATATGCATACAAGACAAAGATGGTCAGCTTCCTGAAAAAGGAAGGTTATGAGGTCAAGGATTACGGAACATTCTCCGAAGAGAGTTGCGACTACCCGGACTATGCGCACGCGCTGGCCGGAGCCGTTGAGAGCGGCGAGGTAGAGAGAGGTGTGGCATTCTGCGGTACTGGCGAGGGAATGGCAATGACACTCAACAAGCACGCGGGAGTCCGCGCGGGACTGTGCTGGAAGAAGGAAATCGCAGAGCTTACACGCAGGCACAACGATGCCAACGTTCTGGTAATGCCGGCAAGGTTCATATCGTGGAGGATGGTGTGCGCGATAACGCGCGTCTGGTTCGGGACTGCATTCGAAGGAGGAAGGCACCAGCGACGGGTTGAAAAAATTGCGCAATAATGCAATTTTCAAGGAATATCGAAGACTATCCGGAGGGCATCATCCTCCCCATCGACAAGCCGTACCGATGGACTTCGGCCGACGTCATCCGCAAGATAAAGTGGGCCGCGATCCGGCATTTCGAAAAGAAGAACCTCAAGGTAGGCCACGCCGGGACGCTCGACCCGCTCGCAACGGGGCTGCTGCTGGTATGCATAGGCCCGGCTACACGCAGGGCCGAGGAACTGCAACGCTCGCCCAAGGAATACCTTGCGGGCATCACTTTCGGCGCCACCACCCCCTCCTACGACCTTGAAAAGGCACCCGAGGAGTTTTTCGCACTGCCAGAAGGCTTCGGTCCGGGGATGATCGAGGCCGCACTGCCAGCCTTCATCGGCGAGCAGGACCAGATCGCACCTCTTTTCAGCGCCAAGTCCGTTGACGGCGTGCGCGCATACGAGATGGCCCGCAAGCTTTACCGGTCCACCCACGGGCAAGCATCCCCTCTCCCGGAAGGCGATGTCTCTGCGGCCGGCTTCGATATGCTGCAAAAAAGCAGAATCACCATTTACGGCCTGAATCTTGTCGGCTGCGAAACCGGCACACCGCGCAACGTCATTGCCGATCCGCGTTTCGATGAGGCGGGGCAGATGGCGGCAATGGACCCGACTGGAGAATGCACCGGCGGGCGGTTCAACGATACGGGCGAAGGACGCATCCGCGTCGCGGGACTTGGAGACAGGGAGTACACCACCGCGCTGCTTCGCGTCGGCTGCTCGAAGGGTACCTACATCCGTGCTCTGGCCCGTGACCTGGGCGAGACGCTGGGAACAGGAGCTTTCCTGTCATCCCTGCGCCGCACCTCAAACGGCGGATTCACCATCGCTGATGCCGTTTCAGTCCGGGAGGCGATGGAAATGCTTTGGCAATAAACACTGAAACCAAATATGAAACGCGCATTTTTACTGACGGCAACTTTGGCCTTCGGGATTACAGCAATTGGAAACTACTTCGCAGCGGCAAACGAGGTTGAATCCATCAAGTTATCCACCCCGAACTGCAACACTCCCATAAAGATTCAGAAGCCGGAACTGCAAGCCGGAGAGAAATGCCCGGTTGTAATAATCTGCCACGGGCTCACCGGCCACAAGGACGAGGCGCAACTCACCTCACTTGCCGACTCGCTGCTGGCGCATGGCATTGCCTCGGTGCGTTTCGATTTCAACGGCCACGGAGAATCCGACACTCCCTTCTCGCAGCACACCATCTCCAAGGAACTGGACGACCTCCAGGCAGTGTTCGAATATGTCAGAGGGCTTGACTGGGTGGACGCGAGCAGGATTGCGCTGAGCGGGCACTCGCAAGGCGGGGTCGTAGCCGGAATGAAGGCGGGACAACTCGGAGCCGACAGCATCAGGTGCCTGGCACTTCTCGCCCCTGCGGCCTGCATACACACAGGGGCTGTCAACGGAAATTTCTTCGGAAGGGACGTCTCCAACATCGATGAGATGCCTGACTCCATCCCCTTCTGGGGTGGAAGATTCCTCGGAAAAGCTTACCTCAAAGATGCCGTATCCCTCGACATCCACGGCACCACCGCCCTTTACAAGGGTCCGTCCTGCATAGTCCAGGGCGACAAGGACGACCCCGCGCTCATAAAGGACTCGGAGAAATACACCGAATATATGCCCCTATTGGAATTCTACACCGTCGAGGGTTTCGACCACTGCTACACCCAGGACCCGGGCAAGGCGCTCGAGCCGGCGGTCAGGTTCCTGGTCGGCAACCTGACAACCAGGGCGAAAGTCCACACTGGAGCGGCCAAACTTCCCGGAATGCCGATGCCAACTGCATTCCGCACCGACAGGTACCCCCGGCTGATGGCTGACAATTCGGTGCTGTTCAGAATCGAGGCGAAACAGGCGAAGAAGGTCACTCTCATCCTCCCCATTCTGGGCGAATTCCCTATGCACAACGACAACGGCGTCTGGACCGTGCGCACCGCCCCTCTTCAGGAAGGCTTCCACTACTACTGGTTCAATATCGACGGGGCCGAGGTCAACGACCCTCTCGTCAAAGTCTATCACGGCTACGGACGCGAATGCAGCGCAATAGAGATTCCCGTTCCTGACTCGGAGTGGATGGAGCCGCAGGACGTGCCGCACGGCAGGGTCAGCGAGATGTACTACTGGTCAGACGTCGTGCTCAAGTGGCGCAAGATATGCGTCTACACCCCCGCCGAGTACGACAGAAAGCCGCTCAAACGCTATCCAGTGATGTATATCGGCCACGGCTCGGGCGAGGACAACAGGGGCTGGATGGAGCAGGGCCGCACGGGCACCATCCTCGACAACCTCATCGCGCAGGGCAAGGCGACGCCTATGATAGCAGTCAGTATGGACAGCCAGCTTTATGACGAGCTTGCACCCTACAACCGCGAAGGGATGCAGCCCTATGCCAAGGAACTTCTGGGCAGCATCATCCCCTTCGTGGACAGGACCTTCCGGACCAAGGCTGATGCGGGCCATCGGGCCATCTGCGGACTTTCCCAAGGCAGCGGCGAAGCCTTCTACATCGGGATGACGCATCCCGAGCTTTTCAGCCGGATAGGAATGTTCAGCTGCGGGCTGTTCGGCGCGATGAAAAGGCAGGGGCTGGATTTCGACAAGGAAATCCCCGGACTGCTTAGCAACGCAGAGAAGTTCAACAGGGATTTTCCCGTGATTTACTTCTCCTGCGGCACCGAGGACTACAGAATCGATGATTACGACTCTCTGGCCGCAGAGCTGGAGAAAGCGGGGCTGGAATTCACCTATGAAAAATTCCAGGGCTACCACGAATGGCAGCCCTGGAGGGAATCAGTGCGCAGTTTCGCGCAGATGATATTCTGAATTATTTCAGGAATTACTCTGCATCAGCAACGTCCTTCACGCAACGGATTGAGCAAGCCTCTGCCTTACGGCGAACGCCATATGCAGGAGCGCCACCTTTCTGAATACGGATAGCGTCACCATATTCTCCAGTAGCATCACCACCGTAACCCCAGCAAGTAAAGTACTTGCAATCGCTCTTTGTATAACCGTTTGGCTCGCTAGTTTCTGAATCTACGCCATAAGCAATAGATCCACCAAGAGGAAGTTTGTAACTGTTATTTACGGTGAAAGTATAGTCTGAATCTTCTTCACCGAAGCTGGATGATGTTATTGAAAGACTTGTTGAGAAGAATGTAGGAGAATCAGCTGCGCAAGGAACTCTCCAGCCTGCAGGGCAAGGATCGTGCATTCCCTTGGTAGTAGACCATCTTGTAGCGTCAGAAGGGTCAAGCCAGTCCTTACAACCATCGGAACCGGTTACATTAACGAATACGGTAGGATTCTGAGTTGCAAAATCAGAGGAAACCTTTGCCATTTCCGGGGTTACTGTCCAGGCTGTACCTGCAACTGTTGCAACGTCAGAATGTCCGAGTGAACCACCTGCCACGAACGGATCCTTACGACCCCACTGGTATACGAGACCGAAGCTCTCAGGTGTGCCCGGCTCACCGAGTGCGCCAAGGTTGTAGTTCATCAACTGTGTCCCGTCACCGTAACCAAGGTCGGTTTCAGCGATAGCCTGATCTGCAATAACCCAGATATGCCAGCTCCAGAGAATCACTCCGGAAGCGTCCTTGACTGCGATGAGAGCATTACCCTTCTTGAGAGTGTCGGGAGTCTTGAAGGTAACGTAATCACTTGCATAAGAAACCTCGGCGATGACGCTGTTGGCAGCAACTTCGTCCATATTTCCATAGGTCTCCCAGATGATTTCAGCAGAAGCAGGAGAGCCTACGTTCTCAACGCTGTTACCCTTGACGGTCTTGAACTTGTATGTACCGGGTTCGGTAATCAAATAGCAGTTTGCACTTTCAACAGCGGAAAGGTCAGCAACTGAAGAAGAAGCTGCAAGAGCTACGTTGACTGCGGTAAGAGTTCCCTTGGCAAGTGTCTGTGCAGGGATTTCAGCCCTACCGATCTCACCGTTGGCGGGATTGTAGACTACGATGGTAGCACCTGTCTCGAGGGTTCCTTCGGGAACCTCAATCATGAAGGAAGCAGCTGTCTCAGAGAGAGCCACTGTTTGATAAGCCTTCGCAACGGTATTCTTCGAAGCGGAACCGTTCTTGATAGCGAACTTTGCGGTCTTTGCATTGAAGGTAGCGTTACCGTTGATGATGTTGTTGGTGTTCTTGTCCTCGATAGCGATTCTTGCGGCATTTCCCTTACCTGTAATCTTGAGATCAACGCCTGCGAGAGGAGTGCTGACCGTGTAAGTCTTGCCGCCGTCAGTTGTTGTACCGAAAACGGGGTTGGCATCGGTCTGCTCGGCCTCGAGAGTGTAAGAGAAAGTGTTGTGCTGAGCGAAATCGGGAGTGCCGGTCGTTGCATAATATGCTTTTGCACCTTCCTTGACTCCGGTTGTAGCCTTGAAAGTACCGGTAGCGGTACCTGCGCCTGCGGAAAGGGTGTACTGTGCATCCGTATCACCATCGTCGGTAACGGCATAAACGGTGAGGACATCACCCTCTGCCCATACGGTCTTTACGCCCGCGCCCTGGAGGGTAGCGGTGATTTCAGTGATAGCCGTCTCCGAAGGAGTGGGCCCGACAGGATCCGTGGGATCCTTGGGATCAGTCGGATCAGGTTTTGTGCAGGAGAATGCCATTGAAAGCATTGCTGCAGCTGCGAAAAATGAGAAAATCTTTTTCATAATAATAATGAATTGGTTATAAATTGGTTAATACTGTTTCTTTTCCGTAAACGGACTTTACGAGAGAACGGATGAGACTATGGTTGGCATCATCGTGGCGGTATTCCCATACCATCACGCCCAGCATATTCTTTTCAACCGCAAATCTGCCCTTGCAGGCTACGGATTCCTCGTCATCATATCCGAGCAGAATCTTTCCGCTTGTATCCACGAGATAAGGCACCTTGGCGACGTCGTCCCACTTGCGGATGTTCTTGTCCTTGTAAGTGGTGGTCGACTTGAAGATTGCGTCCATCTCGTTGTACTTCACGTCATCCTTATAGGGAGAGATGCCGTGGCCGTAGAACGGCACGCCCAGATTCTGGCGATTGAGCGGAACACCTGCCTGACGGTGCTTCTCGACAGCGTCGTCGCACCCGGACTGGTTGAAGGTACTGCTCTTGTGCAGGGGTGAATTGTGGTACGGAGGTTCCCCCATATCATAAGTCATCACATTCACGTAGTCAAGATAAAGCAGCGCTCCCTTGAAATCGCAATACTTTGCATTGGATGCGGATGCGTAGGAGATTATCTTGGTGTCCCCCAGAGTCTCACGGAGCTCCTTGAGAAGGATATTGAAGTTCTTGGCATCCTTGTCGCTCTTGGCATTGGTCGAAGGTCCGCCGCCGGGATACTCCCAGTCGATGTCCACTCCGTCCAGGCCGTAGGTGTCCAACTTGTCCTTGACAGACTTGCAGAAATCCTCGCGACCCTTTTCGCTTCGTGCCATCATCGAGAAACCGTCTGCAGCCTCACCCCATCCCCCGATCATAAGGAGAACCTTGAGATTGGGGTTGGTTTCCTTGAGCTTAAGCACCTTCTTCAGCAGGTTTATGTAACTGCTGTTGTCCGTATTGGTGTTGGCCTTCCCGATTACGATGCCACCCTCTCCTGTCTTCGTGTTCACGAAACGTCCGTGAGCGAAATTGATATGGGTTACGTAATTGGGGTCCGGGACTGCGGAAGAGTTCTCCGTGTAGTAGGCTATCACCATAGGCTTCTGTCCGAGACAGTCAGCGCGGCAAAGCCTTGCCTCGGCAGGAGGATCCTGCTCCCCCGTTTCCTGCGCGGCCTTCTTCTTGGTCGGGGTGAGGGCCCCTTCCTCCTTTGCACAGGAAAGGGCCAGCACTCCGGCTAAAAGCACGGCGAAAATCACCTTTATGGACCTTGTCATCACCATCCTTCCGTCTGGGTAAGTTTGTATCCGCGCTCCTTGTAATCGTTGATCTGCTGCTGTCCTACAGGAGCCATATACGAACGTTCAAAGAAGGTCTCGCGGTTGACGGCGTTGCGCACGCAATAGAATCCTTCCATCTGGTCGGCGTTGCTGCCGTTGTAGGTAACGATGCTGCCATCCGCATGCTGTACCTTGATGGTGTTGACTCTTGACTTCATGAATTCCTGGCACTCAGCATCAAGATTGACCCAAGGTCCGAGATACTTGTCGGGATTGATGTCATAGTCCATATAGTCAAGCTTGTACCAGCGGCGGAGGTCCTTGATACGGTTGCCTTCGTGGAAGAGTTCCATTCTGCGCTCGCGGCGGATTTCCCACATAAGGGCGGGAACGTCCTTGTCGCGCTTGGGATCGTTGGGGACGCTGCCGATAAGGAGCTTGGGAGTCTGCTTTACGCCTGCTGCAATTGCTTCGGGAGTAAGAGGACGGCTCCTGAGTCCGTTGATGGACTTGTCGAGGTCTTCCTGAGTGATGGCGGCTCCACCCATCTCGGCGAGCACTGCCTTTGCCTCGATCCAGTTGAGGACAACCTCGCCGAGACGCATGATGGGAGCGTCGCTGAAGTTGAACATACCCTTCCAGTCGTTGGGAGCTGTTCCAGTCTCGTAGTATGTGTCGAGGGCGGAACGCACGCAGAACTTGTAGGTGTAGATGAGGGATGAAGAGTACTTGTTGACCCTGTCGTAGAAGGACTCGAAGAAACGGGGATCACGGCTCTTGACAAGTTTCGCAAGGCTGAGTTCGGTAGGATCGTCGGCATCGGTAGCAGAGGAAAGTTCCATAGGAAGACCGTCGTTGCAGTTATATGCCTTGATGAACTCGAGGTTGACACCTGACCCGCTCTCGGAGCCGCTGTTGTAGGATCCGATGCAATGGGTGATGCTGAGGCCCGCGTCGTAGTGGCGGTACATAAGAACCTCGGGATTGCCGTTCAGATCGACTGAAGTGAAGAGGTCCTTGTAGTTGGAACCGAACGACCACTTGCCGCTGTCGATAACCAGATCGCCTGCACGAACTGCAAGTTCGAGATACTTCTTTGCGTGTTCCTGGTCGCAGTAGTCCTCGCCGGCATGGTAGTACTGCCAGGTTCCTTCGTTGAGGAAGAAACGGGAGATGAATCCTGCGGCGATGTAACGGTTGAGATTGTTCGCGCCGTCATCCGTACGCATGTTCTCAAGGATGTACTCGCTCATTTCGTAAACCTTGTCCATCACGAACTGACGGTTGTCGCGGTCCTTGTACATTGTGTCCATGTCATCGTCGCGGACAGTTGTCTCGAAATAAGGCACCGCACCGTAAACGTTGACGAGGTCATAGTACTCGTAAACCTTGAAGAAATATGCTACGGAAAGCCAATGGGCGTAAGCCTCTTCGCTGAGCCTGGGCTGTGCCACTTCCTTCAGACGGTCAATGAAGATGTTGGTCTTGCGTATGCGTCCGAAGCCCCAGGAAGGTCCGTAGTACTCTTCCGAGCAGCTGCGGGACTCGGAACTCGAGCCGGACGAAGTAGGCACCTTGTTCGAGAAGTTGCTCTGCTTGCTTTCGGAAACGAAGTCGTCGCAGAAACCGGTACCGCCGCGTACAGGAGCGTACTCCTGGTCCCAGCCGACACCATAACCCTCGAAATAAATGGGATAGTATGCGTTGGCGTAGAGCCTGATGTCGCCCTCTCCCCTCCAGAAGCCGTCGTCAGCAACCTTGGTAAGTGCAGGACGATCGAGCAGGTCCGAGCAAGAGCAGACAAGCGCAAGGGTCAAAAATGCATAAAATATTTTTTTCATTGTAGTGTCCTCCTTATGTTAGAAAGTTACCTGAAGACCTGCCGATACAGTCTTGAACACCGGAGTGTTGAAACCTGTATTGCCCTGTGCATAGTTGGATCCCCACATACTCTTTCCAGTCACGCACTCGGGGTCGATAGGCAGACCGCGTAGATTGTCGAATGTCAGGAAGTTTTCCGCCGTGAAGTAGATACGGACTTTCTCGATATTGATTGCGTTCATCCACTTTCTGGGGAGAGTGTATCCGACCGTCAAGTTCTTTACACGGAAGTATGACATATCAAGAATATACCTGTCATTAGGCATATAGTTGTAGTCGCTGTTGCTGTAACGGCTCAGTGAATATGCTGCCGGCCAGAATGCGTCGGTGTTCTCGGGTGTCCAGTAGTCGTCAGCGATGGCTGCCGCCATTGCACCGTCACCTACGTTGTCACCTGCGATACAGAGAGGGCCCTTACCCCAGATCTGCCTTGAGCCTACGCCCTGGAAGAGGATGGAGATGTCGAATCCCTTCCAGTCCGCGCCGAGGCGGAGGGAGTACTCGAAACGGGGAGTCTCGTTACCGATGATGCTCCAGTCACCGTGGTCGTCAGTGGTCTTGGTGCCATAGGAAAGTTTACCGTCACCGTCCTTGTCCTTGTACTTGACGTCACCGGGACCATAGATGAAGGAACCTCCCTGATAATATGCCTGGTAAACGGGTTTCTCACCGTTGGGACCGGGCTTGAGGATGTATGCGAGCTTGCCGATACAGTTGGGATCGTCGGTATCCTCAGCTGTCAGTTCACGATAGATGAGGTTTCCGCTTTCATCCTGTACGAAATCGTCCATCTGGTAGAGGCGGTCAACCTCGAATCCCCAGATTTCACCGTATGTCTTGCCGACATACCAGCTTGAGAGGCTCTTGGTGTCACCGTATTTCATAATGGTGGACTTTGCGTCTGCAAGATTGAAGGTAGCGTTGATTCCGAGTCCGTTGGAGAAGCGATAGTCTCCGTCGATCTGGAGTTCCCATCCCGTGGTACGCAGCCAACCGTTGTTTGCCTTAGGTGCGGATGCGCCGAAGGTGGTGGTGTTGACTCCGTCGGTAGGAACGATCATATCCTTGGTATCACGGTTGAACCAGTCGAAGCTGACTCCTACGTGGCTGTCGAGGAAGCGTGCGTCAACACCGATGTCGGTAGTCTGAATCCTCTGCCAGGTGATGCCTGCGGATACGGTCGAAGGAGTGGATGCATAGCTTGTGAGAGCTCCGTTGGAAATCCATTCCGTCTGTCCAGTCGAAAGGGTAGGGATATACAGAGAGGAAGAAACGGTCTGATCACCCAGGCTACCCCAGGATGCCCTGATCTTGAATGCGGATACATAAGGCTTTGCAAAAGCCATCCAAGGCTCCTCGATGACGCGCCATGCTCCGGAGAATGAAGGGAACCAAGCCCATTTCAATGCCTTGGGGAACTTGGAGGAACCGTCACGACGGATATTGGCCTCGAAGAGATATTTGTCCTTGTAGTTGTAGTTCAAACGGCCGAAGAAACCGAGCTGGCTGTCCCAACCCGCACTTCCTTCACCTGTCCATACGCCGGTACCGAAGGCGAACTGAGGATTCTGGTAGTCAGAAAGGTTCATAACCTTGGTGAACTGGCTGGTATAGTCGTATGTGGTAAGGTTCATACCGACCATCGCCTTGAAGGAGTGATCCCTGAATTTGATGGAGTAATCGGTGTAGCCGTTGAAGGTATGGCGGAACGAGTTCTCGTGCTCACGGGCGAAATAACGGTTGTCGCTGGTAGGCTCGTACGGATCAAGATACTTGAAGTAGTAAGCCTGCATTGCATCCGGGTCTGTCGAAGGAACGACGTTGCCGTCCCAGTTTACGTAAACCTGGTTGCCGTCCTCGTCAATCATAAGCTGAGGAGTGTCGCGGTATGACGCGCCGGAATAGATGCTTCCGGGAAGGGTCATGATGTAGTCCTGGTTCGAATAGCTGTAGTCTGCAACGATATTCCAGTTCTCGAGAGGAGTGATGGTAGCGCCGACATTGACGTTGGTATAGTTGTAGCGGCGGGTTGCAGTATTGGACTGACGTGCCTCGGAAATAGGTCCGCGAAGCTCGTGGCCCATCTCGTCATATCCGTAAGGCATAAGGCAGGACCAGCGGTAGAGGTAAAGCCAAGGGCTGTAGGAAGTATCGTCAGTGATGAACGGATAGTTCTTCTGCCTCTGGTTGTACATAATTCCCGCACGGACCGTCAACCACTTCTTTACCTCGGTCTCGAGTTTTACGGAAGCGTTGTACTTCTGGTAGCTGTCGTTCTTTGCGGTCTTCATCATACCGGACTCGTCGATATAACCGAGACCTACGTTGAAGGTGGTCTTGCCGATCATACCGTTGATGGAAGCGGTGTGCTGCTGGCTGGGAGTCCATTCGGCAACCATATAGTCATACACGTCATAGGTACGGATACCGTAGATGTTACCGTCTCCGCTGTAGTACCAGTCACGTCCGTAGACCATAGGGTCGTTGGGACCGATCTTGCCGCCGTATTTCTCCTGCCATTCGAGCGAACGCTGGTAGGAATCCATATTGGCCCTGATGTAGGAGAAAGCAGTAACTCCGTCGTAATCGTAGTTCACGCCTGTGTGCTTGCTGTCCTTGCTGCGGGCATTGGCATCGAGAGCATACTTGATACCGTTGACTTCAGCCATTCTCTGCTCCTTGGCCATATTCTGCCAGGAGAGGATAGCATTGTAGTTGACGGTAACCTTCTCGGCCTTCGCTCCCTTCTTCGAAGTAAGGAGGATGACACCGAATGCACCTCTTGAACCGTAGATCGATGTGGAAGCCGCATCCTTGAGGACGGAGATGCTCTCGATATCCTCGGCATTCACAACCTGGATGGAAGGAATCTCGACGTTGTCGAGGAGGATAAGAGGGCTCGAACCGCCTTCGATGGAGCCGATGGCACCACGAATCTTGATTGAAGGATCGGAACCGACCTCGGCATCAGGGACCGTAACGGAAAGACCTGCTGCAAGACCCTGGAGACCACGGCCGACATCAGGAGTGGAACGTCCCACGATTCCCTTGCCTACATCGACTGTGGCAACGGCACCTGTGAGGTTAGCCTTAGACTGTACGGCGTAACCTACTACGACTGCATCGTCGAGCAGTGTGGTATCATCCTCGAGGATGATGGTGATCTTCTGACCATCCTGAACCTTCACTGTCTTTGTGACGTAGCCCAAGCAGGAAACACTGATACTTGAAGAAGAGGAAGCAAGAGAGAACGCACCGTCGATGTCGGTAGTAGCGACAGCCTTGTAGCCGGCGTCAGCGACAACCGCACCTACGACCGGCTCACCCTTTGCATCCTTGACTGTACCGGATACATTGATATCCTGTGCAGCGAATGCCCTCGGAGCCGCGAAGCCCAGAGTGAGAGCAATCATCAAGAATAATTTTGAGACCTGTTTCATAGATACTCTTTTTAAGTGAAAATGAATTTATTTTACAATTGATATTAATTGTGACTTTTCGGATGAAACCGGACGGATATAGACCTCGGATTTGTTTCTGAGAGAGGTCCATCCCCCGATTACATTGCTGATGAATACGACTTCGACGCTGTGGCAGCCCTTTTCGAGAGCTACGCCGCCGTCGTGCCGCGAGAACCTCTTGACCTCTCCGGAATTGTCGATGACAAGGGCTCCGTCGATGAACACCTGGTCGCAATCCGATGAGAATACATAGACTCCGGTTTCGGGAACGCTGAAATAGGCTTCAGCCTTCGAAGCGTAGAACCTGACGCTGGGAGGCATGTTCTTGTCCAGTTTCTCGAGGTTGGACAAATCCCTGAGGGTGCCCGCCTTGACCTCATACCAGACCGCATCCTTGCAGTCCTGAGGAGTGATGAACCTGCCGTCGGCACGTCTGGCCCTTATCCCGGTGAAGGAAGGGGTCACCGCCTTGGCAGGAAGCGTCTTGCGGATGGTGATGGTCCGTACGGGACTGAGCTTGCCGTACGTGGTGACCGATGCAATCCTGAGCGTCGCGTCGGAAGTGAACTCGAGGGCCTTGCGGTACTGCTTCGAAGAAGCCGTAGGAACGCTGCCGTCGAGGGTATAGACCATCCTCATCGGACGCGTAGTCTTGAATTCGAGCACAGCCTTGTCGGTAAAGACAACATTGTCATAGGAGCCGCCCACCTGTTCGGGAAGAGGAATGTGGTAATTTATTCCGTGATAATCCGCCCTCTGGCACGCATCATCGACACGGCGGCAGAAATCCTTGAAGTCCTTGTTTTCGAGAGGGGTCCAGGCGATCTCCGCAAGAGCGAAGATTCTGGGATACATCATATATTCCCTCTGGGCAATGGAATAGAGATATTCCGACCAGGTATTGGCCTGGACTCCAATTACATATTCCGCCTTGCCGTTCTGTACGAGAACCTCGGGGACGGGGTTGTATCCGTAGATTTTCTCAAGAGTTGTGTAATTTCCGATGGAAACGGGCTCGACCTTGGGGTCTCCCTGGAAATGGTCGAGGTACAGTCCGTCGTGGCTCGGGGTCATCACTACGCAGTGGCCCGCGAGAGCCGACTTGATGCCGCCCTTCTCTCCTCTCCAGGACATCACCGCAGCATTCGGGCTGAGACCTCCCTCGAGGATTTCATCCCATCCGATGAGTTTCTTCCCGTATTTTGCAAGTATGCCCTCCATCCTCTTCACGGCATAGCTCTGGAGTTTCTCCTCGGCAGTGCCCTCTTCGTCGGAAACAAGACCTTCCTGTCTGATTCTTGCCTGACAGGCGTCGCACTCCTTCCATTTTGTCTTCTGGCACTCATCACCCCCGATGTGGAAATACTCTCCCGGGAAAAGCGCCGACACTTCGGCTGCAACGTCATCGAGGAATCGGAACACCCTCTCGCTTCCCGGACAGAGCACGATGTCCGGGGACCCCCATACACCGAAATCCCACACGGGAACATTCAGGCAGGAAAGCCAGGGATACGCACGGATTGCCGCAAACGAATGCCCGGGCATTTCGATTTCGGGGACTATGGTGACGAAACGCTCTGCGGCGTAAGCCACAACGTCCCTGATTTCCTCCTGGGTATAGAATCCGCCGTGGACGGAACCGTCGAATTCGGTCCTCCATCCTCCGACCTCGGTCAGGCGCGGATATTTCTTGATTTCGATACGCCATCCCTGGTCATCGGTAAGATGCCAGTGCATCACGTTGACTTTATACTCGGAAAGCATATCGATCTGACGCTTCGTCTCCTCGACGGTCATGAAATGACGGCAGGGATCGACGTGGAAGCCTCTCCACCCGAAACGGGGATAGTCCCTGATGGATACGCAGGGAGCCGTCCAGGTTTTAAGGTCCACCTTCACGCGGCTGTCGGCGCACGGCGGCAGCAGCTGGAGGAAGGACTGCATGGCATAGAAAAGACCCGCAGCATCAGGTGCGGTGGCAACCACCCTGTCCTTTGTAACCTCAAGAGTATATCCCTCGCGGGGCAGACCGCTCTCAGGGTCCAGGACGAGGGCAATGTCTCCCTTTCCGCACTCCGACACGGGAAGGCGGAATCCCGTGGAAGCCGAAAGTTTGGAAGACATGAATTCGGCAACTCCAAGCGCCTGAGAATCCGATACGCAGAACGAAGTCTCGGGGCCGAGTTTGAAACAGCCGTCCTTCACCTGCATCTCAACAGGTGAGGGAATGATGTTGATCAAGGCCGCAGCCAGTATGGCAATGAGTTTCATTATTTCTTTCCGCTGAGGATTTCACGTACAATCTGACCTATCTCGGAATTCTCGTGGACTCCGGCGAATTTCTCCGCCTGGGGGCCGTAAGAGAATACGGGAACGAATATGCTGTTATGTCCGCCCGTAGAGAAATTGACCTTGACCTCCCTGTTCTCAAGACTTCCTCTCAGGAGCGTAAGTCCGCCCGTGGCGTGGTCCGCAGTAACTACGACAAGAGTCTGTCCGTCCTTCTCCGCCCACTCGAGAACCTTTCCTACGGTTCTGTCAAAATCAAACAGTTCCTCCGCCATAGGACCTATCTTATGGCGATGGCATTCATCGTCTATCATCGAGCCTTCCACCATAAGGAAGAACCCGTTCCTGTTGTCAAGTACCTCGATGGCCTTCATCGTGCAGTCTTCAAGCACCGGTCCGCGGCTCACTGCATCCTGAAGTTCGTATTCATCGAAGAGGGCAAGGATCTTCGTGCCCCGGGCGGCGGCGATTTCCGCCGGAGTCGCAACGAAAGTATATCCCTTCGCCTACATCTCCCCGATGAGGTCGCGTCCGTCCTCGCGTCCCCTCCAGAAATGGAGACCGCCTCCCGAGATGAAATCGACTCCGCTGTCGACATACTGGGCGGCGATTTCAGCCTCCATCGAACGCTTCACGCTGTTGCAGCAGAAGCCTGCCGGAGTCGCGTCATTTATTCGGCAGGTGACGGCTACTCCCGTCTTCATTCCCTTTCCCTGAGCGTATTTCAGGACCGACTCTGCCGGGCTGCCGTCGGGGTTGCTGGCAATATATCCGTAAGTGGTCTTGTTCCCGGTTGCGAGAGCAGAGCCACCGGCCGCGGAGTCGGTAACAAGCTTGTCGAGGGCGTAGGTGCGGGAAGTGCCTGAATAAGGCATCGCGTCCATATTGAGTTTCCCGCCGTTCAGCACCCATCCGCAGGCTACCTGCTCATAACCCATACCGTCACCGATCATAAAGATGACATTCTTCACTTTCCTGCCCTTGGGCTGACATACGCTTACCGTCGCGTAGGGGTTCTGCTCCGTGTACTGGTCGTCCTTGTCGAAGTTGTACGTAGCATATTTGCTCTTGTCGCGGTCCAGTTCCTGAGCCGTCTGGGCAAATGCCGGTGCTGCAAGAAGAAAAAGCAGCAGTATGCCTGAATAACGTTTCATCATTTCTTCAAATTCCATCCGTCAACAACTATTTCCACTTCCCCGCATCCTTCGGGAAGGGTGCATTCCACAGTCCTTGTCTCGCCGGGAGTCAGGGAAACGAAGTTCTCCGACCAAAGTACCGCAGGGACGAGATTGCCGTCCGCGGACAAAGCCTTGAGGATATTCAGATATGCAATGACCGGAGATCCGTTGGTAAGAGCAACCTCGTATCCGGCATCCGTCCTGCGGGCCGTCATCGAAACACAGGCCTCGGGGAGTGCGGAAACGAACGAAAGGTCGGAATACTCCGAAATAGGACTTATATACCAGTTGGATTTCTTCCAGTCATATATGTTGTTCTTTTCGGGAACGCAATAGAAGTTGTGTTCTCCGTTTATTTCGAGAGCGACGAAACAAGGTCCCTGGATGTTGTCGAACACTGCCTTCGGGCAGCGGGGCTCGACGCTGAGGGAAATATTCTCACTGCGGACAAGCGAGCAGTTTGCATCATATACTTTCATGGACGCCTCTGCGCCGACAGCCTCCGGAGTCCCGTTCACCGCATAAACCTTGTGGTCTGCATAATTGTAGACAAGCTGCACGGGCCTGCATCCCTGCTGGGTCCCGTAATACCCTGCAGTAGGTACGAGATACCAGTCATACATCTGCCAGTAAAGCGAAGGCCAGGCCGAATTGAGCATCCACTGCACGATTCCCGTAGTGTTGGGGACATTGCAGCGGAAAGCCTCGAACATCGCGCGGGTTCCGTCATAGTCCACCGCGTGGGCCTTCTTTACGAAATCCTCGAAATCCTCGGGGGCGCCGTAAAGTCCCGCAACGACCTCGTTGAGAACCTTTGTACTGTTCATCGCCGAACTGGAGGCCGTGCAGTGGTAATCCAGAACGGGGTCTGTACAACTCAGGACCTTCTTTCCAGCAAGTCGGAAGAGAGACTCTATCTGAGGGATGTTTGCACCGATTCCGGTCTCGGAATTGAAACCGAAAGCCCCTCCGATGTGCTTGTCAATATACCAGTAGTCGGGACCTACATACTCGTAGGGCCCTTCCATCTTCGTTCCGGAGAGTCCTGACACCTTGCTTGTCTGGCTCTTCGCACTGTTCACGTAGGGCCTGTAGTCAAGGGCGCGGTAAATCTTGAGATACCCTTCCTCGAGACGCGGGTTGGGAATCCTGTCCGAACCCGTCATCCACCCTATGACCGAGGGATGGTTGCGGAGGAACCTGACCTGGTCCTCGAAATAACGCAGGGCGAGAGTCTCGCTGCGAGGGTCGTTGATACATCCGTATCCGTGGGACTCCGGCAGACCGCAATAGTCCTCCCATTCCCACTGGCAGCTCCAGCCTACAAGAGCCATAAGTCCGTACTCGTCGCAGAGCGAGTAAATCTCATCAGTCTTTCCCCATATATTCTCGAAACGTATGGAGTTAAGTCCCATATTGCAGGTCAGTTCCACCTGGGCCCTCAAGCTTTCGGGAGTGTCCTGCATAAAAATGTCGTCAGCCCAACCGCCGGACTTCACAAGCACCTTCTTTCCGTTGAGGATGAACTGGCGGTGGCCGTTTTCATCGATGACACCTTCAATCGAGCGCAATCCGAAACGGACGGATTTCGAATCGGAAACTTTAATGCCGGAAACGAACTTCACGTCCATATCGTACATCTCAGGAGTACCAAGATCACGGCTCCACCATATCCTGGGATTCTCCACCCTGCGCACCTCCACTATCTCGACGGTCTCACCGGGAAGAAGGGTCACGTTGCGCTTGAACGAACAGCCTTCGCAGCCGGCCTCGAGTTTCCCGGACACCTTCGCATCCCTGCGGTTCACAAGCGTCGTACGAACCTCCACGGAAGCCTTCGAAAGGTCTGAAGCATCGACCAAAGGCTTTACGAAAACATCCTGAACTTCCACGTCCGGCGTTGAAATCAAACTGACGGGACGGACAATGCCCATACTCTCGTCAAGCGGTCTGGGATTCCAGTCGACGTAGCCTGCGTTCAAATCACCCTTCTGCGCACGGCGGAGACTGACCTTGAGAGTGTTGGTCTTCCGGGCGAGAGAGGTAATATCGTACTCGCGCACGCAGAATACACCGTAAGTAGTATCGGAAGCCGCAATCTTCGTGCCGTTCACGAAAATATCGGCATAGAAGTTCAGTCCTTCGAACTTGAGGACATTGCAATTGCGGGGATCAGCCTCGAAAGTCGTCTCGAAATTCCAAGTGTCGTCGAAAATGTCTTTCGACACCTCGCGGTATGCGGTTCCCTCGAGAACGGAATTCCCGAAATACCCTGCGGCATTGAGAGCTCCGGCCACGGTACAGGGGACCTCGACCTGATAAGTCTCGGAAGACCCTTCACGGGACATCGTCCAAGACGAAAGAATAATCGCCAGTACAGTCAACAGTTTCATATGCGTTACAGTAATGAAGCACCGAGAAGAGCAATCTCCTCCTGCGGCATTGCGGTTATTTCAAGATTGTTCAGAGGCCTTGCATAGCAGAAGGATTTTCTCAGCGAATCCATCATCGAATCCCTGAAAAGTGAAAAAGAGTTCGATACACCACCCCCGAGTACTATGCACCCGGGATCATAGGCGTACATCACAACCGACAACAGGGCACCCATGTGGGCACCGAACTCCTTGAACACCGAAACAGCGCGGATGTCGCCGGAAAAAGCGGCATCCGCTGTTTCTTTACAACCCAACCCTTTATTTATGAAAAATTTTGATGAGCAATAATCCTCGTAGGTAGCATCCAGATACGGCAAGGTGGAAATTTCACCGGCTCCGCAGAATGACCCGGAAAAAATCTTCCCTTCCGTCACGATTCCCACACCTGTACCGGTGCCCAGCGTCACACCGACGAGAACACGGCAGGAATTGCGAACCTTTGCGTATGCCCCCAGAGCAAAACAGTTGGCATCATTGTTGACCTGCACGGGAATGCCATACCTGCTCTCGAGAAAACTCTTCAACCTGACTTCCGTCCAACTCGGGATATTCGCGGCATCGTACACGACACCGTTTACGGGGTCAACAATCGTAGGCACGCCAATGCCTATGGACTTTACGTCAGGAGTGATGATTTCATCTATCCGTGAAACGAGATAATCCAGCGTCTGAGGCAGAGAAGAGCCTTTTGAGAATGACGGCACACACTTCTTTCCTACAACCTCGGAATTCTCTACAAGACCGAAATTAATGGTGGTTCCACCAATGTCTATACCTAGCAGCATTGAAAATTAAATGGTTTACAACGCTACAAAGTTATCCATTAAAATAAATGAAAGGTGATTAATTTGCGTAATTAAACTCCCAATTTACGCAATTCTTTTTTTCTGAAGTCTGAGGGAGTACATCCTTTTATTGCCTTGAAACGGCGCGCAATGCTCTTTGTATCAGGCTCATCCAGCTTCATTGCGATGTCAGAAACAGGGTCGTTTGTGGATATCAAAAGTTGCGCAAAACGTTCCATTCTCTGCGCAATTATGTACTTGTAGATGGTCTCGCCGGTAGCGGCCTTGAAACGCTGCTCGAGCAGTCTGCGGGACATGGGGATATAGTCCAGCACATCCGAAACATCGATGCGCCGGTCAATGTTGGCGTGGATGAACTGCAGGGCGTTGAACACGGTCTGATCCTTGGTGGCGAAGACCGAAGTGGAAAGCCTGCTCACAATGTTGAGAGGATGAAGCACTATGTCCTCGCCCTCGTAAGAGGGGTCGCGGACCATCTTCTCCGCCATTGCCGCCGCTTCGTAACCACCCCTCTCGATGCCGACGTTGATGGTCGAGAGCGAAGGGTCGGAGAGGTTGCAGAGCACCTCGTCATTGTCCACGCCTATTATGGCCACGTCATACGGAATCTTGACTCCGCAGGAGTTGCAGGCCTCGAGGAGAATATTTCCCTGGTTGTCATCGCAAGCCATTATTGCAATAGGCTTGGGAAGCGACATTATCCATTCCGACAATCCGGTCTGCTCGTAGTACCAGAGATTGTCTATGCGCGGTCTGTCCTAAACGTGGACCCTGTCCTTGTAGCCGGCCTGTCTCAGGCGTCCGAGAAATCCGTCCCGTCTCTCGTCCGACCAGCACACTCCGTTGTATCCGAAGAATCCGAAATGCTGGAAGCCTCTGGACAGGAAATGGTCGGCGGCCATCTCGCCCGTTCTCTGGTAATCGGCCGTGATGTTGGGGATGGTGTCGAATTTGTTGATGTAGTCCTGCGCGAGGGCCACGATTCCGTTCTTCCGGAACAGGGTCACGTCGTCGTCCGGGCTGAACTGCCCGATGACCACGTCAGCCTTCCACTTCAAGGCCCATTTCACAACGCCCTTGATGCCGAGCTGACGCTTGTAGTCCGCGGGCATCTTGCATACCACCCACGGCTCCGTGTTTGACGAATAGTCTATAATACCACGGAGCAGTCTGTAAGCAAACTGCTCCGTGTAATCAGTTATGAAAAGAAGCTTCAAAGCGGACTAGAAGATTTCTTCCACGGGCTCCTTGAAGTCATCGGCCTCGGGGGCCGGGGCTTCGCTGTGGGAGCCGAAATTCCTGCGGGGTCCGCGGTCGCCACGCTCGGGGCGGGGTCCGCGATGGTCATCCCTGCGGGGTCCGCGATCGCCGTGGCGGTCGTCTCTGCGGGGTCCGCGGTCACCGCGCTCGGGGCGGGGTCTGCGCTCGGGCTCCACATAACCTTCGGGCTTCTCGGTCAGCGCGCGCATCGAAAGACGCATCTTCCCGGTCTTGGCATCAATCTCGAGGAGCTTGACATCCACCTCGTCGCCGACTTTCAGCACATCCTCGACCTTCTCGGTCTTGGTCCAGGCGATTTCGCTTACGTGCAGGAGTCCTTCCTTTCCGGGGAGAATCTCGATGAAGGCGCCGAACTCAAGTATGCTGACAACCTTTCCGTGATATACCGTTCCGGCCTCGGGAACAGCGCAGATGCCCTTGATCCAGTCGAGGGCCTTCTTCATTGCCTCTCCGTCGGTGGATGCGATATCTACGACGCCTTCGGTCATAGTTGTGCCTGGGATAGGCTGCTCATCGATGGTGATGGTGGTGCCTGTCTCCTTCTGAATCTTCTGGATGGTCTCGCCGCCCTTGCCGATGATGGCTCCGATGAATTCCGCAGGAACGCGGATCTGCTCGATGCGGGGAACGAAGGGTTTGTAGTCCTCACGGGGTGCGGGGATGGTCTTGAGCATTTCGCCCATGATGTGGATGCGGCCCTGACGCGCCTGCTCGAGAGCCTGCTCGAGAACGTCATAGCTGAGGCCGTCCACCTTGATATCCATCTGGGTGGCGGTAATGCCGTCGGCGGTGCCGACTACCTTGAAGTCCATATCTCCGAGATGGTCCTCGTCTCCGAGGATATCGGTAAGGATTGCATATCTGTCATTGGGGTGCTGGGCATCGGTGATGAGTCCCATCGCCACGCCGGCAACCGGTTTCTTTATCTGGACACCCGCATCCATCAGCGCGAGACAGCCGCCGCATACGGATGCCATTGAGGACGAGCCGTTGGACTCGAGGATGTCGGAAACCACGCGTACCGCGTAGGGGTTCTCGGGAGCCATAGGCATAACGGCCTTGAGACCGCGCATCGCGAGGTTGCCGTGGCCGATTTCGCGGCGTCCCACGCCCCTCTGCGACTTGGCCTCGCCGGTTGCGAACGGAGGGAAGTTGTAGTGGAGGACAAACTGCTGGTCGTCCTGGATGAGGACTTCGTCCATCTCCTTCATATCCATCTTCGTTCCGAGGGTCACGGTCGCAAGGGACTGTGTTTCACCGCGGGTGAAGATTGCACTTCCGTGCGCGCAGGGCAGATAGTTCACTTCGCACCAGATGGGGCGAACCTCGTTGCATACGCGTCCGTCCAGACGGATATGCTCGTCGAGTATCATATTGCGCATGGCCTCTCTCTGCTCGTTGCCGAAATAGCGGCCTGCAAGAATGACCTTCTGGTCGTATTCATCTTTCTCTTCGGAAGTCTGGGGCTCGGGGATGGTCGCGATGAACTCTTCCTTGATGGCCTCGAAACCGTCCTCCCTCTCGTGCTTGGGCTTTGCGCTCTTCGCGAGTGCGTAGCACTTGTCGTAGCAGAAATCGTGAACGGCCTTCTTGAGGTCTTCATCCTCGAGGTCGTGCGGATAGTCACGCTTGTTGACATCGGTCCCGAGCTCCGCCATAAGTTCCTTCTGGACGCGGCAGTGCTTCTTGATTTCCTCGTGGGCGAACTTGATGG